>NZ_CP047080.1:2007500-2323333 GCF_030408595.1 Corynebacterium canis | reverse complement strand
TTCGCACGTTCCATTGTCGCCGAGCGCCGATGCGGACATGGGTTGTGAGGCGATGCTGATCGCCATTGACTCCTTGCTTCGCGACGCCGCGCTCAGGGCCGATCCTGCCATCGGCGACGCCGCGAAGCTCCTTGCCCGTCAGGTTCTTTCGAAGATCCCTACTCGGGTCCTTGCGAAGTTTGCCGGTAAGGACACCTATGAACCGGTGAAATTCGAGCAGCCGGTGCAACCTCCTCAGGCTGTTGGCTGCCCAGCGATCATGCAGGGTTTGAAGATCAATGTGTATGACCATTCAACTTGGGAGCGGCTTCACCAGTCCCGTTCGCTGATTAAGGCCACGCTGTGTCATGGTCCCGATGGCGATTTTGCTTCCATTTTCACGGTTGGTTCCCTTGTCGGAGATTGCGTGGAGCTGGAGTGCATTGTCACTTCGCGCTTGCTGTTAGTCCATCCAAGTAGTCTCCGAGACATTTCGATCGCCGGTCACGCCGCCTAATTTGTGTGAAGGCATGCCTGCTAGCCCCGTCCTGCGGGGTGAGGCAAGCATGTGTCGGCTTGTGGTGGGTCAGCACCTTGCGCGCGGAGTTTGATGAACCTCCGGATGCGCCGCCGCTTTTGCTCCAAGGTGTAGCCCCACCGGCCGAGCCCGTTGCGGATCGGCGGATTGGTGTTGTCGTCCTTTGAGGTTTTCCCGGAATGCCGCGTGGTGATGCCGCCGATCAATCCCTCAAGCCCCGCCAGGGGACCTTTGGGCAGGGTTGTCCCGATGAAGGCGCCGTTGGCGCGATGCCAGGTGACGTGCCCTTTGGAGTTCATTGTTGCCCGGACTCGCCGGTCGGTTTTCGCGTTATGATGCTTCCGGCACAAGCTTTGCAGGTTCGAGGCGGTGGTCCACCCGCCGGCGGCGTGGTTGATCACGTGGTCGATGTCGCACTTGTGTGCGGGTACGTTGCAGCCGGGATAGCGGCATGTAAGGTCCCGTAGCCAAATGGTCGCCCGCAGCTCGAAACTAGGTTCGTGTTCGCGCCGGCATTGCTTAGCCACCTGGTGAGCGTCGTAATACACCTTCCGCACGGAGCCCAATTTGGCGCGCTGAGCGGCGGTGACGGGTCCGGTGTTATACAGCCATGTGGCATCCACGGTTTCCTCTGGGCGCGGCGAACCGAACCCCACAAGCACGAGCTTGCTCACCACATCGGTGCCCTCGGGCCGGTTGCATACCAAGGTTACCAACGCTTCCGATTTGCTTACCTCGTGCTGTTTGGCAAACACCTCAATCGTGTCAAAGACCACCTTGGCGTCCATGTCTGATAATTCTGCGGTCAGCAATGCGTTACCGCCATTGGCGCCCGAAGACAGCGCAACTGTGTTTGGTTTCGTGTCCGCCGTCTCCGTTGGAAGCAGCATCTCGCGCACAATTTCCTCGAGCCAGTGTGATACTTCGGCGGGGCTGGGTATATCTTGTCCGGGGACGGTAGCGGTGAACTTTTCCACCAGCGCAGCGTCGATTGTGCCGCATTGTTGCGGGGTGAGCGGTTCTTCTAGGCGTTCAAAAACACGTTCCATGCTTATCATGTGCCGCCATGACACCAGCCCCCGCGTTTTAAACAGTGTGCGAAACGTGGGAAGCTCGGTGTGCAGGCGGGCACACCAACTGATCGCGCGTTCCACCTCGCGCATCGAATGCGCGTGCCCCAGCTTCGCCGCAAGTTCCCCGCTGAGCGTATGCAGATCCTCCGTGGACATATCCACGCCAGCGGTGACATCCAGCAGCATCCGAGCAACGAGCCGCATGGCCTCGAGTTGCGCAGCGCCTTCTGCGCAGATTTCCGGCAAAAAGCGGGGTGACGACGCCGCGTCCAGCACAACGTTTTCAGCTTGCCTCATGTTGGTCGCGTCACCTCCCGAAATCCCGAATTGATTGTCCCTTGCTGGTACAACACAAACCCTACATACGTGACATATCTTCTACCAGTGTTTATGCTGCGTAAGGCTTAAATTTCCTGGTGTGAAAACGGGTGCCCGAACGGCTCCAGCTGTATCGTTCAAAAGCGGTTGCCTTTGCCGTTGTGAGCTGCGGGGATGCTGCAGAAGTGTTAAGTGGAGAAATCGCTAGCAACAAGCCTGATGTCGGCGCAAAATTGGTCTGAAAAATACCCAAAAACGGGGGTAGAAATCGAGGAAAACGGCGTTATATTCGCGGTCGGTCGCGGCTGGCGGGGCGTCGATAAGCGGCGTTTCGTTGATTGTTGGATGGTCGGATGCGATTGATGCGGAATTTTCTCGTCTAACGTAGGGTTTAGGGAGGAGGTCTGTCTCGTGTTGGTTGAGTTCGAGTTTTCAAATTTCCGGTCTTTTCGGGACTCTACGCTGTTGACGATGCGCTCAAGCCGTGAGCAGAGGTTTCGTCATCGTGTGCCGCGATTTGAAAGCAGGTATCGAATATCTGTTAATCCTATTGCCGCGATCTATGGGGCCAATGCTTCCGGCAAAAGTAATCTTTTGGATGCATTGTGGCAGTTACGTTCAATAGTTGTTGGTGGAATGAGCGTCGCACGTGTAGCGAACTGTGCCTTTAAATTGTCGGCAATGGCTAGGCAAGAACCGACTACTTTCAAGGTAATTTTCATGCATCACGGGCAGATGTATACCTATTTCTTAGCTGTGCGCAAGGGGCGAGTTATCGAGGAATACTTGTATTTGATACGTGCAGAAAATGAATTAATGATTTTTGATCGAAGCGAAGCGGAGGTGCAGCTTGGATTGCTATCCGACAACGTATTGCTGGCGGAGTTGGTAAAGAACGTCAAGCCTGCACAAGCGTTTGCCTCGATGGTAGCGCAAATGTTTGCGGGGAATTCGGAGTTTACGGATTACTTGGCACCATTTGCGTTTCTTGATCGCATTGTTTGGGCGTCGCCCGTGTCCGATGATGTATTTATGTTGGGTGCATACAAAATTAACACAATCGGACAGGCTCTTTCTGCATTAAGTATTGGAGTTGTCCGTCTGAATTTTACGCCTTTAAATGTTGAGGAAAGTCCATTTTCTGAGCAGGAGATCGAGGAGCGTTTTCCTGAGTTTATGGACTTTGGTCGCGAGGTGTACGTTGTGAGAAATGGCAGGTTGTTCGTGCTCGCAGTGGATGCTGAGGCAGAGGTTTCGATACATCACGTGGGCTTCGTTCATCAAGGCGAAGATGGGGGCGAGGTTGTTCTGGAATGGCGTGACCAGTCGGAAGGTACTAAACGAATAATTGCCATACTTCCGTGGTTGTGGTTAGCTGCGAATCATCCGGAACCTCCGATTTTGCTCATCGATGAGCTTGATCAAAGTCTGCATACACAAGTGGTACAACAGATTATTCAAGGATATCTTGATTCATGCACGAAGGATACCCGTGCACAATTGATTTTCACTGCTCACGACCTATTATTGATGGACTTGGATTATTTCCGACGAGATGAGATCTGGATTGTGGAGAAAGATCTGCAAGGTGAGTCACGGCTTATTGGGCTAAATGAGTATCGTGGTTTGAGGAACGATAAGGATATCCGGAAGAGTTATTTGCAAGGCCGGTTCGGCGGCGTCCCGCATATTTCTGGATTTCAGCTAGCGGAGCAATTTTCGGCTCTAGGCGGTGAATAGCGGTTGCCGCGTGCTGCGATGAATAAACGTCAACTGCGGCCAAAAGCAAGGAAAAATAATACGCGTGATTATCGGCGACTTGTGCTTATTGTTACTGAAGGCAAGACGGAAAAACTCTACTTCACTAACCCACTGCTGCTGGGGGATGCCGCACATTCTGGGCTGAATGTAAAAGTAGATTGCCGTCAGACATCGCGGGGAACTGAGCCGAAACATGTTTTGGCGTCGATGGTTGAAGTCGTTGAAGAGTATAAACGACGAGGCTTGTTGCGATCGGGTGATCCCGCGTGGTTGGTTATTGATGACGATGGGCGAGATGATCAGGCTTTCGCGGAGCTTGCGTACTGGGCGTTGAGCCGTGATGACCGCAACATTGCATACAGTAAGCCTCAATTCGAGTATTGGATTCTGCTTCATTATTGCGATGGGCACAACGTGGCGACACAAAAGGAGTGCTTGGAACAGCTTAAAAGGCATGATCCGAAGTACGAAAAGACCAGGAACCAGAGTTTACGATTCGACGAATCGGTAATGCGGTTGGCAATTCAAAGAGCTCAGAACCGCACTGCGGGTATTGGTGAGGACTTTAAAGGATTAAGGGCCGCGGGTTTTGCGGTGACTTCGGTACGCCTGCTTGTGGGATTTTTGCTGGGCCTGTCACTTAGGTGACCTGTCGTACCCGCGTTTGGTACCCCCACTTGGAGGATCCAACCTTGTTGCATCCGGTAGCGCCTTACCATTGGGGGCAACTGCGTTGAGGTTGTAAGGGAAGGAGTCGGCGTAATGGTCTCTGCATTAGATCGCGCCCAAGGCGTGTTGTATGGGCAGGCAATTGGCGATAATTTGGGCGCTTCGGTGGAGTTTCGGTCACCGGAGGCAATTAAGGAGATGTATCCGGACGGGATTCGGGAGTTACAGGACGGCGGTGCGCACAATATCATTGCGGGTCAGCCGACGGACGACACGGAAATGGCGCTGGTATTGGCGCACAGTATCGTGCGAAACGACGGGTATGACGTTGATGACGTGCGGGAAGCGTATCGCAAGTGGGCACGGTCGGAACCCGTTGATATTGGGGCAACGGTATCCAGCGCGCTGCTTCGGGACCGCCTTGATGAAACGAGTCAGGCCAACGGTGCGTTGATGCGGGTGAGCCCGCTCGGCATTTTCGCTTCCCGTTTTTCTGAGGCGGAGGCCCGCGAATTAGCGGTTAAGGATTGTCTGATTACGCACCCGCACCATATTTGCCAGGAAGTGAATCAGGCGTATGTTGTTGCGATTGCAGCCGCGATCCGTGACGAGCTTTCCGCGGAGGAAGTATTGGAGTTGCTGGCTGCTGATCCGAGCGCCGTTGTTCGCGAGCTTGTGGCTGCGGCGCGCGCGGGTGGGAAGCGCGACTTGATGTTTAGAATGAAGTCCGCCAAGAATGCGTTTTTCCAGGCGGTTTGGGAGCTTGCCCACGGCGATAGCTTTGAGGACGCCGTGGTGCACGCGATCAGCTTGGGCGGCGACACCGATTCGAACGGTGCGGTCTGTGGATCATTGTTGGGCGCAGTGTATGGGGTGGATGCCATCCCAGAGCGCTGGCGGAAGGTTGTGGATGCCTGCGAGCCTGGCCCCGGGACGCTGAATCCTCGAAGCGAGGAATACTGGCCGCGGGACCTTTCCAAGTTGGCCGAACAATTGCTCGGTTAGGGCATCGCCATGCCCACAGCTGCGGCGATCTCTTGCTTCAGGGAAGCAAGGCGTTCTTGAGCCGCCGCAGTGGGCACTTCGTCCGCGACGGGGAGCACTACCTCTAAATAGCACTTGAGTTTGGGTTCCGTGCCGGATGGGCGGACGATTACGCGGTCGTCGGCGGCGGTGCGGATAAGCACCCCGTCCGTGCCGGGTAAGCTTTGGTAGCCGTCCGCAAGGTCGGCGAACTCCACCACTTCCGAGCCCGCGAGCGCCGCCGGCGGATTCGCACGTAGTTTCGCCATGCCGTCGGCGATTTGTTGCAGGTCGGATACCCGGAAGGTCAACGGTGCCGTGGCGTGCAGGCCGTGTTGCCGCGCGAGGTCTGCCAGCGCGTCTTCGACCGTCCGGCCCTGTGCTTTGAGCTCGGCAACGAGGCTGGCCATGGTAATGCACGCGGTGATGCCGTCTTTATCGCGGACGAACTCGGGGTCGGTGCAATACCCAATCGCTTCCTCGTAACCAAATATGAGTTCGGGCGTGCGGGCGATCCACTTAAACCCCGTGAGCGTGGTTTCGTGATGCAGCCCGTGCGCCGCCGCGATGCGGGCGAGCAGGCGGCCAGAAACGATAGAGTTGGCCATCGTTCCTTTGCCGTCTGCGCGTTTTGCTAGGTATTCGCCCAGCAAGGCGCCGGTTTCATCTCCGGAAAGTTGGCGCCAGCCTGTGGCGGTTGGGATTGCTGCCGCGCAACGGTCGGCGTCGGGATCCAGTGCGAGGATAAGATCTGCGTTTAACTCGGTGGCCAATGCGAACGCAAGGTCGAGAGCGCCGGGTTCTTCCGGGTTAGGGAAGGAAACCGTGGGGAAGTCCGGGTCGGGGAGCGCTTGTTCGGATACCAAGTGGACATCGTCGAATCCTGCGGCGGCGAGTGCTTTCACCGCGACGCAACCGCCGACGCCGTGCATTGGGGTCAGCACGATGCGCAATGGCTTGGGGGTACCGCGCGTTGCGGCACGTTTCAGGTAATCCTCAATAACGTCGACGTGTTCGATATTGTCGGCGGAGCGCGGTATCTCGTCTGCGGGCGGCATGGCGGTGATATGCGCCGTGATTTCCGCATCCGCCGGTGCGACGATTTGTACCCCGTTACCTGCACCGAGAGCGATGCGGCCGCCGAGATATACCTTGTAACCATTGTCGGCTGGCGGGTTGTGTGAGGCGGTGACCATTGCGCCGGCATCCGCTCCGAACGCACGTACGGCGAAGGCGGTGACTGGGGTGGGTAGTTGCGCGGGTAGGAGGAGCGCCTTTCCGCCGGCTCCGGAGACGACTTCTGCGACGTCGCGCTGGAATTCGGCGGAGCCGTGGCGGGCGTCGCAGCCGACGACCACAACCGGGGTTTGAACCTTTGTTTGAAGCCACGACACCAATCCCGCCGTTGCTCGGATTACGACGGCGCGGTTCATGCGGCTTTCCCCAGCACCTACCTCGCCGCGCAGGCCTGCGGTCCCAAATGTGAGTGGTCCGGAGAAGCGGGAGGCGAGCTCGGTTTCGGCGGTTGCGTCGCCGTTGATCGCGGCGTCGATAAGCTGCGTGATAATGGAACGGGTGTTTGGATCGGGGTCGTGGTCACGCCAAAACCTGGCGCGTTGCAGGGTGTTCATTGTGCACTTTCTTCGTCGGGAAGGCCGTCGAGAATGGCGGCGGAAGCGGAGAGGCCGAGGCGGGTGGCGCCAGCTTCGATCATGGCGAGCGCGGCTTCGGGGGTGCGGATGCCTCCGGAGGCCTTGACGCCTAGGCGCCCGCCCACAGTTTCGCTCATGAGTTTGACGGCATGTACGGAGGCGCCGCCGGCTGGGTGGAATCCGGTGGAGGTCTTTACAAAGTCTGCGCCCGCGGCCTCGGCGGCACGGCAACACGCGACGATTTCAGCGTCGGTAAGCGCAGCGGATTCGATAATAACTTTGAGGAGGGCATTTCCGCATGCTTGTTTGATCTCGGCGATTTCATCGCGGAGGTCATCCCAGCGACCTTCCTTGGCCAGCGCGAGGTTGATCACCATATCGACCTCGTCCGCGCCCTGGCTGATTGCCTGGGCCGCCTCCGCCGCCTTGATCGATGGGTGCACGGCGCCGGACGGGAATCCGACGACGGTGGCCACCGCCACGCCCTCCGGTACCGCGACCGGCAGCATCGACGGGGAAACACAGATTGAAAACGTGCCTAGCCGCTCTGCTTCTGCGGCGAGTTCGGCAACTTGGGCGTGGGTCGCTTCCGGCTTGAGCAGGGTGTGATCGATCATAGCGGCGACGTCCGCGCGAGTGGTCATGGTGCGAAATCTCCTCAATAAAGTGTGCGAATTAGTCGATGCGCTCAAGGATGACAGATTCTGGCATCGAGGGCGCGGAATCGGTGATGGCAAACCCTGGCGTGAGCGCTTCGAGGGCGCGCTCGAAGCGATCGGGGGTATCCGTATGCAGGGTGAACAACGGTTGGCCACGCCGCACACGCTCGCCGAATCCGGCGTGCAGGGTGATACCGGCGCCAGCCTGCACGGGGTCCTCTTTACGGGCCCGCCCAGCCCCAAGCCGCCAGCTGGCCACACCTACCGCGAGGGCATCCAGGGTGCTGAGGTAGCCGTCGCGATCGGCGGTGATTTCGTGCGTATGTTTGGCTTGCGGAAGAGGCGCATCGGGATCGCCATTTTGTGCGGTAATCATGCGCTTCCACACATCCATGGCGCGGCCGTCATCGAGTGCCGCAGCGATATCAACATCGGGTTTCCCAGCCAGCGTCAGCATTTCCCGCGCCAACGCGATGGTGAGCTCGCGCACGTCGTCGGGGCCTCCGCCAGCCAAAATGTCCACCGATTCCTGCACCTCAAGGGCATTTCCGACGGCGCGGCCAAGCGGATGCTCCATGTCGGTCAACAGCGCCACGGTGGTTACGCCGGCGTCTTTACCCAATTGGACCATTGTGCTGGCGAGCTCGCGGGCGGTGTCGATGTTCTTCATAAACGCCCCAGAGCCGACCTTGACATCGAGCACCAGTGAGTCGGTGCCTTCCGCGATCTTCTTGCTCATAATCGAACTGGCGATCAGTGGAATGCTTTCGACAGTAGCGGTGATATCGCGCAGCGCATAGATCTTTTTGTCGGCGGGTGCGAGTCCCGGTCCGGCGGCGCAGATAATGCAGCCGGGGTCTGCCAGGATCTCCATCATGCGTTCCTTGGATACGCTCGCTTGCCAACCGGGAATAGATTCGAGTTTGTCCAGGGTGCCGCCGGTGTGGCCGAGCCCGCGCCCGGACAGTTGCGGAACCGCGACGTCGAAAACCGCGACAAGCGGTGCGAGCGGGAGGGTGATTTTGTCGCCGACGCCGCCGGTGGAATGTTTGTCGACGACGGGGCGGTTGAGCGCGCCGAAGTGCATTCGCTCGCCTGTTTCAATCATGGCGGCGGTCCAAGCATTGATCTCATCGTGGTCCATGCCGTTGAGGAAGATCGCCATGTTTAGGGCGGCCATTTGTTCGTCTGCAACGACGCCGCGCGTGTAGGCATCGATCACCCATGCGATTTGTTCCGCGCTCAGGCGGTGGTGGTCACGTTTGGTGCGAATGACGTCTACGGCGTCAAATTTCTCGGCCATGAGGTGCTCCTTAGGGATGATAGCGATAGAAAATAAGTGATATGAGTCACGATGGTGAGGTTCTTGTGTGCTGGCCTACCTCCGATTATCATGAGGGCTAGAACAATTGTCAAGGGTATGTTTATCAAGTGTTAATCAGTGTCGCGAGGAGGCACCCATGACCCCCACCGATTCCGAACTTCTCGAACTGGCTCGCGAAGCTGCGCAACACGCGTACGCTCCGTATTCCGACTTTCCGGTAGGCGCCGCCCTGCTGTTTTCGAACGGCCGAGTGGTCACCGGATGCAACGTTGAAAACGCTTCGTTCGGGCTCACGATCTGCGCGGAACGCACCGCCGTGACGCGGGCAATTATCTCCGGCGAGCCAAACAGGTCGGAGCGCCCTCGCATCGTGGCGGCCGCTGTGGTGGGGCTGAAGGCGCAACCTTGCTACCCCTGCGGTGCTTGCCGCCAAGTGCTTTCCGAATTCGGTTGCGAACGGGTAATCGTTGCCGAGCATGACCGCGCGCATTCCGTGCCCTTTGCGGAGTTGCTTCCGTATGCGTTCGGACCGGATTCGTTGTAGCCCCTCACCTCGTCCTTAGCCCGTCACTAGAAAGGCCCCACATCATGGATCGTCTTCAAGGTCTCCTCGGTATCGCCGTTATTTTCGGCGTGCTGATTCTCTTCTCACGACATCGAAGGCAGATTCGATGGCGCACGCTAGGGGTGGGGCTCGTGCTGCAAATCGCCTTCGCCCTTATCGTGTTGAAATGGGATTACGGCTTCCTGGCGTTAAAGAAGATCGCGGAGGGGCTGGAAAAACTCACTGAGTTCACCAACCAAGGCACCTCGTTTGTGTTCGGTGGTTTGTTCGGCGAGGACAATGGTTTCGTGTTCGCGCTCAACGTGCTGCCGGTGATTATTTTCCTCGGTGCGATTATCGGCGCTTTGTACTATTTGCGCGTCATTCAAATCTTTGTGGATCTGCTTGGCGGGGCACTGAAAAAGATCTTGGGCACCAGCAAGGTGGAGTCGGTGTGGGCGTCCACGGTGATCTTCCTCGGGCAAAGCGAGGCGCCGCTGGTCATCGCGCCGTACCTGCCAAAGCTCACGCGCTCCGAGCTATTTACCTGCATGACCGGCGGTTTTGCCTCCGTTGCGGGTTCTACGCTGATTGGTTATTCGCTGCTGGGCGCACCTTTGGAGTACCTGTTGGCGGCAAGCCTGATGAACGCGCCGGGCTCGCTGATTGTGGCCAAGGCGTTTTGGCCGGAGACGGAAGAGTCCAATTTGGATGCCTCGGTCCGCGATGTTCGTGATACGGAATCCAAAAATATTATCGACGCGATCGGTAGCGGCGCCATGTCCGGCGGGCGGATCGCCATCGCAGTCGGCTGTTTGCTGATCGCCTTTATTGCCTTTATTGCCATGATTTCCGCAATCCTCGGCGGAATCGGCGGTTTGTTCGGTCAGGACAATTGGTCGCTGGAAGGCCTGTTCGGCCTGATTTTCGCCCCTGCAGCGTGGCTGATCGGGGTGCCGTGGCAGGACGCGCAGCTCGTGGGCAATTTTATTGGCGAGAAGACGATTATTAATGAATTCGTTGGTTTTACGTCCTTCGGCCCGCACATTCCGGACATGGATCCAAAGTCCGTGATGATAACTACGTTCGCATTGGCCGGGTTCGCAAACATTAGCTCTATGGCGATTCAGATCGGTTCCATCGGCGGCCTCGTTCCGGAGCGCCGGGGTGAGGTGGCAAAGCTGGCACCGTTGGCGCTGATGACCGGGTTTGCCACCAACATGCTCAATGCGGCAATCGTCGGCGTAGTGGTGTTTTAGCAGGCAACGTTTGCTTATCGACGGCGGCTGGTTGCGGGATCTTCAAGCACACGGATCGCGGTACTTTGATCGATTACTACGTGCGTAGCCAGCCCCATCGTCAGCGCAGTCCGGATGGCTGCGGCCTTGTTGACGCCGCCCGCGACGAGGATTCGTATGGGCCGTGATTTGAGGTCTTCTAAGGTGATGCCGACTGTTCGTTCGTCCACGCTGGGGAGGGCGATTTCGCCGGTGGTGGTGTAGAAACGGGAGCATGCATCACCAACTGCATTGGCAACCAGCTTCGTTATTTCGGCTTTGGTGAGGTACCCGAGGTTGAGAAGCAGCGATTCGGGGTGTACTTCGCCGACGGTAAAGATCACGACGTCGGTCTCCCTGCCAAGCTGCAGGATATGCGCGATATGTCGGTCTTGTTCGACGATTCTTTTGGCCTCGACGTTATCGAAAATAACGGGCAATGGAAGCGTGCGGGCGTGTGCGTTAAAGGCGGAGCAGAAGCGATTGATGGTTTCGATATCGTTGGTGCTGTATTGCGAATGAGAGGTACCGCCCTTAAGTTGCACGATTTCCACGCCGTGCAGGTCGGTGGGTGGGAGGTGCTGTGCCACCGCGAACATGGTATTGCCCCAGGAAACGCCGACCTTCATGTCGTCGCGAACTTGCTCGGCGAGCATATCGGCGCCGGTGCGGCCAAGCTCGCGCAATAAGTCGGAATTCGTGCCGCGCGGTACTTGGGCGAGGCGCACATCGGCGAGCTGGAAACGCTCGATGAGTTCGGTAGCCAATTGCGAGCTGGCCTGGCGGGGGTCGTTGATTTGTATGGTGACAAAGCCCCGCTGCTTGCCATGGTGGATCAGCTTTGATGCGGTGGGTCGAGAAACCCCCATTTCTTGGGCGACTTCCGCTTGGCTAAGCCCTTCTTCATAGTAGAGCTTCACTGCGGTAAGTGCTTGCTCGTCCCGCGCGTCCACGGCTGTGTGTCGTCCTTCCACTAGCTGACATAAAGAATGGTCGAATCTGTTTTGTCACCTTATTATCCGTTATTGGTAATGAGGAACGCCAATGGGTTGATTACTAATTTTGGCCATGGTTAAGGGATGAAAACATGCCATGGGGGTAACGCACGGGGTAGGTGGTGTGCAACCTGTGGTGAGTGGTCTGCGATTATGCAAGGTTCAGACGTGTACATTTCTGATATACGTCTGCGATTCAACAGTATATTCGATATCACCCAATCGGGTGATATGCGGCGTGGCGTGCACAATATTGCGTTACAGCCGTGGGAAAATTTGGTCGAGGTGAGACCGTCCCTTGATCGGTTTGAGACCATTTATTACCGCTACGGGGGTAGTGCTTGCGTAAGGTTGCGCGGGATTTATTCACTTTTAATGCGGTTCTGGTCACCCCCGAACGATAAAGTGTTAGGGGTAATTCTCTTAACAAACATCCGGAGCCTTACCACGTCATGTCTCACCCTTTTGCTGTTGTCGATTTAAAGACCACCGGCTTCAGCGCCAACGACCGGATCGTCGAGATCGGAGTTGTGCTGCTCGAATCTGACGGTTCGATCAGCGATACATGGGAGACGCTCATTCGTCCGAATCGTAAAATCCCAAACCCGGATGTACACGGGATTACCGCATCGATGGCCGCGGCGGCCCCGCGCTTTCCCGAGGTAGCGGAGCATTTAGGGCGATTGCTGCAAGACCGAATCGTGGTAACCCATGATGCGCGCCTAAAAATACGCATGCTGCGCCGAGAGTTCGCCAGACTTGGTGTGGAATTGGATTTTTCTCCGGTGTGCACGATGCAATTGGCGGGGTCGTTGCCCGGCAGCCCGAAATCGTTGGATGATTGCCTAGTGGCGGTTGGGGAAGCTCGGCTGGCGGAACACGATGCCATTTCGGACGCTCAAGGTACCGCGACGCTGTTGCTGCGCCTATTGGATTCGCAGCCATTGCCCACCGATTGTGCCGTAACGTATGTGCCGCCGCTGCCCACCCCAGAGCAACGCCCCGCAGTGCCGCGATCCCATCCCCATTCCGGTAAGCATGGTGGTGATGATGAAGGGGTAGAGCCGCCCACCGAAGTGTTCCGTGCGCCCACGAAAAAGCGTGCGAAAAGAAGGACGCCGACACGGAATACTTCACCCGTAAATGTGGTCGATCCGGAAGCGGAAGCGCCCACCGAGATTTTTCATCAGGTATCGGAGCCGTTTGTGCGGCCCGCGGCGTCGTTAAGCAGGCACCGGAAACCGAAGTCGAACGCGCAAGCGGACGTGCTTACGGATGTGTTCGTGGCGCCGACCTCGCAGTTGCTGTCGGTGGGGGAATCGAAGCGGGCAATTACTAAACCGCTGCAGGATGAGGCGGTGGCGAATCTCGCCCCAGAAACCAAAGCCAAGGTCGAAGAATTATTCGAAGGCTTAGCGGAGCTGGAAACCGAAATCGACCCGATGGCGTCGTGGCTCGCGGGGGTCGCGGAGCGCGTTCCCAAAACCGGCGACCAGGATGCGGACTATTATCTGTGCTTTCTGCGGGCGGTGCTTATCGACGGTCAGATTAGCCCAACCGCCGTCGAGGCGTTGGTGGCGTGCGCGGAGGCGCTTGGGATTAGCCGCGATGAAGTGCAGGATTTGCACGGGAGATTCGTACGTCAGGTCGCTATCGAAGCGTGGGTAGATGGGGTAGTCACCGACACCGAGCGAGCGTATTTGCAGGATGCGGCCACGCAATTGGGCGTAGACCCCGAAATCGTTGAAGAATTGCTGGCGGAGCCCGAGGAAGACGCCAGCGATGTCACTCCAGGTGCGCTATTTGCGCCGGGTGACAGGGTGACCTTTACCGGCAATCTCGCCGTGCCGCGTGACGCGTGGGAAGCCCGCGCCCGCAGGGTCGGCTTGGACGTCGGGGAGGTCACCCCCGAAAGTGCTGTGGTTATCGCCGCAGACAAAAATTCCACAAGCGAACGGGCGCGTCGGGCCCGCGAACTCGATATCCCAATCATCGACGAAACTGTATTCGCACGGCAGCTAAGTGCGCTGAAGAATCTGCCGGTGAATGAAGAGGAACCCGCTGCGGGTTTCAATATGGTGCTGTTTCCCTGGGCGGCGGAGTTTTCGCCCGCGCCGAGCTCCGTGGGGGAGGTCGCGGCGCTGTGGATTACCAACCACCCGGGCGAGCCGTTGTATCGCATGTCGGCTGTGCTTAGCCCGGATCTGATCCCCGATGGATTAGACCGGAATTCGCGCATAGTTGCGGGTTGGTTCGCGGATTTTCCGAACCCGCTCAACGCCACCGTGCACGCCTTGTCTGAGCTGCACGGCGTGGGGAAGCTGCGGCTGCAACAATTTGTGCACGCCGTGGTTGATACCGCAATCGAACTGGCGGACCAAAAGGACCGGAGCCTCGCGGAGCTTCCGCCTGCTGATTACCTCGCCGATTATGAAGACGTCAACACGGTCGAATTCACCGCCGCTGAGGCGTTTGCGGACATTCAGTACGACGATTTCGCGCACATCGCTAGCAGTTCCGACGCGGACTACGTTGTCGACGCCGTGGTCATCGACGAAACCTGGTCCGCAGCGCCCGAGCTCAACGCCGACCTCACACATTTGGTCCAATGGTGCACCGTTGCGGCGTTCCGCCCAGACATGCCGGAACCCGTGGTGAAATGGGTGGATGCGCTAATCGCACAAGTGCCCGATCCGACCGAGAATGCCGTGGCCGCAGCGCTGGCGGAAATCGATGCGATCGTGTCCAAGGACCCGCGCGGCCCGGTGATTTTCGCGGGGCGTTTGCAGGGGTCGCGCACCCTTGACGATATCGGCACGGAACTCGGACTTACTCGAGAGCGTATTCGACAATTAGAAAAGTCGTTGCGTCAGCGCTTGGCCAATGAGTCGCCTTCGGTGAGTTTGCTTGCCTCCGCTGTGGCTTACCGTTTTTTGCCGCTCGCGCCCGCCGCCCGCGTTGCCGAACTGTTGACCGAATCCGGCTTGCGTACGCTGAGCGCGGTGACGGACATTTGGGAGCTTGACGAAGGCTGGGTCTGCGTCCCTGGTTTTTCCGATCAAGTGGCCGAAGCGCTCAGTACGTTTTCCGACGATTGGGGGGTTTGTTCGCTGTCTGCGATCGCCAAGCCGTTGGGCGTCGAGGCGGACATGCTGGCGGACTATTTGCGCCGCGATCGGCGGTTGCGTGTGGAGGACACCCGCATTTTTACCCGGAATGATTCCTACCAGGATCGTGCCGGCGCGGCGCTCGCCACCGCCGGGGAGCCGATGACTGCGGACGAGATTATCGCCGAGATCGGTTCCGGTAACGCCCGCTCCATGTCGAACCAGCTTTCGGCAGATCCGCGGTTTATGCGCGTGCGTCCGGAAACCTGGGCGCTTAGCGAATGGGGCATGGAGGAATACACCACCATTTTCGATTGGATTGCGCGCCGCGTGGATGCCGCCGGGGAGATTTCTCTCAACGATTTGATCCGCGATGCCCACACCATTGGCGCCGCCGAAAGTTCCATTCGAACCTATTGTTCAACGGGCGAATTTGTGATCGAAAACGGCGTGGTGCGGCGGGCGGAGGCGCCGGTGGTCAACGATGCGTCCCCGCGCGAGGTTCCGAACTTCTACCGCCGGGGGAACACATGGTCGTTGCTGCTGGTGGTCAATAGCGATCACCTGCGCGGCTCCGGTTTCGGCGTGCACCGCGGCGTGTGCGCGCTTGTCGACGTCCCGTTCCTCGGCGGCGTCGAACTGCCCAGCCGCCTAGGGCCACAGGCCGTCCGTTATAACCGGGCGGGCAGCACGTTGGGTACGATCCGCAGGTTTCTGCTGGATCTGGGCGTGGGGGAGGGCGACCGCGTGTGGCTGGAATTCCACGATGACGGCCATTTCGATATCACCCGCGCCACCTCGCTGACGGAGGAACCATCGGTGGCGAACCTGATGGGTCTCGATGTCACGCGGGAGCAATTGGTCCCGGCGGTGAATCGCGCGTTGGGTTTGCAGCCGAACGCCCCTCGGCGCCGAGCGGTGGCCATTTTGCGCCACCGCTACCAGGACGATCTCGCGGATATGGTGCGCGAACTCGTCTAGTTAGACGCGCAGCGGCAGGGCGGCTTCAAGCAGCTGCCGGGTGTAGGCGTGTTGCGGGTTGTGGTACACGGATTCCACGTCGCCGCGTTCGACCACGTCGCCGTTGTGCAGCACGATGATGTCCGTGCAGAGCTGCCGCACCACCGCCAGATCGTGTGACACGAACACCAAGCTGAGGCCGTGGGTGCGTACCAAGCGATCCAGCAGGTCCATCACCTGGGTGCGCACGGACATATCCAGCGCGCTTACGGGCTCGTCGGCGAGCAACACGCTGGGGTTCGCGGCAATCGCACGGGCGATCGAGATGCGTTGCCGCTGGCCGCCCGAAAATTCGTGCGGGAAGCGTTTCGCCGCATCGGGCTCCAGATCCACCTCCTGCAGCACTTCGGCCACGCGGGCTGTTTGCTCGGCCGCCGACATGCCGTGCAGCGGCTCCGCGATCGAGCGGCCCACACGCATGCGCGGGTCGAGGGAGGATAGCGGATCCTGGAACACCATCTGCACGGTGGTGTTCGCGCCCCGGGTAACCGAACCGGTGGTCGGATTATCCAGCCCGGCGAGGATCTTTAACATCGTGGTCTTTCCAGAGCCGGAACCGCCCACGATTCCCAATCGCTGGTGTTTGCGAAGCTCCACGGTGGTTTTCGCCAGCGTGGTGGTGCCGCGCCGCACCCGTGAAATATCGGTCGCGCTGAGCAGCACTTCACCATCGGCGACGTCCGCAACCGGGTAGCGCGGTTCGGTGAGGTCCGAGGCGCGCACCAGCATGCGGGTGTAATCCTCCTGCGGCGCGTGCAGGACGTCTTTGGTGCTGCCGGTTTCCACGATGCGGCCGTCCCGCATAACCACCAGGCGATCGCACGTGCTGGCGACCAGCCCGAGATCGTGGGTAATAAACAGCAACGCTGCCTGCAGCTGTTCCGCCAGCCGCAGGATCAGTTTTACGATGTGCTTTTGCACCGTCACGTCGAGCGCGGTGGTGGGTTCGTCGCACAGCAGAATATCGGGATCGCACGCCAGTGCCATTGCAATCAGGACGCGTTGACGTTGCCCGCCGGAGAGTTGGTGCGGGTAGGAATTCGCCATTTCGGGCGTCAGGTCGACGTCCTTCAGCAGCTGCGCAACCACGTCTGAACTGGCTGGCAGCCCGTGGGTGCGACGCACCTCCGCGATTTGTTTGCCCACCTTCATCAGCGGGTCCAGCGCCGACATCGGCTCCTGGAACACCATTGCGATTCGCTTGCCGCGGACGGTGCGCATAATGCGGTCCTTAAGCCCCAAGAGATTGCCGACGCCCTGCAGCTCCACCTTGCCGCTGGCGCGCAGGTTTTCCGGCAACAGGCCGATGATGGCCAGTGCGGTCAGGGATTTACCGGACCCGGATTCGCCAATCAGTCCGACTCGTTCGCCGGGCGCGAGGCTGAAGGCGATATCTTGAACAAGGTCCTTGCTGCGGGTACGAATCCGCAGGTCGGACACGTCGAGTAGGGTCATGCCACCCTCCTAGTCTTGGGGTCGATGAGGTCACGGAGGCCGTCACCAAGCAGGTTGAAACCAAGCACCGTGATGGCAATGGTGATGCCGGGCCATACGGCCAGCATCGGGGCGGAACCGAGGGAAGCCTGCGCGCTTTGCAGCATGCGGCCCCATGAAGGATCCGGGGGCGGAGTGCCCAAACCGAGGAAGCTGAGCGCCGCCTCCGCGAGGATGGCCAAGGCGAACGCCACGGAGGCCTGCACCGTGAGCATACCTGCGATATTCGGCAAGATGTGCGGAATGGGGGAACGGCCCGAAAGCCGAGCGGCGGCGATATAGTCCCGGCTCATAACCTGCATGGTTCCTGCACGGGCGACGCGCGCGAAGCTGGGGGCTGCGGCGATGCCAATGGCTACCATCGCGGAGACGGTAGAAGCGCCAAAGATCGCGCCCGCCACGATGGCCATGAGCAGCGCGGGGAAGGCGAGCAGCATGTCCGCGCCCCGCATAATCAGCTGGTCAATCATGCCGCGTTTCATGCCGGCGATAATGCCCATCGGGGTGCCTAAACCGACACCGATGCCCACCGCGATCAACCCCACGAGCAGGGTCACGCGGGAGCCCGCGAGGATTTGGGAAAAGATGTCCCGGCCGTAACGATCCGTGCCGAGCAAGTGGCTCAGCGAGGAACCCTGGAGGCGGTCGGTGGGGATGGCATGGACGGGATCGTAAGGCGTCCATACGAGGGAGAGCGCTGCGCCGAGGATCACTATCCCGACGATCACTGCGCCGATCATGCCACTGATACGCATATCAGGCTTCCTTTCCAATGCGGGGGTCCACGACGGCCGCGATGAGATCGACGATCAGGTTCGCAGCAAGAGTCAGGAACACCAGCACCATGACTACGGTCTGGACGGTGGGCAGGTCGCGGGTGACCACGGCGTCGAGAAGCATCGTGCCGAGGCCGGGGATAGTGAACACGCGTTCAACAACGACGGCGCCCACGACAAGCGCGGCCATCTGCACGCCGGTCACCGTGATCACTGGGATCGCAGCGTTGCGCAACCCCTGGCGGATCAGGGCGGCGGCGCGAGACAGGCCGGTGGCGCGGGCCGTACGCATAAAGTCTTCGTGAAGAATTTCGAGGACGGAGGCGCGCACATATCGCGTCATCATCGCACCTTGCACGGCGGCGAGGGCGATGGCCGGCAGGATCAACCGGGCAAGGAACTCCTTTATCGAATAGGAAGGCGGAACCCAGCCATTTGCGGGAAGCCAACGCAAATGCACGGCGAAGGCTGAAACCAATAAAATACCGGCGAGAAAGCTGGGGATAGCGATGCCGAACTGGCTGCTCGCGGTGATCAATGCGCCGTCGAAACGCTGGTGCCGAACCGCGGCCCACGTGCCCAGCGGAATGGCGGCGGCGAGGGCGAGGACCATGCTTACGCCGACGAGGATCAGGCTGACCTGGAGGCGGTCGATAACCAGCGGTGTGATGTCCAGTTTATTGGTCAGCGAAGTGCCAAAATCGCCGGTCAGAAGCGCGCCGATCCAGGCGAAGTATTGCGTAAATAAAGGTTGGTCAAGCCCAAGGGATTCGCGCGCGGCGGCCAGCAATTCCGGGGTGGCGGTGACACCGAGCGCAATCTCGGCGGGGTCGCCGGGGATCACGCGCAACATAACAAAAATTACGATGCTCGCCACAAACAATGTGATGGCAAAGCGCGCCACAATGCGCAGCATTTCGGTCACTAGTTCTTCTCCTTTCGCAGCGGAGCGAGCGGCAAACCTTCCGAAATCACATTCGCCTCCACCCCGGCCACATTGGGGGCGGACACCACGATGTTCGGATAGTTAAACAGCGTTGCGGCACCGGCCTCTGCCATGATCTCGTCGACGGCCTGGCGCATATATTCGGTTTGTTCCTCGGGCGCGCCCGCATCGGCGCGTTCCAAAGACTGACGCACGGTTTCGGAATCGAAACCAAGGTAGTACTCGGGATTCCCGAACAACGTGGGGATATCGCGGGCCTCCACGTGCATGATCACGGACATGTCGTAGTCATGGGCGCGGTGCACCTTGGACAACCACACGGCGGGGAATTCGGTGGATTCGATCACAACGTCGAGCCCTACATCGCGGAGCTGCGAGACGACGATCTCGGAAACATTGGTGGCGTAGGGCAGCGACGGCACCGAAAGCACGATGCGGGTGCCTTCCGCACCGGCTTCGCGGATCAGTTCGCGCGCCTTGTCCGGGTCGAAGGGGTAGCGCTTGGATTCTTCGTACCACGGGTCGGTCGGGGGGACGGGCGCGCCGCCGGTGTCAATGCCTTTGCCGGCCCACGCGGTGTCGATAACCGCCTGCCGGTCGATGGCGTAGAGCACGGCCTGGCGCACGCGGATGTCGTTAAAGGGGGCGCGGCGATTGTTCATGCTCAGCAGCACCTCGCCGTTGGTGGTGCCTTCGTCGATACGGTATTCGGTCAGAGTTTGGAGGAGTTCGGGGGATTGCATGGAGTAAACAACGTCAACGTCGCCAGAGCGCAACGCATTGGTAGCGCCCACGGCGTCGCTAAAGTACCGAATGGCGGCCGCATCGTTGTTCGGTTTGGTGCCCCAATAATCCGGGCGTGCGTCGAAGGACAGCGATTGCCCGACCGCCCAATGCGCAACGGTGTAGGGGCCCGTGCCAATCGGGTTTGTGGCGAGCTCGGCTACGCCATCCGGGGACATCATTGCTCCCACAAAGGTACCCATGGACCACAGCCAGCGATTGCTCGGACGTTCGAGCGTGACTTCGAGCGTGTGTGAATCCAGCACCTTGGTTTCGGACACGAGGTCCATTTGCTTCTTGAGGCCGTTCGTCCATTCATCCGAACGGACACGGTCGATGGAGAATTTCGCGGTTTCGGCGTCGAATGGAGACCCGTTGGAGAAGGTTACCCCGCGCTGCAATTTGAACGTATATGTGCGGCGATCCGGGGAAATATCCCAACTGGTGGCCAGGAGTGGTTCTACCTCACCTTCATCATTAATCTTTACGAGTCCTTCGTACACATTTCCCATGAGTGCTTGCGGGATCGCAGCGCCTGAAGTCTTGGTGAAATCCAAGGAAGCAGGAGCGGCTGATACCGCAATCACAACTGTGTTTTCATCGGCGATTCGACCTACGCGGGTTGCCGTTTGGCCTGCGCTGCAGGCACTCAGTGTGGTCGCAACCGTGGCGGCGGCGAGCACTGACAACGTCGCGTTAGGGCCCTGAAATTTACCCATGTGTTGAAAGGGTAGTCGGTAGCTCCCTGAAATCAGAGTTTTTCCCCACCATGCGGGGGTAACTATCATACACGATGTCTCGATCAAGTAGCAGATCGCGAACCATTTGGGGGCAATCGGTGGGGTGAAATACGAGTGCAACCAAGGAGGAATGTAAGGAAAGCGTAAAATAACGCGCACAATGAGTACTCTTCGCGTCCGCACAAGTTATGCCACCATTGCTCGTTCCCGGGCAATGGCGATCTTTGTGGTGTTCGTCCTGTGTATGAGCCCGCTGACCATTGGTTTTCTGGGCGCTCGCGCCTCCGTGGCAAACGATACATTGCGGTTGTTATATGCGATTTCGGCGGTGCTGCCCGCGTTGGGGATCATGGTGGCGGCCGGCAGTTTATTGGTGGTGGTGTGGCGCCGACGTAAGGTGATCTTAGAGCTCGGCTCAGAGGTATATATAGTGCGCACAGGTGTTCGTCTGAAGGTTTCGGACCTGCGCCGTATTCAAACTTGGACGCGCGATCGCGGCACGGCGGGGGTGCACACGTATCTCGCGCTGATACCCGAACATATCGACGTCCAGATGGGCGCCCGCCCCACGAACGAAACCGGTTCCGGCGCTCCCCGCGAGCTCGATGCGTATGTGGCGGAATTCCCCAGCGGCACGAACCCAAACGTGTTCGAAGTGGTGGAATTAATCAAAACGGAAAACCCGCAGGTGGCGGTGGAAAAGCTGGGGAACATGAGGGGTTAACCCGGCTTGCGTCTTGTTGGCGCGGAGATTGGGGCTGAACCTTTACATCGTTAGTGCGTGGCGGCGGCGTCCGCGCGGGCTTGCGCTTCTTCTTGGCGTTCCCCGCCGACGGGGACCGCGCGCGGCGGGATGATTGCGGAATCCACGCCGATGCCCAGCGCGATGACGGCTGCGGTGGGCAGCACCCACCCAAGGTCCTGCGCATGCATGGGCGACCAATTGATCAAGGGTTCGATAACGCTGCTGCCTAGGCCGAGCGCGTTGAGGCTCATCAGCCCTGCCCACAATACGGACACCGTAAGGCCGAAACGGAAGGTGTAGTGCAGTTTTTTGCGGAACAGCGGCTCGATCAGCGTAAGGAATACCAATGTGATCGCGGCCGGGTACAGGAAGCCGATGATCGGCCCGGCGATGCTGAGCACGGCTTTCAAACCATTGATGGACAGCGCAAACGAGATCAGGGTAAACAATATTGCCCAGTTGCGGTAGCTCAGCCGTGGCACAATCCGATGGAAGAACTCACTCGTTGCGCCGATCAGCCCGGCGGCGGTGGTCAGGCAAGCAAGGAGGACAATAAGCCCGAACACCACTAAGCCGGGGGTGCCCATGGTGAGTTGCGCGGCGTCGGTAAGCAGCGCCGCACCGTCCGAATACCCGCGCGGATTGGGGATCACATGTCCGATGTAGCCGAGGCCTAGGTAGATCACCATGAGCAGGGCGCCGGCGCCGATCGCCGCATAGGACACCCCGCGTACCAGCGTCGGGCCGTTGGGCACGCCCTTGTGTCGCAACGAGGACACCACCACGATTCCGAACGCCAGTGCGGCCAGCGAGTCCATGGTGAAGTAGCCCTGGATCAGGCCGGCGGTCAGCGGATGTTCCGCGTATTCCGCGGAGGCGGACATGTCCTCGCCGCGCAGCTTGAGTACTGAAAGCGCCACCAGCGCCGCGAGCAAGATAAGCAATGCGGGCGTCAGGTATTTGCCGAGCTTGTCCACAAGATTGGAAGGATCGAACGCCAATGCGAGGGAGATTCCGAAGAAAATCGCGGAAAATACCGCCGCGGCGAGCGTGGAGTCGTACCCAGTAATGGGGGTGATGGCGGTGGAGAAACTCACAACGGCGGTGCGGGGCAATGCGTAGAACGCGCCGATGGCGAGGTAGACCAAGACGGGGAACGCAACGCCGAACCATACTCCGCCGCGTCGTGCGAGATCGATAATGTCGTTGCCGGTGATTGCGACGGCGATTACGGAAATGACCGGTAGCGCCACGCCCGTGAGCAGGAAGCCGATGATTGCCCAGCTAAAACCTGGTCCGGCGTGCGCCCCGAGGATCGGCGGGAAGATCAGATTGCCCGCGCCGAAAAACATGGAAAACAACATTAAAGTTGCCACAGTGACGGCTGAGGTGATTGAGGTTTTGGCCGCTGCGGATGTTTTGGCCATGTGCGAGGTCCACCTTTCACAACGAGTATGCAACTGGCCCATCGTAGCAGGTGAGCATAACTTTTCTGATACCGGTAGGGTTTTGGGTATGAAGGTATACATCGGTTATGGTTCATTCCCTCAAGTGGCAGCCGCGTTGCAGGCCGAGGGTGCGCAGATCGTTTCCTCATTGGAGGAGGCGGACATTTTCGTGTTCACGCAGATCCCCCGCCGCCCGTTCCCGGAATTGCCAGACAATATTCAATGGGTGCAGCTGCCCAACGCCGGAATTAATGACCTTGTTCGAGCGGGCATCGTCACCTCCGACCGCCGCTGGTCGAACGCTTCTGCGGTATATGGCCGGCAGGTTGCGGAGTCGGCGATGGCACTGTTGTTGGCGTTGCGTCACGCCATCCCGGCCATGGTCCGCGCCGATTCGTGGCCTAAGGATTTGAGTATCGACGCCGTGACCACCCAGCTCACCGGCACCCGCACCGCCATCGTGGGCATGGGCGGCATTGGGCGCGCGTTGGCGGAAATGCTCCCCACCTTCGATTCCGAGGTGGTTCCATTGGGGCGCGAGGATCGGCTCATTGATGTCGCGGGCGAGGTCGACCAGGTGGTTCTCGCCTGCCCGCTCACCCCGGAAACCGAACGTATGGTGGATGCGCAGGTGCTCGCGGCGATGAAGCCTACGGCGCTGCTAATCAATGTTGCGCGCGGTGAAGTGGTGGATACGGATGCGCTGGTAGCGGCCCTAGACGCCGGCGAGATCGCGGGCGCTGGCCTCGACGTGACTGCGCCCGAACCGCTGCCGGATGGGCATCCGCTGTGGGGTCGAAACAATGTTGTGATTACCCCGCATACCGCGAACACCATGCACACCATGGACGGATTGCTGGCGCCGGTGGTTGTGGAAAACTATCGGCGCTTTATCGCGGGCGAACGCATGCTCACTGAGGTCGACCCCGGGCGCGGCTACTAAATACAAACCTGCGTTCGGTTAAACCGCCGTGGACAGGCGGTTCAACGCCTCTGTGAGCGTGTCCGGGGTGCAGGCGAAATTCAGACGGGCGTGCCCCGCCCCGCCGGGGCCGAAGGTGAGGCCCTCGTTGAGGACCACCTTGCACCGCTGTAAAATCTGCGCCGCCGGGCGGTCTGCCAGCGCGGTATCGCGGAAGTCCAGCCACATCAGGAAGGTGGCGTCCGGAATGGTGGTGGTCAATCCGGGAATCAGCGCGGGCAATTCCGCCGCCAACGTGTCCCGATTGCTGCGCAGCACCTGCAGCTGCTCGTCGAGGAATGCGGTGTCGGCGCGGTAGCACGCCTCCGCCGCCACGAGCCCGATGGTGGATACGCCTTCTCGCCAAAGTGGGTGAATGCGTTCCCAAGCGGCGGCATCCGCAGCGTTGGAAAACACCATTTGCGCGCACTTGAGGCCAGCGATATTCCAGGCTTTCGACGTCGCGGTCACCGTCACCGTCACGGCTGCGGCGGTATCGGACACAGATGCGACTGGGATATTGCGCCGCGCGAAAACCAGGGGGGCGTGGATCTCGTCGGCAATAATGCGGGCGTCGTACCGGGCAACCAGTTCCGCTAATTCGACCAAGAATTCACGTTCGAATGCAAAGCCGAGGGGGTTGTACGGGCTGACCAGGACTATGCTGCCCGCGCCGCGCCGCAGGCAATCCTCCACGGCGTCGAGGTCGATGCCGCCATAGGCATCGATAATCATGGTTTCCCTATCCATCACCCGGGAGAATTCCAAAAATGGCATGTACGAGGGAGTGGGCAGGATAATCGGCGCGCCGGGTCTGGTGAGGTGTTCGATGGCCAGCCACACGCCGCGAACCACATCCGGCACCGCGAACACATGTTCCGGTTTTGGGCCCCAACCGTAGTGTGATGTAGAGAATTTCGATAATGCTTCGCCCAAGCCCGTGGTGGCGGGTGGGTAGCCGAAGGCCTCGCGGTCCACGGCGTCGAGAAGCGCCTGCTTTACTTCGGGGCAGGTACCGAAATCGCTTTCGGCAACCCACATGGGTAATGCGTCGGCGGGGTAGCGGGTCCATTTGAGGGTGTTACGGGCACGGAGTTCATTGAGATCGGGAAAGCGCATGCCTTTCACTTTAACGGTGCAATTCAAAGGCCTTGAGCTTTTCCGCGTCCGTTAGCGCCAGGAGCTGCGCATATATTCCTCCTGTAGTGGCAAGGTGTTGCGGGGAGCCGATTTCATCGACGGCCCCCTCGCGCAGGGTGACGATGGTGTCCACGCCCGCGATCGTCGAAAGGCGGTGTGCAATGATAAGCGTTGTGCGGTCGGCCATGAGTTCGTCTAGGCCCTGTTGCACCGCCCGTTCGCTCTTGGTGTCCAACGCGGAGGTGGCCTCGTCCAACACCAGCACGGGGGCGTCCTTGAGCAGGGCCCGCGCCACCGCCACCCGCTGCTTTTGCCCGCCGGAAAGCCGCAGGCCACGCTCGCCAACCACCGTATCGTAACCATCTTCGAATCCGACGATAAATTCGTGTGCGTTTGCGCGCTTCGCGGCGGCAATGATTTCCGCTTCGGTGGCGTGCGGTTTCCCGTAGGCGATGTTTTCCCGGATGGTCCCGGAAAACAGGCTCGCCTCCTGGAACACCACGCCAACCGAGGCCCGCAATTGGGCGGCGGACAGGGTGGACACATCGTGCCCGCACACCTTGAGCGTGCCCGACGACGGTGGGTATAGCCCGAGGATGAGATTGATCAGCGTCGACTTCCCGCCGCCGGATTCGCCCACAAGTGCGATGCGTTGGCCGCGCTGGGCGGAAAAGGAAACCTGATGGATCACCTCTTTGTCGTCCGGGTAGCCGAAGGATACATTTTGTAGTTCCAACACAGGTTCGCACGGGGCGAGGGGTTCGATCGGCGCCGGCGTCAGCTCCGGAACGCCCGATGCTTTTGTGGCGGCAAGCAGCTGCGGATTCGCCGTTGGTTCCGGTGTGAGGCCCATCACTTCGAAATAATCTTTGGATCCGGCGATGGCGCGTTGGGCGGTGTCGACGAGGTAGCTCATCATAAACACCGGCTGGCGCGCCATGGTGACGAGCTGAATCAGCATGACCATATCGCCGATGGAAAACTGCCCGGAAAGCGTGCGCGTAAACAGCATGGCGTAGATGCCAAAAAACAGGGCATTCATGGCCACGCCGCGGAGCACATCCATGCTATGCCAGCGCCGCGATTGCTTATGGGTGAGCGCAATCGTGTTTCCGTAGCGCCGCGAAAAAGCCCCGAGTTCCAGCAATTCCGTAACAAAGGATTTCACCGTTTTGGTTTGTCCGACCACTTCCGCAAATCGACCATCCGCGATATCGATTTCTTTGTTTTTCTCGGCTTCGATCCGTTGCCAACGCGCGCTGGGGGCGGTGGTCAGCCACATATAAAGCGGGAATACGATGGTGAGCAGCACGGCGATCGGCCAGTAATACCACGCCGTAATGCCCAGCACCGCGGCCACGGTAAGCAGCATGGGAAAGAAGTTGTTTGTGAACGCCTGTATGCATTGCGTAATGGACGTAATGGAACGGTCCAGGCGCGCGACGATGGTCCCCGTTACCTGGTTGTCAAAGTACTGTTGCGGCAGGCTAAGCAGCTTTGCAAAGTACCTTGTGGAGAGTATTTGCTGCAGCCGTGCGGCTAACACATCGCCGATATAACCGCCCACATTAAACACGAGCGTATGTGCGATTTCGGCGAGGAGGAGCGCGGCGGCAAGCCACAGGATTACGGTGAGTGCATCTGCGCGCGCGTCACCGGTGCCGCTTATTGACGCCACGATGGTGTCCGTGGCCGTGCGAATGATAAACGGGGTTACCAACGCGAGCGCCGCCGTGGTGAGTGAAGTAAAAATGACCCCGATATAGAGGGGCCACAATGCGCTTGCGTCGCGCAAAATTTTGGCTAGGGATCGCACGGAAAATTTCTACCTTTGAACACTTGTATGTGTGCACTAAAAACTCGTGATAGCCACGAGATAAGTTGTGCGTATTAGAATATTCGAATGATGGCGTTGGCCCCAGGAAGGGAGACGTGCACATGGGCAGCATAGATGCACGCAAAACTTGGCTTTGTAGTGCGGCTTTGGTGGTTGTCTCCGGGGCATTGGTTACAGGTTGCAGCGTGTTAGATCTCAGCGAGACTCCGTTGCAGCCGGACCCCACCGTTTCCGCAAGCCAGGTGGCTAAACCCACCTTTAGCGCCACGGCGGTGGATCCAGTGATTGTGGAAGACCTTTACGGCAGCCATCACGACCCCGGTCTCAATGTGGACTGGACCTTGGTGGGCGCGACGATGGCGCCGTACGGTGGCGTGCAGGTCACGCTGTATATCAAGAATCTCAATGAGGTTCCGCTCCCTCCGGACGCTGTAAGCACCGCGAAACTGACGTTCCAAGACTATGCGGGCAATACCATCGAGGCCGAACCGATGAACAAGGATTCCTCCGGCGTGGAGGTCGGCCTTGACCTGCCGCTTGGCGCGGGTGCCAAAACTACCATTGTCTATGCTTTCAACACCAATTTGGGGAACTTGTATTCCGCCGAGTTGCAAACCGGCAATGTGGTGTTTAAGGGCAGCCTCTTCGGTTAGCTAACCCCGGATTGGGGAGTTGCCGGAGGTAGTTGGAACCGGGCAACGCCTTTGACCCGTCTAACCAGCAAGTGGGTTGGTTGAAGGCGGGTTTTTCGCGCGCACCAGCCTGCGAAACTACCCGGTATTTGCCTGCAAAGAGGTGGCACTGCGATGACTCTCGATTTTTCCCCGGCTTCAGCCCTGGGTTTGGCCAATCAAATCCGAATAATCGAAGACCTTGTTAAGGGGACGCTGCAGCACGCCCTGAACAGTGAGATCGGGGCCTCCTATTCCCAGGTGCCCGGCTTGGACCAATTGGGGCATTCCCATGCCCAGGTTTTAGCGGGCGGTGCTGGGTCGGCCGCCGATGTGCTGGGCTGCTATAAGCAGCACGTGGGCTGGCTGTCCGCGGCGCTTTCCGCCTCGATCGATGCCCTGACGCAACAGGAAAGCTGCAACGCTCGCGCAATGGACATCGCCGATGAGGGAGGTTCCATTGCCACGGAAACGATAGCGTTTCCACCGCGCCCAGCGTTGAGTTTTCAGCCGTTCTCATTCGCCGTTCCGGCGGTGGGCTCGGCGGCCAGCCTCGCTCAATTGGCCGCCGCCTTTGCCGGGACGGATTTCGGGGCGATTCAGCGGGCGAGTCAGGCGTGGCACACCATGTCTGGGGAAATCGCCGATGCGGTGACCCGGCTCGCCGGGATTGCGGACGAACTCATGACCTTAAACAGCGGGGAGGTTTTTCAAAAGGCTGCGGAGATTATCGGCACCGTGGTGCAGGCCGGGCGGGATTTCTCGAGCAACGCTGCGACCATGGCGGCGACGCTGAATCAGGTGGATGCGGTGGCTTCGTGGGGCGCGGCTCAGGTGGCTGGTGCGCAGGCGAGTTGCCAGGCGATCCAAGATCCAGCGCTGCGGAAAGCTGCCGAACAAGAGTTCTTAACTTCGTTTATGGGTGCCGAGTTTCCCGCCGCGCTCGAGGCTGGCGTGCCACCAATTGCAGGGCTGATGGATAGCGCCCAAACCACTGCGGCCAATTGGCACAGCGCCATGGATTCCGCAGCCGGTGGCGGTGGGGGTGGTGGCGCGGGAGGCGGGGCGTCGGCAATCGACGTTGGTTTTCGCAATGTTGCGGGCTCCGGGGCGCCGGTAAATATCCAGGATGTGCTGCGGATTGGTAGCGCTGGGCCGCCGCTGTCGGCGGGCGGGCAACCCGTGACCATCGGATCCACGCTGGGGGTGATCGGGCAGGTGGTGGATGGGATTCATAAGCTCATCGGCGGCGTGGGCACGCAACAAGCAGGCATGGGGGCGGATGTCTTGGCGCCTGCGGCCCCGAATATGTCGCCATTGCCGTCGCTGCCCAGCGGTTATACACCCGGCGCACATTCCGCAACCCCATTCGAATCGATGGCGGCCGTTCCGGTGACTGGGCAGCAGGCCTCGGGGAAGTCCGCAAGCACCGGTGTGGCTGCACCCGCGCCCTACGGGAAGCATGCCGCACCGAGCGCGCCCGTGACTGGGACGACAACCCCGAGCGGTGGTGCTAGCCCGCCGCTGCCGATGTCGGGCGCCATGGGTGCCCCGTTTATGGGCGCATGGAACAAACGTGCGCAAGGTGCGCCGATCGGGATGTCGGGGAATCCGCCAAATAGCGGCGGCGGCGCCGGTGGGGGAGGCCTACCCGGATTCGGCGGTGGCTCCGGGATGCCGGTTGCGGGATCCGCGAACGCCCCGCAGCAGACGGGTGCTAAAGGGGTGCGCGGTGGTTTTATGGGCGGTATGCCCATGGCGGGGGCGGGTCAGCACGGCCAACCCCAGCAGCGTAAAGCTCGTGGCAAGAGCAGTAGTTTCGAGCGTGATAAAAACATCAACGATCTGATCGGCGAACTCAAGCCCGTGCTGGACGGCCCGATCGGGGCGTGGGTGCGGGAGCCGCGCTAGGCGGGGCCGGTGGAGGTGTCGCCAGTGATGCGTTTGATCACGTTTTCGGCACTGATCAGACACATCGGCACCCCCACGCCCGGTACGGTGGTGGCGCCCGCATAGTACAAGCCGGCGACCTTGCGGGAGGCGTTGCTGCCGCGCAGGAACGCGGATTGCCGCAGTGTATGCGCCGGCCCGATCGCATTGCCCCGCCAGGCGTTAAAACGATTGGCGTAGTCGGCGGGGCCGATGCTGCTGCAGCTGATCACCCGGCTCGCAAGGTCGGGGATTCCGGCGCGTTCGGCGATCATCGCGATGGCATCATCGACGATTCCGGTGATGCGCTGAGCAGCAATACCGTCGGCGGCGTAGAGCGAACCGTGCCCCAGTTCGGGATCGGCAGCAGCCGGAATAAGCACGAATAGGTTTTCGCATCCCTCGGGGGCGACGCTCGGGTCGGTGGCGGAGGTTTTGCTCACGTAGATGGAACGCGACACCCCACCCTGGTGGAAAATCTCGTGGAAATCGGAATCCCAATCCTCCGAAAGGAACAGCTGGTGGTGCAGCAGCTCCGGTAATTCGCCCTCCACCCCGAGGAGCGCGACTACGACGCTGATGCCTGGGTCCCGGCGCTTCCAGGTGCTCGGGCCGTAGCTGCGGAAACCGGGGGCGAGCAGCGCGTTTTCCGTGTGGTACAGGTCCGCGCAAGACACCACAGTATCCGCGTGGAGGGTTTCCACGACCCCGTCTGCGCGGCGAATGCGCACGCCTCGCACCGCGTGCCGCCGTCCTGTGGCGAACCCGGGATCGCACAGGATTTCCTCCGCGGTGCAGCCGGTGCGTAGTTCGGCTCCCGCCTGTTGCGCTAGGCGGATGAGCGTATCAATCACCGCATGAAACCCGCCCTGCGGGTAGTACACACCTTCGGTCAGGTCGGTGTGGCTCAGCAGGTGATACATGGCAGGTGTGCGCGCCGGATCGGAAGACAAAAACACCGCAGGATATTGCAGAATCTGGCGCAGCACGGGATGCGTGAACCGCCGCTCCACCCAATCCTTCAAACTCGTGGTGAGCAGGCGTGTGAGCAGCCCAACGCGGCGCAGCAGCTGGAGCCGAAGATACGGATGCACCGCCGCAAAGGTGGTGTACAGGAATTGGTCTATCGCCGTGCGGTAGGTAAGCTCCGCAACCTGCAGGTAGTCGGTGAGTTTAGCGCCCGCGCCGGGCTCCAAAGATTCGAATAGTTCGGCGGCCGCGCCGGTAGTCACGTCCACCGGAGCGTGGTTCTCTGGGAAGATTCGATACGCGGGATCGAGCCGCACCAAGTCCAGCTCGGCGGCGGTGCTGGTGCCCAGTTGCTCGAAGAAGTGGTCGAAAGCCTCCGGCATAAGGTACCAGCTGGGGCCCGTGTCCCAGGTGAACCCATGGGCTCGGTGGTTCCCCGCCCGGCCCCCGAGTTCATTGGTTTGTTCGATGAGCGTAACGGCGTGGCCGCGGTGCGCGAGGAGGGCGGCGGTAGCGAGCCCGGCAACGCCGCCACCAATGACGATGCTGCGGGGCGTGGGCGTATTCATAAGTCGAGGTCCTTTCACCGAGCGGGGCGCAGGCGCGGCGCGTGTGCGATCGCGCGGGCGGTGAGCGTTGCTTTTACCGTACCCGGCACCCGTACCCTCGTGTTGGCAACAACACGTGCGGGGGCCGCTTCCAGACGCCGCGTGAGCTCATCAAACACGTAATATGCGGTGAGCACCCCCGTGCGTGCACACATTGGCAGCAATGGGATTGCCCGCCACGCAGTGGCAAGATCCGCACGAATCTCGGCGATAATGGCGGCCTTGGCGGCATCATCAAAGGGGCCGTCGCCGGTGAGGTAGTTGCGCCCCAACCGCTCTCGGTCAGCGGTGAGGTCTCGGAGGAAATTTATGTTCTGAAACGCCGCCCCTAACGCCCGCGCCCCGCGTTCCGCCACCGGCCGATCATTGTTTGCGATCGGGTGTTCGGAAGTAAAGATTGCTAGGCAGAGTAGGCCGATGACCTCGGCGGAGCCGTACACATAGGATGCCCGGGACTCGGGGGTGTGGGTGGACTCGTCAAGATCGCGCTCCATGGCGTCGAAAAAGTCTTCGAGCTGTTGCTTGGATAGCTGGCAGCGGGCGACGGTCTGTGCGAATGCGTGAATAATTGGATTGCTGGAAAACCCAAGCTCGCAACCCCGAAACACCGCGCTGCGGAACTCCGCCAATTCGCGCGCAATCTCCGGCGCGGGCAATCCGGCGGCCGCGCCATCGACGATTTCGTCGGCCACCCGCACCACCGCATAAAGATTTCGAATATCTGCACGAATTTGTGGGGAAAGCAGGCGCGTGGCCAGGGAAAAGCTGGTGGAGTAATGCGCCATCACCCCGGCGGCCGCGCGCCGGGACATTTGCGTAAAAAGGGCTGGTGGTGAGTGCTTTTTAGACAAGGGTGCTCTCCCGAATCGCCGCACCAACCGCGGCCAATACCGCCCGCGCCGGTTGTGAAAGCTGCGTTTCCCGGGTCAATGCAGCGGCGGTATCCAAATGCTGTTGCGCCTGTTCGGTGGATTGTTCGACCGCCCCGCACGCGCGCAAGAGTGCTTGTGCCTCCCGCCAATCTTCCTCATTGATTGCCTGTTCGATCTTCGACCAGGTTGGCGTAGCCCGCGCGGTGGCAATCAGCGGCGTGGCGCGGTGATGGATCAGATCCCCGGCGGGATCTTTGCCGGTGCGATCCGGGGTTCCAAACACGGATTGCAGGTCATCGGCCAGTTGGTAGGCGGAACCCAAGTGTCGGCCGATGCGTACCAGTTGCGGGATTCGTTCGGGGTGCTCCCCGAGCAGCGCCCCGCACGCCAACGGCGCTTCGAACGAGTAGGCGGAGGTTTTAAGCCGCGAAGCCAGGTGGATAAGCGCGTCCGTGGGTTCCACCTGCGGCAGTGAATGGTGGATATCCATAAACTCACCCACCATGGAATCCGCCGTGGCCTGCGTAAACAGGTTCAATACCTGCAGGGTGATCTCGGCCGGTGCCCCGCAATTGGCCACGATCCGAGTCGCCTTATTCAATGCGGCGGTGCCGGCAAGGATGGCCACGGACTCGCCGTAGTGCGCGTCTCCGGAGTGATCGCGGGCCATGGCGTGGATGGTGGGTTCGCCGCGCCGGGTTTCGTCGGCATCGATCACGTCATCGAGAATCAGAAACGAGGCATGCAGCAAATCGAACGCGGCGGCGACGGCGGTATCGGCGGGCGCGGGCGGGGCGTCGATAAGCCTGTCGGCGCCGACGTGGACGAGTGTGGCGCGCAGATGCTTGCCGCCCATCGCAATCCGCATGCTGTGTTCGTATGCTTGTGCGGCGTCTCGGTTGTATTCGGCGACGCGCGCGACCATGCGTAGCAGCGTGTCCCGCAGGAACGCCGTGGACGCAGCAGTTCGAGCGATAAACGGGGCGGGAAGCTCGGGCATGATATGTATTGTCTCATGATCGCGGCGAACACCAACGCCGCACCCCAGTAGAGTGGAGGGTATGACCGACACCACAGAGCTCGTCGTCCTTTGCGACATTCACGGCACCCCCACCGGCACCGCCCCCAAAGCCACTGTGCATACCGCAGAAACACCGCTTCACCTGGCGTTTTCCTGTTATGTTCTGGATTTGGAAGGTCGCCTCCTGCTTACCCGTCGCGCCCTCGGCAAAGCCACATGGCCGGGCATTTGGACGAATAGTTTCTGCGGTCACCCCGGCCCCGGCGAAGCCACCGACGCTGCCTTGATGCGCCGCGCCAGCCAAGAACTCGGCCTACCCAACGGCGCGCTTTTCGACGTCCAGCCCGCGCTCCCCGATTATTCCTACCGCGCCGTCGACGCCAGTAGGGTTGTGGAGTGGGAAATCTGTCCGGTGTTCGTGGCCCGGTTGCGCGATCCGGCCTTGCTGAATCCGCGCCCAGAAGAAGTCGAGGAATTCGAATGGGTGCCCGTATCTGAGGCGGTGGAGCGGGCGCGGACCCGGCCCGAAGCGCTGAGCCCGTGGATGGTGGAACAACTCACCGATCCGCGCCTACTAGAACTCTTGAGCTAGCGCGCGCAGGCCGTTGATGGGGATGTGCGCCCAATCGGGTCGGTTATTTAGCTCGTACGCTACCTCGTAAAGCAACTTGTCTATCAAATATGCGTTCAAGAGCGCCGTGGTGGCGGCGGTGGGGGTGAACTCATAGCCCGCGAGCAGGGCGTCGCGCGCCTCCGTGGCCCACGATGCCGGGGTGCCGGTGGCGGTATGCGCGGCGTAATCGAACGAACGGATCATGCCCGCAAGGTCCCGCAGCGGGCAATCCGGTTGCCGACGTTCAGCGAGCGGCCGGGCGGGTTCGCCTTCGAAATCGATAAGCAGGTAGCGGTCCGCCGCGCGCAATACTTGGCCGAGGTGGTAATCGCCGTGCACCCGTTGGGTGGTTGCCGTGTGCTCCGCGAGCGAATCGTAGGCATGGGCGGCCTGCGGCGCGTACTCGGCAAGCTGCGGAATCTCGGCGACCAGCGATTTCAGCCGTGTGTGCAGCTTTGCCGCAATCTGGTTACCGGGCACTTGTTCGGTGCCAAAGTGGGCCGCTAGGCTGCGGTGCACGGCGCCGGTCGCGGTACCTAAAAGCCGCGCCTCGTCTGCGAAGGAACGTCCCGCATTGGCGAAACTCAGGGCGGTGTCCCAGCCGGATTGCGCTCCGGCCGCGAAGTCTTGGATCAGGGCGGTAACGTATTCTTGCCCCGCGATGTGCTGCGTCACCCAACCGCGCAGCTCGGGGACGAAATAGCACTGGTTTTCGGCGAGTGCGTCGAGCAATTCCACATCGGGATTGATGCCGGGCTGCAGCTTGCGAAACACCTTAACTAGAACTTCTGTTCCAAACACCAGCGAGGTATTGGATTGTTCCGCGCCGAGGCTGCGGCCCGGCAAACCTGGGGCGAAAACGGGGGAGCGGCGGGCGTGCAGCGTCCCGGGTATCGACGCCGCGGTGAGGCTCACGCCGTAGTCCGTTGCGGTTTCCGGGTCGGTCAAAATATCGGCCCCGGTGGCATCGATGACCAGCTGATAGAGGTCGCTGCCATCGGCGCGGTGCGCGCGGACAATGCAATGCGTGGCGTTGGCAAGCGGCGTTTGCTGCACGATCTCCACCCGGGTAATCGGTTGTGTTTTCGATCCGTAGAAGCGGCTTTGGTGGAGCGTCTCCGCGAGTTGTTCAAGCATGGAAAGGTGTCCTAAGAAATGCGGAATTCGTAGGGGGCCAGGGTGGTTGGCTGGTCGGCGACGAGGCAGGTTACCTCTTGGTCCGAAAGGTTAAAGTAGCAGCTTGTGGCGATGTTTCCGTGGGTGCGCAAGAACGAAAGGACGGCGGGATCATCCGCAGGCAAGAGCGTGAATTCGCCGTCCGAAAGCGTTGCGTGGGTGCGGCGAAGGGCGATCATATCGCGCGTGAAATTCAGCAAGGAGTCCGGATCTTGTCGCTGCGCAGCCACGTTTACATTCGAATATCCGTACGTCGCGTCGGAAATAATCGGCAGGTACGTTTCGGTGGCGGTGCTGAAACCGGCGCCAGGTTCCGCAGACCATTGCATGGGGGTGCGTACCCCATCGCGGTCCGGCAGCTCGATGATATCGCCCATGCCGATCTCGTCGCCGTAATAGAGCACTGGGGTTCCCGGCAGCGTCAGGAGCAGCGCGGTGAGCAGCTTCAACCGCCGAGGATCGTTATCAACCAGGGGTGCGAGGCGGCGTCGAATACCCACGTTCGCCTTCATGCGCGGGTGCGGAGCGTAGTGCTCGTACATGAACGCACGTTCCTTATCGGTGACCATTTCGAGGGTCAACTCATCGTGGTTACGCAGGAAAATGCCCCACTGTGCGCCGTTATCCGGAAGCTGCGGCGTGGACGCAATAATATTGCGGATCGGCCGAGAATCGCCCTGCGCCAAACCCATAAAAATGCGTGGCATCAGGGGGAAATGGAAGGCCATATGGCATTCCGGAGCTTCTTCGGTGCCAAAGTATTCCACGACGTCGCGCGGCCACTGGTTGGCTTCGGCAAGCAGTACCTTGTCGCTGTATTCGAGGTCGATCACCGCGCGGCAGCGTTGCAAGAACTCGTGCGTCAGCGGCAGATTCTCGCAGTTCGTGCCTTCCTGTTCGAATAGATAGGGGACGGCGTCGAGGCGGAAGCCATCCAGGCCGAGGTCTAGCCAGAATCGAAAGGTATCCAGCATGGCCTCTTGAACCTTGGGGTTTTCGTAGTTGAGGTCCGGCTGGTGGTGGAAAAAGCGGTGCCAGAAATACTGGCCGCGGACTTCATCGAATGTCCAGTTGGATGTCTCGGTATCCACGAAAATAATGCGGGCGCCATCGTACTTGGTTGGGGTGTCCGACCAGACGTAAAAATCACCGAACGGACCTTCGGGGTCGGTGCGGGAAGCCTCAAACCATGGGTGCTCATTGGAGGTGTGGTTGACCACAAAATCCGCGATAACACGAATGCCTCGGGCGTGCGCCTGCTTGATCAATTCCTGGAGTTCCGCCACCGTGCCGAATTCCGGCAATACGCGGTGAAAATTTCGGATATCGTAGCCGCCGTCGCGCAATGGTGAGTCAAAAAACGGTGGCAGCCAGAGGCAATCGACGCCGAGCCACTCTAGGTAATCTAGGCGATCCGTCAGGCCGCGCAGATCACCACCCCCAGTGCCATCGGAATCTTGAAAGGCGCGCACTAACACTTCGTACATCACAGCTTGGCGGTACCAAAAGGGATTGGGCGACATACATCTAGAGTAGCGGCTTCTAATGCTCTGCTGAAAACGGTGTGTGACGTGCAGAAACTTCGCTGACACCGGAATTCAGCTTTGGCTACCAATGTTGCTGCGAACGTGGCAATACGCACGGATTACGCAGCCGCCGCGACCGTTGAACAGACGCGCCTCTACGCGGCAGTGTGATGATGATTACGTTGGTGGAATTGTTGGAAAGGTCTCCCGCACGAGCGCTAGCGGATCTTTGCTTAAACCCAATTCGCCGTTCAAACACACTTGGTAACACGTGCGCGTAGCTGCCGTATATTGCTCCCAGGGTGGCCGAGCGCCGCGCGCGATCGATACCACCAGGTTATGCACGTGATCCGCGAGTTCCGCTTTCTCCGCAACGGCGTTCGGTCCTAATAGTTCGGTGACGCGTTCCTCGTTCACGGTCAGATTATGGAACATCAGTGGCAAATCCACGCAGTGATTCGCGGGCAATTCGGCCGTGCCGGTGAACTCCAACATCCACACCGGTCCGCGCGCATGTTCGGCCGTTGCGGAAACCCACCGCCGAATCGTGGAATCGCCCAGCAGCCGACCGAACATGCGCCGGGGATCCTGGTCGCTCAGCGCCGCGATATAGCGTTCGGTATCCGTGCACCCAAGGCGGCGGCCGTGTGATCGAATGGCCACTTTGCCCAGGCCGCTGCGATCGAGAAGGCTGCCCGTCGGTTCCAGGTACATTTCCTCCCGCGTGCTGCTCACTATGATCGGCACTTCGGCCAATTCGGAGGGGTCGAAGGGGAACGGGCCCACCGCCATATCGTCTAGATAAAGTGTGCGAAAACGTTGGTAGGTGCGGGCCCGCTGTGCGGCCGAGAGCCGAGGCAGCGCCGTTGCGGGGTGTCGCCGAGCCGCAGCCATGCGCAAGCCCAGCATGCGTTGCGCTAAACCTTGGCGTGGAAAACCGGGGGAGAGCGCGATGACGCGGCGAAATGCGCCGCGGTAGTGGTCGCGCCGGGCAAGCCACAACGCGATGGCAGCCCCTGCCGATTGCCCGATCAGCGTGACGTTCGTGGGGTCGCCGCCGAAGCTTTCAATGTTTCGCTGGATCCATTCCAATCCGATCAAACAATCGGATACCCCGCGATATTGGCCGGGCAGCTGATCGCCTATATGCGCGAAACCCTCGAAGCGCAGCCGGTAACCCAGCGAAACGTACACGCATCCGCTTTGTGCGAAGCTATCGCCACGGTGACCCGGCGAATCGTGATGCCCGGATTCGTAGCGCCCGCCGTGGATAAACACCACCACTGGGGCGTCTTCACCAGCGGCAATGCCCGCAGGTCGAGTGATTGTCAGCGCCACATCGCGCGCCTCGGGCTCGAGCGCGGCGATATCGCCGGCGTCATTCAATACCTGAGGGTCGGCAAAATCGCTGGTCAAGCTGCTATAGGGAACGGAATAGAAGGTGTGAAAATCCCCGTAATCGCGCCCAGTCACCTGCCCGCCAGGGTATTGGACGGTTACGGTTTGCGGCGAAGTGGAAGGCACCATACTTCCCGAATCTAGCAGTGGGTACGATGGTTCACTATGCCGAAACTCGCTGACAATCCCTTGCTGACCACCTCGAACTTGCCCTACCAACTCCCGCCATTCGCAGATATTAACGAATCCCACTTTCGTCCCGCGTTCGAATTCGCCATGGCCGAGCACGCGGCAGAGATCGCGGCGATTGTCGATTCCAGCGAGCCCCCGACATGGGAGAACACCGTTGAGGCATTGGAGCGCGCGGGTCGCACGTTGTCGCGCGTGTCTTCGGTTTTCTTTAATCTTGATGGCACCGACTCCTCGGATGAGCTGAACGATATCGCCGCTGAGATCACCCCAAAGCTTTCCGCCCACACTGACGCGATCTACCAAAACGCCCCGCTTTACCAGCGAATTCGGCAGGTCAGCGCGCCGGAGGGCGATGCGGAGGGCCAGCGCCTGCACGAGTATTTATTGCGCGCTTTTCGACGTCGCGGCGCCGACCTTTCCGCCTCCGACAAGGCCGAACTCAGCTCCCTCAACGAACGTTTGTCCGTCTTAGCTGAGCAATTCGGGCGGAACCTGCTCGCTTCCACCAAGGAGCTCGCGGTGGGATTCGAAGAGGCCGAACTCGAGGGGTTTAGCCCAGCGCGAGTGGAGTCTGCGGCAGCCGACGCCCGCGCATTGGGTCGAACAGGTTTTGTTATTCCCCTCGAATTGCCCACGGTGCAGGCGGCCCAAACCGATCTGGTCAGCGCGCAAGCCCGCGCCAAGCTTTACGCGGCGTCGCAACGTCGCGGCGTCGGCACGAACGATGAGGTTTTGCTGGAAATGGTGCGGCTTCGGGCGCGGCGTGCGCAGCTGCTCGGGTACCGCACGCATGCCGATTATGTGATCGAAGAGGAGACCGCCGGAACTGCCGAAGCCGCCCGCAAACTGTTGTTTGATTTGGCGCCGGCAGCTGCGGTCAACGCTGCCGGTGAATACAAACTGATATCCGATATCGCCGACGGTCCGGTTACCGGTGCCGACTGGCCGTATTGGGAATCCCAGCTGCGCGCCCGCGACTACGCCCTCGATGAGGAAACCTTGCGCCAGTACTTTCCCTTAAATCAGGTGCTACGCGATGGTGTGTTCTACGCTGCGAATCGTTTGTATGGCATCACGGTGATCCCGCGGGAGGATCTCCAGGCCTATGGCCCAGACATTGATGTGTGGGAGGTGCTCGACGCGAACGGCGAGGGCATCGGCCTGTTTATCACCGACTATTATGGCCGCCCGTCCAAACGTGGTGGCGCATGGATGTCCAGCTTTGTGGAGCAATCGCACCTGCTGGGCACGAAGCCCGTGATTATCAATGTGATGGGCGTGACCAAGCCCGCCGACGGTAGTCAAGCGTTGCTGACTCTGGACGAGGTGACCACACTGTTCCACGAGTTCGGGCACGCCCTGCACGGCCTGCTTTCCGATGTCCGCTACCCAACGTTTGCTGGTACAAGTGTTCCCCGCGACTATGTGGAGTTCCCGTCTCAAATCAATGAGAACTGGGCTCTTGATGCCGCTGTAGTTCGCAACTATGCGCGACACGTTGAGACGGGAGAAGTGATCCCCGATCAACTCCTCGCCGCCATCGAAGCCGCAAAGCTGTTTGGGCAGGGCTTTGGCACCTCCGAATACCTGGCCGCCGCCATTATCGATCTCGCATGGCATTCGCTCACCCCCGAACAGGCCGACGCGATCACCAGTATCGCCGATTTCGAACAATCCGCATTGCAGGAGGCTGGCCTCGTGGTGGATCATTTGAAGCCTCGCTACCAATCCACGTATTTCAACCACGTGTTCGGAGGCGGTTACGCCGCGGGCTACTACTCGTATTTATGGGCGGAAGCCCTCGACGCCGATGGCTTCGGTTGGTTTACCGAACAGGGTGCCACCGGACCTGGCGCGAGTGTCGACGCCGCGCGTGCCGCAGGCCAGCGGTTCCGCGACCTTATCCTCTCCCGCGGCGCCTCCCGCGATTACAATCAAGCGTTCGAAGAATTGCGGGGTCGTGCCAAAGACGTTACCCCGCTGTTGAAACGCCGCGGATTGGACGGGGTAGCAAGCTAGCCGAGGCGGCGCTACCCGCCGCTCCTAGCGGGATCCGCTTTATGTAGGTTGCGCTACACTTAAGCCCACGATGAACATTTCCCAACCTGTGGTTGATGCGTTGGATTGGATTGGCCACGAGCTCACTGGTATTCCGTTGTGGATTCAGGCACCTGTGGTGCTGGCGACGGTGGTGTTGTTGTGCGCGTTGTCCGCATTTGTGTTACTTCGCGCGATCGATATGCTTGGTGCTCGGATGTATCCGTTGTTTCATAGTGGTCAGACGCTTCCGCATCCGACGGTTGCCTTAGGGAAAGACGATTAACTGCTGCGATGTCTTCAGATGGAAAGAACAGCAATAAGTACCCGAAATCGCGTGTCAAGCTTGCGCTTGCCGCGTTATTGTTGCTGGTTACCATTTCGTGGCTGGTGAGCCTGCTGTAGGCAGCCAACCCAAGCGCGCGCCCCACCGAACATCAATGGTGGGGCACGGTATGTGGCGTGTTTAGCGCCTGCCTGCTTCGGCGATCTTGCGGAACGCGGGGTGCGTGGCAAAGTCCTCGATAAGCAGCGGTTGGCCCTTGCTGTCGCATAGGGGAACGCACCAATTGGGGTACTGGTCGCGGCAGGTACCCGGCTGGTTTTGGGCGCGTACATCGCCAACCAGGTCCACCAGCGATAAACAAGCGAGGGCGGAGGGTGTGCCGGCGATAAAGCGGTGCATGCCGGCGATGAGGTCCAGGGCGTCGCCACGCTCGGTGCGGTTGGAGTCGTAGAAGTGTTTGTTTTCCAGCGGCCCGTTTTGGAAGCTGCCGGTATCGGCGATGCGTTGCAGAATCTCGTTTTGCCAGCGCAGGTCGTCGGCGTCTTCGTCGGCAACGTCGCGGGTAAACAGGCCGAGGCGGTGGCGCAATGCGATGTGTTCGCCATACAGCATGCCCGCGGTGGGCGGCAGGTCGTGCGTGGTCACCGAGGTCAATGCGAGCGGGCGGTATTCCCCCTGGTGGCGCGGCCCGCCGCTCGGGGAACCCTCGAACCACAGCACGGAGGTTCCCATGATGCCGCGGGCCCCGAGCACGTCCTGTACCCACGCCTCAAAGGTGCCTAGGTCTTCGCCGATCACCACGGCACCGGCGCGTTCGGCCTCCAGCACCAGGATGCCTACGAGCGCGTTGTAGTCGTAGTACACGTAGGTGCCGGTCGTGGGGCTTTGCATGCGGGGGATCCACCACAGGCGGAACAGCCCCAGGATGTGATCCACACGGATGCCGCCCGAATGCCGCAGCACGGTGCGCAGCATGTCCCGCCAGGGGGCGTAGCCGGCTTCCGCCAATTTGACCGGGTGCCACGGCGGCTGCGACCAGTCCTGCCCGAATTGGTTATACCCGTCTGGGGGTGCGCCGACGGACGCGGCGGGGGCGAGGTAGGGGGCGAGGGTCGCGGCGTCGGCACCCCCGGGGTGAACGCCCACGGCGAGGTCGGCCATGATGCCTATGCGCATGCCTGCCGCTTTCGCCCGTGCCTGCGCGGCGCCGAGCTGCTGATCGCAAATCCACTGCAACCAGCGGTAGAAGTCGGTCGCCTCGGCCATATCGGCGCTGTGGCTATTGTGTGCCATGGCCCCGGCTGCGATTGTTTTTTCGGCACACCAGGTGGCAAAGGCTTCCAGCCCGGCGCCTTCGGTTTCGCAGTATTCGCGGAACGCTTGTTCGCGCTCGGGGGAGCGGCTCACGTGGAACAGTTTGTGCAGGATTTCCAGCTTCGCCTGGAAAATCGGATTGCGTTCGATAATGTCCGGCGTGTCGTTGAGCGCGCGGAATTGCTTGGCGTAGCTTTCCAGCGTTGCGCGGTCCTGCGGCGCTAGTCCGGCGACCTCGTCGATGTCTTCGACGTGGATATACAGGGGGTTGATAAAGCGCCGCGAGGTGGGCAGGTACGGGGAGTCCTCGATGGGTGCGAAGGGTTCCCCGGCGTGCAGCGGGTTAATCAGCAGGAATTGCGCGCCCGCGGTGGTTGCGGTTGCTTCCGCGATGGCACCGAGGTCGCGGAAGTCGCCCATGCCCCAGGAATCCCGGCTGCGTACCGAATATAGTTGCGCCATCACCCCTGTGACGGGGGAGGTGACGAGGGAGTCCGCGGTAGACAACCTGGCGGGGGTGACCACCAACTGGCAGGAGGCGGTGAGCCCTTCCGTCACTAGGTGCAGGGTGTGCCAGCCGAGCGGCAGGTTCTTCGGCGTGGCAAAGCTGGCCTCGCCCCATTGGATGCCGTTGATTTCGCGTGACGGGGACCAGTTTTCCACCTGGTGCGCGGGCACCACTTCGCCGGTTTCTAATGCGATGCTGACCTTGGCTTCCGCCCCGTCATGCACGTGAACTGGGAAAACGTGTTCGTCTCCTTGCACGGCGACTACGCAGGGCGGCAGGCTGCGGGTGAATTTTGCGTCTTCGAATTCGTTGATGGCGGCGCGGAGGGCTTCCTCCGTGGGGGCGTTTTCGCCGAAGCCGACGTTGACGCCGAGCGCATTGAGCGTCTTCAGGAGTGTGTCCTCGCTCACTTCTATATGCTCCCCTGTGGAGGAGTAGTAAGAAGTGGCCACGCTGTGAGCGGCCGCTAGGGTTTTGAGTTCTTCTATATAAGTCACAAACAATTATCTTGCCACTTTATTGGTTTGTTCTAGGCATCGTAAAGCGCAAACGCGTACTTTGATATCAGGACACTGACATTTTTTAGCGTGAAGGAGCTTCATTACCGTGCAGGAATACACCACCCCAGCGGCCTACGAAATCGGGCCAAATGAAACGGTCTTGACGGCGCTGATGGCAACGGCGAAGGCCCGCCCGTACGGGGTGCTATTTACGCGGCCCCGGAGTTTTGAGTGGGTAAATGTCACCGCAAAGGAATTCATTGAGGAGGTCTTTGAGGTGGCAAAAGGGTTTATTGCAAATGGGGTGCAGCAGGGCGATCGGGTGGCGTTGCTCAGCGAAACTCGCTACGAATGGTCGCTGTTGGATTTTGCTATTTGGGCGGCGGGCGCGGTGAGTGTTCCAATTTACAGTTCCTCGTCGTTGAGCCAAGTGCAGTGGATTATCGAGGATTCGGGCGCGGTGTTCGCCGTCACTGAAACGGTTGAGCATACCGACCTGATGAAGCACCTCGAGCTGGACGCGGACGGCAACCCGCGCCTCAAGGGTTCCTCTTCGCAGCTGCGCCGCGTGTTGGAGATTAACGCCTCCGCCGTGCAAACGCTGAAATTTGAGGGCCGCGGCATTTCCGATGACGCCGTCCAAGAGCGTATCGACGCCACGCGCGCGGCCGACCTTGCATCCTTGGTGTATACCTCGGGCACAACGGGCCGTCCGAAGGGGTGCCGGTCCACCCACCATAACTGGCTGGCGGAGGTGCGCGCTTTGCTTACCCACCCGATCGGGCACATCGCCGTGCCGGGCACCCGTGTGCTTACCTTTTTGCCGTTGGCCCACGTGTTTGCCCGCGCGGTGTCGTTGGCGGTGGCGGTCGGCGGCGCCACGCAATCGCATTGGTCTGATTTTTCCACGTTGACGGTGGAGTTCCAGCGGGCCCGACCGAACCTGATTTTGGGTGTGCCACGGGTGTTTGAAAAGGTGCGCAATGGCGCCGAGGCAAACGCGTTTGATAATGGCCAAGTAAAGGGCACCATGTTCCGCGCCGCGGAGAACGTGGCGATCGAATACTCCCGCGCCTTGGATACTCTCGACGGCCCGTCCCGCGTGCTGTCCCTGAAGCACAAGGCCTTTGACCGTTTGGTGTATTCGAAGATCCGGGCGGCTATGGGATCGTCTGTGCGTTATTGCATCTCTGGGGGCTCCGCCATGAGCCACGATTTATTGCATTTCTTCCGCGGCATGGGCGTGACCGTGTACGAGGGTTATGGCCTTACGGAGACCGTCGCGGCCGCCTCGGTGAATTTCGACGACAATATCATTGGCACCGTCGGACGCCCCGTCGGCGGGGTGTCGGCGCGCACGAATCCGGACGGCGAAATCCTCCTGAAGGGTGAAATCGTGTTCGATGGTTATTGGAAAAACGAGGACGCCACCCGGGAAGCCATGACCGAGGATGGTTGGTTTAATACTGGCGATCTTGGGGAAATCCTTGAATCTGGTCACATCATAATCACAGGCCGCAAAAAGGATCTTATTGTCACCGCTGGCGGCAAGAACGTTTCCCCGGGCCCGATGGAGGACCGCCTGCGCAATCATCCGCTGATCAGCCAGGCGCTGGTCGTGGGCGATGGCAAGCCCTTTGTTGGCGCTCTGATCACCCTCGATGAGGAGGCCGTCAAACGGTGGAAGCTCAATCACAATTTCGCGGAGTCCACCACCATCAAGGATTTGGCCAGCGAGCCGATGCTGCGGGCCGAAATTCAGGACGCCATCAACGACACCAATGCGCAGGTTTCCGCGGCTGAGGCCATTAAGAAATTCTATATTTTGGACCGTGACCTGCTAGAAGCGGAGAACGAGCTCACGCCCACATTGAAGATCAAGCGGAACGTCGTGGTGCAGCGATACTCCGATGCGATTGATCAATTATATAAGCGATAGGCTGTCGTCTGAATCAGCGGGGCGCGAGCTTTTCAGGTAGTGCGGGGGTAGTTTTCTACCCTCGCCGTTACGTTCGCCTGGCAAGCGTAAAACGGTGCGCTACCTGGGGGTTGTGGGGGCGGGGCGTCGATAAGCAGTGCGAGGGAAGCGCTACCTTGAAAGCACCCCCGCTGCCCTGTGCGGGAAGCTTTCTGGTGTGTCTCGCGGCGAGGCTTCCCCAACCACTCTAAGAAGTGCCTTAGGGTCATATTCGATAACGGCCGCTGAAGCAAACCGCGGCGGCCGTACCCGTTCGAGTACCTTAAGGAGCAGCCGTGCAGGTGACCGATGCGAAGCTGCGCCACCGCGAGCTGACGCAAGAGGTGTACGACATTGGCGATGAAGTGGCCACGTACATCGATAATCTTGTGGAGGCGCTCACGGACTGGGACACGGAGTTGGTCGCAGATTGTCGCCTCGAATTCGAGGAGATTGTGGTTGAGGCCCGCGATGATTCCCGCCGTGTAGTTGCCGAGCTCGCCGGTGTGCGCCAGGCCTTGGTGTCCGGGCTGCGTTCCGGATCCATGAGCACCGCCCGCACCACGCGGGAGGCGATGGTGGAGCGCCCCAGCCGTCTGCGCGCGGTGGACCTGATGCGCGAATACCCGCTTTCTGGAAGCCCAGTGGCGGTCCGGCAGCTTGCCGACGCATTGAACGCGCGTTCGTCCGCAGTAGTGGAGCACCTCGGCGAGATTACCGAATGGGTGATCGACCAAACCGCCGTCGCCGCCGATGACCTCGATTCGCTTAGCCTGCCGCAGCTGTTTTCCCGCACCCGCGACCTAGTGGCGTGCGCAGTGGAGGCGTGGTTTATTGCGGTTGCGGAGGCACACCCCGCCTATACTCGCACTATGCGTGGACATAACCCTCCCCAATTCCTCATGGAACGCGCGCGTATCGACGCCGTGGTAGCCCGCGTTGCACGTCGCCGCGCCGAAACAGCGCACGACAAGGGCTTCGCTTCATGACGCGGCCCTTCGGGGTGTATATCCACGTTCCATTCTGCGCCTCCCGGTGCGGGTACTGCGATTTCAATACCTACACCCCGGGCGAGCTCGGTAGTGCGAGTTCCCCGGAGGAATACCTGGTGGCGTTGCGCCGCGAATTGGAATTAGCCGCCGCCACGGGGAACACCCGGCCTGCCGAAAGCGTGTTTATCGGCGGCGGTACCCCTTCCATGCTGGGCCTGGAATTGGCGCGGGTGCTGGACTTTCTCCGCGAAACCATTGGTATAGCTGCCGGGGCGGAAGTGACCACCGAATCCAATCCGGAATCCACCTCGCCGGAATTTTTCGCCGCCTTGCGGGAGGCCGGGTTCACGCGCATTTCCTTAGGCATGCAATCCGCCGCCCCGCACGTGCTACGCGTATTGGAGCGCCGCCACACGCCGGGGCGCGCGATCGCGGCCGCTCGGGAGGCCACCGCCGCCGGGTTTGCGCACGTAAACCTGGATATGATCTACGGCACCCCCGGCGAATCGGATGATGATGTACGCGCCACCTTGGACGCGATCCTGTCCACGGAGGTGGACCACGTTTCCGCCTATTCGCTGATCGTGGAGGATGGCACCGCCATGGCGCGGAAGGTGCGGCGCGGGGAAATCCCCACGCCCGACGAGGATGTATTAGCACACCGGTACGGGTTGATCGATCGGGCGTTGCGGGACTCCGGGTTCGACTGGTACGAGGTGTCCAACTGGGCGCGGGCCGGTGGAGAATGCCGCCACAACCTGGGGTATTGGCGCGGCGGCGAATGGTGGGGCGCTGGCCCGGGGGCGCATTCGCATCTCGGGGATAGCCGGTTTTTCAATGTGAAACACCCGGCCCGGTATGCGAAACTGTGCGCGGAAGGGCGGTTGCCGGTGCAGGAGGCGGAGACCTTGAGCGAACACGATCGGCACGTGGAGGACGTGATGCTGGGGCTGCGCCTGAAAGAAGGCATCGCGGCCGAATTGCTGGGGGCCGGCGGGGTGGCCGTTGCGGAACGCTATTGTGAGCAGGGGTTATTGCGGCGAGTTGGGTCACGCATCGCCTTGACCGACGCCGGTCGCTTGCTCGCCGATGGGATTGTCACGGATATCCTGCTGGGCGAAGAGTAGCTTATTAGCGACGCGGCTTTGCCGCTCAAGTGCACGTGGCATACGATGCCGCGTAGGCCGCCCGCGTTCGTATTGCCCGCCCCGCGGAATCTGCCTGCGGTGTTTGCCGTGTCAGATCTGCCTGGTTTTCCTGCCGTGTCAGATCTGCCTGGTTTTCCTGCCGTGTCAGATCTGCCTAAGGCAAATGTCGCACGTGCGCGTTTCCCCAGGAAAACTCGGCCCAAAAATCAGGCAGATCCGGCGGAGCAAGGCAGATGTGACGTGGTCGAAGAGCTGCCAGGCAGATTGTGCGTGGCTGTGGAGTGCGGGCTTTGGTGGTTGGTGATCGATGTCGTTTCAACGTGTTCAAGGCGGCCGTAACGTATCGCGCGTAACAGTGCGTTGCCTTCAGTGGCCTTTTATTGGGGTGGTGGTGTGGAGGATCTGCCTGGTTTTCTGCCGTTGCAGATGTGCCTGAGGCAGATGTAACACGGCGGTTTCGCGTTCCTGCGGAAACACCATCGTGCGACGACCGGCATGTCGAATCTGCCTGACCGAGGCTTGTGGGCCGATTCCGGCCTCCACCTCGCCACATCACCTGGTGTGGTGGTGAGGATCTGCCTGTCTTTCCACCCGCGACAGATCTGCCTGAGGCAGATTCGTCGCGGCCGCATTTCCCCAGGAAAACTCGGCCCAAAAACCAGGCAGATCCCGCGCAGCCAGGCAAATGTGACGAGGCAGGACAGCAGCCAGGCAGATTGTACGTGGCCGGGGAAAAGGGGGCGCTTCAGCTGCGGGGTGTGGCGGGCAGACGGAAGTGGCGCGGCTGGCGCGGCGTGAGAATGGGCCGGGGTGTGCCGGGTTTCGGACTCACCGAAAAGTATTGAGCTTCACCGTGCCGGTTACAGGGGTGTGGTGGGCGCGCAGCAACAAAGGCAGGTCGGCAAACAAAGCCGAGGTAGTTGAGGTGCAGCGAACGATCGCCGTGAGAAATCTGCCGTTCGGATTCGGCCGTGAGGATTCAGCCGTGAGGATTCGGCAGTTAAGGGGCGGCGTCAGGATTTGGTGTTTGGTTTCGGCCTTTATGTTTTGGGTGGTTGTGTGGTGTTGGTTTCGGCGCGGTGGATGGCGCGGCGCAGGGTGGTGATCAGTTCGCGGGGTTTTTGCAGCAGCCCGTGGGTGATACGTAGTGGTTCCCAGCCGAGTTCGCGTAGCCGGATCAACACTTTGGCATCGTAGTCACGTTGGCTGCGTTGAAGGTGGTGGGCACCGTCGTAGAACAAACCAACGCGGATATCGGGCCAGCCGGAATCAAGCACGGTGAGCAGGGGTGTGCCATCGTCTGCCAGCGCACCGGAGTTATAGATCGGGATTTGCACCTCCAGGTGTTGGCGCAGCTGCTCGGCAATCAGGCGTAGTACGGTTTCCGGGGGCGACTGGGCACCGGTGCGGGACAGGTTCAGCAGTTTTTTCAGCTGGCGGGCGCTGAAAATATTCCGCGCGATGTCACGCACCAGCTGAAAGTTCAATGTGGTGCATGCGCGCAGCGCGTCAATCAACTGGATGGCGCGGACTTCCCAGTTGGCAAGGTTGGGTACTTGGTAGACCCACCAGGAGTGGCGGTCGCGCTGCAGATCAATCAGGCAATCCACCAGGGCGTATTCGGGGGCGACGACCTGCATGCCGGGTAGTTCCTGATCCGGTGTCCATACCCTGGTGCCTGGCCGCAGTCTGCGGCGGGTGGCGTCGAACACGCTGTGGCTGCGTTGGAAATTACTGGCCACATGCACGGTGATGTGGGCGTCATCCACCCAGTACTTCAAACCGGCATACGCTGCGGCGGCCCAGCCGCCGATAATGACATTCGGGGTTTGGGTGAAATGCGCCCGTGCCCGCAGCATGATCGGGGCGGCAAACCCGAGGCGCTGCGGGTGATACCGCGAACCCCACTCCACCTCCCGACTCGCACGACAATACCCACGCGGCATCGCAAGCCGGCGAGTGATGTTGATGAAAGAGGTGTCAAGCAGTTTGGTGCGACGCTGAAACAAACCCATAGCACCAGGCATAACCCCAAAACAGCACAAACCCTAGGGTTTTCCCGCACACACCCCAGCAACCTGTGGATAACTTGAAACTATCCACAGGCACACAGGGTTTCAGCGGCAACAAGGTGGCGCGCGGGGGCGCGAAGGGGTATAATGCCGATCGCCGCTGCGGGGGAAACAACATGATTGCCAGCAGGTGGATTACTTGAGTGGTTGCTACAAGGTCGTGCTCTGGTGGCTAGGATTTTCCAGCGCTTCAAATGTGCGACGCGTTGCTAGTGCACCAATCGCGTTCGCCCAGCGACGGGCGGAAAAGCGCCGTGCTCCCGCGCTCAGGCAGATTCGACATGCCGGCCATCGAGCGGTTGCGTTTCCGCAGGACGCCGATCCTGCCCTGTCAGATGTGCCTGAGGCAGATCTAACAGGGCCAATGGTTCGGGAAAGTTCGAACCTTTATGTACGGGAGGGAATGCAGGCCACGTCCGTCGATAGGTTGCGCATAGCCCATCGATCTGCGCGAAAAGCCACCCGCAGTATGTCTATTCCTCGGCTTCGACGGCCGCGCCGGAAGCCTCGCCAGTGTTGTGGCCTTCGGGGGTTCCGGCGAAATCGATCGTGACCTGGTACATGCCTCGGATAAGTTTGAACATGGCAAAACCGAAGCGGTATCCGCGAGCCAGTTGGAGGCGTTGCTGCGGGGTCAGGTAGTTGCTGAAGTCGAACTCAACCTCAACATTGCTGATCTTGTCGCTCCAGGTGCGCGGCGTGTAGGGGTCTTTGAGTCGGAACGGCATTTTGCAGGGGGTGCCCGTCCTTGCGATGGCTTTTTCGCTGGCGGTCATGACTATCGGGGATTCGCTTTCGTAGCAGAGCCGACCGCCGGGGAATCGTTCGGCCATGGCCTGGACGGCGGCTCGCACGTCGTCCACTTCGATGTAGTAGAACACGCCGGGTGCCATGGCGATGATGCCTTTGCTGGCGTCGACGTGGTTCATCCACTCATGGTCGGTAAACGAGTAAGGCAGGTCGATTTCGTTTTCCCCGTTGGGGATCCACCGGTGGCGTAGTTCGATGACGTCCGGGAAGTCGAGGTTATAGATGGTGCACGCCTCGCCGGCTAGGTCTTGGGTGAGGCTATCCAATCCGCAGCCGATATTTACTACGGCTGCGCCGGGGTGGGTTTCCAGGTAGCGTTTGGCGTTGGTGACGGTCATGAGGTGGCGCAGTCCGTACACCAAGGCGGGAAAGCCGCCGAGGGCTTGGGCGGCGGTTCCTTCCGCACGCGCTATTTCTTCTGCTTGGCGCGCCCAGGGGTCGGGGAAGAGCTCAGGCCAGTTGTGGGAGGCGGTGGCGCGGCCGAATAGTGGGTAGAAGAGGGTGTGGGAGACTGTGTCCATGTGCATTAGATTAGGCTGGCTTGGGTTGTTCGGCTAGTGCGGTTTGGGTTCGAGGTTGCGTCGGGAACCTGCGTAGACTGTTGCGAAAAGGTTGGAGCGTTGTGCGAAAGGAGCGTTGGCGTGTCTAGTGCTACTGAGCAGCGGCGCCATAAGGTGCTGTGCGCCATTGTGGCCGATTACATTTCTTCCCAGGAGCCGGTGGGTTCGAAGGCGCTGGTGGATCGCCACAATCTGGGGGTGAGTTCGGCGACGATCCGCAACGATATGGCGGTGCTGGAGTCGGAGGGCTATATCGTGCAACAGCACGCCAGTTCGGGCCGCATTCCGACGGAAAAGGGCTATCAGGCCTTTGTGGATTCCATCCATGATGTGAAGCCGTTGTCCAAGGCGGAGCGCCGCGCGATCCTTGCGTTCCTCGACCAGGGCGTGGACCTTGAGGATGTGCTGCGCCGCAGCGTGCAATTGTTGAGTCAATTGACGCGCCAGGCGGCGGTGGTGCAGCTTCCCACGTTGAAGGTGTCGCGGGTGCGCCATTGCGAGGTGGTGGAGTTAACGCCCACGCGGCTGTTGTTGGTGCTGATCACGGACACCGGCCGGGTGGATCAGCGCAATGTGGAGTTGGGTGAGCAGCTCGCCCCGGAGAAGGTGGCGCGCCTCAAGGACAATTTGAACAGGCGTTTGTCTGGCAAGACGTTGGCGGAGGCGAGCGTGGCGATGGCGGACATGGCTGTCGACGCCCCGCCAGACCTGCGCAACGCCTCCATCCGCTGTGCGACGGTGCTGGTGGAAACTTTGGTGGAGGCGCCCAGCGAGCGGCTGATCCTTTCGGGTGCTTCGCACCTGTTCCCGTCTGGTTTGCCCAGCGTGGTTGAGGCCTTGGAGGAGCAGGTGGTGGTGTTGAAGCTGCTGTCCAGTGCCCAGAATGTGGGCCAGGTCCAGGTGAGCATTGGGGATGAGGAGCTGCGCGGCGCCGCGGTGGTGGCTGCGGGTTATGGGGCCACGGGTGCTACCTTGGGTGGCATGGGCGTGGTGGGCCCGAACTATATGGATTATTCGGGAACAATGTCGAAGGTTTCGGCTGTTGCACAGTATGTAGGGCGGGTACTTGCTGGCCAGTAGGCTACAATGCCTTGACGTTCATTGAGTAGTTCATAAGGGAGTTAGAAGTAGACCGTGGCTCGTGACTATTACGGCATCCTCGGAGTTGACAGGTCGGCGACGGAAACCGATATTCGGAAGGCTTACCGGCGCCTTGCCCGTAAGTATCATCCGGATGTGAATGGGACCGAAGAGGCGGCGGAGAAGTTCCGCGAGGTTTCATTGGCATATGAGGTGCTCACGAATCCGGAGAAGCGCCGCGTTGTGGATATGGGCGGCGACCCGATGGAGCCATCCGCTGGCGCCGCCGCCGGTGGTTTCAGCCCGTTCGAGGATCTTTTTGGGGCATTCTTTGGCGGCGGCCGCTCGCAGGGCCCGCGTTCCCGGGTGCAGCCGGGCGATGATGCTTTGCTGCGCACCAGCATTACGCTCGAAGAGGCGTTTGCCGGTGTGAAAAAGAATATTACGGTGGACACCGCGGTGTTGTGCGACCATTGCGAAGGCACCGGCTCGGAATCGAAAGCCCGTGCGCATACCTGTACGAATTGTAGGGGCACGGGTGAGGTGCATGAGGTGCAGCGTTCCTTCCTAGGCAATGTGATGACCTCCCGGCCGTGCCCCGCGTGCCAGGGTTATGGCGAGATCATTGATGATCCCTGCACGAAGTGCCATGGCGACGGCCGCGTGAAGGCCCGGCGTGACTTGGTGGTAAACGTCCCTGCCGGCATTAGCGATGGAATGCGCATTCGCATGGCCGGCCAGGGCGAGGTGGGCCATGGCGGCGGCCCCGCGGGCGATTTATATGTGGAGGTGATGACCCAACCGCATGCTGTGTTTACGCGTGAGGGCGATGACCTGCACCTGACCGTGCGCCTGCCGATGGTGGACGCCGCCTTGGGCACCGAGTTTGAGGTCACCGGTTTGGACGGCCAGCCGCTGCGTTTCCAGGTGGCCCCCGGCACCCAACCGGCCGATCGCATTAACCTGTCGGGCGCGGGCATGCCGCACCTGCGGGCGGAGGGCTCCGGCGATATGGTCGCACATATGGACGTAATCATTCCGCGGGATTTGGATTCCCAATCGAAGGAGCACCTGCGGAAGTTGCGCGCGCATCGTAAGGACCAGGTGCGCGTCCAGGACGCTCAGCAGGAAGAGGAAAGTTTGTTCACCCGTTTGCGTAATCGGTTCCGCCGCTGATGTCGCTGCCCGTTTTCCTGTGGTCTTGCGGTGAGCTGCCCGCGCGCGGCACCGAGGTGGAATTCACGGGCCCAGAGGCGCGCCACGCGGTCACCGTGAAGCGCCTGGCCATCGGCGAACAATTTTTGCTTATCGACGGTCGCGGCACCGGCGTGATTGCCACCGTCACCGCCGTGGACGCTAAGGATAAGCTGCGGGTTTCGGTAGGGGAGGGCGTCGATAAGCGGGCGCGGAAGCCGCGGGTCACGGTGGTGCAGGCCATCCCAAAATCGGAGCGTGCGGAGCTGGCCGTGGACTTGGCAACGCAGGGCGGCGCGGATCGGATTGTGCCGTGGCAGGCCGAGCGGTGCATCGCTAAATGGGGCGGCAAGGCGGAAAAAGCGGTGGCAAAGTGGCGCAATCAGGCGCTGGCGGCGGCCAAGCAATCGCGCAGGTTTTCGGTACCCGAGGTGACCGAATTGGCTACCAGCGCCGAGGTGGCGGAGCTAATTCGGGGCGGCGACGGTGTGGCGGTGCTGCTGCACGAGGAAGCCTCCGTGCCATTCGCAAGCCTGAACTATCGTGCGGCCGCAGAGGTGGTGCTGGTGATCGGCCCGGAAGGCGGCCTGAGCCCGGATGAGGTGGCCCGTTTTACCGAAGCCGGTGCGCAAGCCGTGCGGTTGGGCCCGGAAGTATTGCGTACGGCGAGTGCGGCGCTGGTGGCGTTGTCGGCGCTGGGTGTGCTGACGGACCGCTGGTAAAGTTCGGCACTGAGAAAGGAACACGTTGCCAATTTACGAACAGCCCACCCAAATTTTGACCAAGCCGTACGAATTGGACGAAGAACACGCCCAAACGGTGTTGGGAACTACGGACGAAAACCTCCGCACCCTGGAAAATCAGCTGGCCTGCGATGTCTTTGTGCGCGGCACAAACGTAACCTTAACGGGGCCGGATCACGAGGTCGCGCGGGCCAAACGCGTGCTCGATGAGCTGCAGGCCATCGCCCGCCGCGGGCACGTGATCAGCCCGTCCACGGTGAAAAACGCCGTGAACATTGTGACCGTGGAATCCCCGCAATCGGTGCGGCAGGTGCTGGCTGCGGACATCGTGACGCGCCGCGGGAAGGCCGTGCGCCCGAAAACGCTGGGGCAAAAGGAATACGTTGACGCCATCGATAACCACACAATTGTGTTCGGTTTGGGGCCCGCCGGAACCGGCAAAACCTACCTTGCCATGGCCAAGGCCGTGCAGGCGCTCAACAATAAGCACATCAACCGCATTATCCTCACGCGGCCGGCCGTGGAGGCGGGGGAGAAGCTGGGCTTTTTGCCCGGCACGCTCACCGATAAAATCGACCCCTACCTGCGCCCGCTGCACGATGCGCTGCGGGACATGGTGGAGCCGGAGATTATCCCGAAGCTGATGGAAGCCGGGATCGTGGAGGTAGCGCCGCTCGCATATATGCGCGGACGCACGCTCAACGATGCGTTTATCATTTTGGACGAGGCGCAAAACACCACGCCGGCGCAGATGAAAATGTTTTTGACAAGGCTGGGGTTCGGTTCGAAAATGGTGGTCACCGGGGATATCACCCAGGTGGATCTGCCGGGCGGGCAGAAATCCGGGCTGGGCTTGGCGCGGCATATTTTGCGCGGCGTGGAGGGCATCCACTTTAGCGAGCTGACCTCGGCGGACGTGGTGCGGCACAACCTGGTGGCGGCTATCGTTGATGCTTACGAAAGCTACGAAAAGGACGGGCGATGAGCATCGAAGTGTTCAATGAATCCGGCATTGAGGGGATCAATGAAGAGGCATTGATGGACGTGGCCAGCTTCGCCCTGGCCGCCATGGACGTGCACCGCGACGCGGAGGCGGCGATCCATATCGTGGACCTTGATACCATCGCCGATTTGCATGTTCGATGGCTGGACCTGGAGGGGCCCACGGACGTGATGAGCTTCCCCATGGATGAGCTCACCCCGGGTGGCGGGCGTCCCGACGCCGTGCACCCTGGCCCCGCCATGCTCGGCGATATTGTGCTGTGCCCCGAGTTCGCGGCCGGGCAGGCGGAGCGCGCCGGGCATTCCCTCGGGCACGAGCTTGCACTGCTGGTGGTGCACGGGTGCCTGCACCTGCTGGGTTATGATCACGTCGAGCCCGCCGAGGAACAGGAAATGTTCGCGCTCCAGAACGAGCTGCTGGCGGCTTGGTACGACGCGGGCGGGGCGTACGAGCCGAAGCCGACCGGGCCGAAAGCCTTTCCGAATAGCGGAGGGGAAGCTGACTGATGGAGGTCTGGCTGGGTTTCGGTGCCGTGGCCACCATCCTGCTCGCGGGGGCGCTCGGCACGGTGGAATCCGCCGTCACCTCGATTTCCCGCACCCGGGTGGAGGAACTTCACCGCGACGAACAACCCGGCGCCGCCACGATGTTGCGGGTGCTGGATCGGCGCGCCGAACACATCAACCTGCTGGTGTTGCTGCGCACCCTGCTGGAATCCGTGGGCGCGGTGTTGACCACCGCATTGGCCTACCACCTGTTCGCTAGAGAATCCATGGCCCTGCTGGTGGCCACGGTGGTGCTTACGGTGGTGACCTTCGTGGTGGTGGGCGTGTATTCGCGCACCATCGGGCGGCAGAATCCGTACACGGTGTCGCTGCGTTCCGCCATGATCCTTTCCGTACTGGCGTTTGTATTGGGGCCGGTGGCGCGGGTGCTGATCTGGGTGGGCAATGTGCTGGCCCCCGGCAAGGGTTTCCGCGACGGCCCGTTTGCAAACGAGCACGAGCTGCGGGAAATGGTGGATATCGCGCAGGAGCATGGGATCGTGGAGCGGGAGGAACGCCGCATGATCCAATCTGTGTTCGATCTCGCCTCCACCACCGCCCGCTCGGTGATGGTGCCGCGCCCGGAGATGGTCTGGATCGAACAGGAAAAAACCGCCGGCAACGCCACCGCGCTGTGCGTGCGCTCCGGGCATTCCCGCATCCCGGTGATCGGCGAAAACGTGGACGATATCGTGGGCGTGGTGTACCTCAAGGATTTGGTGCAGCGCACCTACCACGCCACCGATGGCGGGCAGAGCGTGCGCGTAGCCGATGTGATGCGCGCGGCCACCTTTGTGCCGGATTCCAAACCCTTGGACGAATTGCTGCACGAGATGCAGGTGCATCGCAACCATATCGCCATGCTGGTGGATGAGTACGGCGGCATCGCGGGGTTGATTTCCATCGAGGATATTCTGGAGGAGATCGTCGGGGAGATCGCAGACGAGTACGACGCCGCGGAAATCGCGCCAATCGAACGGCTCGGCGAAAACACCTTCCGCGTGGTGTCACGCCTATCGCTCGAAGAGTTGGTGGAACTCGTCGAAGAAAGCTGCGGCATTGAACTCTTCTTCGATGAGGATGTGACGGAGGAGGTGGATACCGTCGGCGGCTTGCTCGCCCTCGAGCTCGGTCGCGTGCCGCTTCCCGGATCCAAGGTGGAGACCCATGGGATGACATTGGTAGCCGCAGGTAAGCGGGATCGCCGTGGCCGCATGCGAATGACTACAGTAACAGTGGAAGTACACCCCACCCCCGAAGATTAAGGACGAAAACATGTTCAATGCACCCGAGGGCTTCCGAAGTGGCTTCGTCAGCTTCGTGGGCCGACCCAATACCGGCAAATCCACCCTTACCAATGCGCTGGTGGGGGAGAAGATCGCCATCACCGCCGACCAGCCGGAAACCACTCGCCACCCCATTCGAGGGATCGTGCATCGTGAGGACGCGCAGATCATCCTTGTGGATACGCCCGGCCTGCACCGCCCGCGCACCCTGCTTGGCGAACGTTTGAACGAGATGGTCAAGGACACCTACGCCGACGTGGATTTGATCGCCCTTACCATTCCGGCGAACGAAAAGATCGGGCCCGGGGACCGTTGGATCCTGGAGGCGGTGCGCGCCGCCGCGCCGAAAACCAAGCTCATGGGCGTGGTCACCAAGGTGGACACCGTTTCTAGGGATGCCGTTGCGGAGCAGCTGGTGGCCCTGCATGAACTCCTCGGCGGCGAGTGCGAGGTGGTACCAGTATCCGCGGTCAAGGGCGAACAAACGGACGTATTGATCGATGTGATGGTGTCCCTGCTTCCGGAGGGCCCGAAGTTCTACCCGGACGATCACGTGACCGACGACGATGCGAACACACGTATGGCCGAGCTGATCCGCGAGGCGGCGTTGAGCGGCCTGAAGGACGAGCTGCCGCACTCCGTCGCGGTGGAGATCGATGAGGTCTTGCCCAGCCAGGACCGCGAAGGGGTGCTCGATGTCCACGCCGTGATTTATGTCGAACGCGCTGGCCAAAAGCGGATCATTATGGGCAAGGATAACCGCCGCATGGGCCGCATTATTCACAACGCCCGCAAAGAGATAATCAAACTCCTGGGCCAGAACGTGTACCTGGATTTGCGCATCAAGGTGCTCAAGAACTGGCAGTCGGATCCGAAAGCGCTGGGCCGGTTAGGGTTCTAAGTGCGCCGCGCCAGCTTCCGCGATCGCGCCTTGGTGGTGCGTAGTTACGATTTCGGGGAGGCGGATCGCGTGATCGTGCTGCTCACCCGCCATCACGGGCTGGTGCGCGGCGTGGCCAAAGGGGTGCGCCGAGCCAAAAGTAGGTTCGGTTCGCGCCTGCAGCCATTCGTGGAGCTCAATGTGCAGCTGTATCCGGGGCGTTCCCTGTACACGATCACGGGCGCGGACACGCTGACCTTTTACGGCCGGGTTATCGGCGAATACGAACGCTATACCGCCGCCTGCGCCGCCCTCGAAGCGGCCGAACGTATGTGCTTTTCCGATGTCGAGGACCCGTGGCTTTTCGACGCCGCGCTCACCACCCTCGAGCGCTGCTGCGGCGCCGACGACCCCACCCTCGTCCTCGATGCCTTCCTGCTCCAGGCGATGGAGCATTCCGGCTGGGCCCCAAGCCTGTTCGATTGCGCCCAGTGCCAAAGGCCGGGCCCGCACCATGCGTTTCACCCCGGCGCCGGCGGGGCGGTGTGCGTGGCGTGCCGACCCCCGGGTTCGATAGAAGTTCCGGAATCAAGCTTGCGCCTGATGTGGTGGCTCGCGCACGATCACTGGGACGCGGTGCGCGGGGCGTCGATAAGCGCACAGGTGGCGGGCGACGCGCATCGGCTTACCCGCACACATCTCCACTGGCACCTCGAACGTGTGATTGCCTCGCTTGATGTCCACGATCAGGGGGCGGTGTCGTAGCACGGTAATATAGGCACGGTGAACTCCATTCCGCCGCAGATTCCCGCTGAATTCCTCCCCCGGCATATCGCCCTCGTAATGGATGGAAATGGCAGGTGGGCGCAGGAACGCGGGCTGAAACGCACGGAAGGACACCGTCGCGGTGAGGCCGTCCTGCTTGATGTTGTAGACGCCTGCCTAGCCTTAGGCATTCCTTACCTGTCCGCGTATGCGTTCTCTACGGAAAACTGGCGGCGCAGTGCCGACGAAGTGCGCTTCCTCATGGGCTTTAACCGCGACGTATTGCGGCGTCAGCGCGACGGGCTCCATGAAAAAGGTGTGCGAGTGCGCTGGGTGGGGCGCAGGCCCCGATTGTGGCGCGCCGTGATCCGCGAGCTGGAGGCGGCCGAGGAGCTCACCAAAGACAACACCCGAATGACGCTGGCCATGTGCGTAAACTATGGCGGCCGCGCGGAGATTATCGACGCCGCGCGGGAGATCGCTCGGCAGGCCGCTGCGGGCACCCTGCGCCCCGACGACATCACCGAGCAGAGCTTCGCACAATTTCTCGATGAACCCGACATGCCGGATGTGGATCTATTCCTGCGACCCTCCGGCGAAAAACGCACCTCTAACTTCCTCGTATGGCAGTCCGTATACGCAGAAATGGTGTACCAAGACAAACTGTTTCCCGACTTCACGGCCGCGGACCTCTACGCGGCGGTGGAAGAATATGCGCGCCGAGATCGCCGCTTCGGAGGAGTGAAATGACCGAACCCACGAGGAAGCAAATCCGCCGGTGGCAACGCTACCTGGCGAACGAACGAGCGGAAGCCGCGGTGTACCGCGAGCTGGCCATGAGCAAGGAAGGCACCGAGCGGGACATCCTGCTGGCCATCGCCGACGCCGAGTCCCGCCACGAGGAACACTGGCGGCGGCTTTTGGGCAATCATGTGGGCATGCCGCAGCGGCCCGACCTGTCCACCCTGTGCATGGGCTTTATGGCCAAACGATTCGGCAGTGTGTTCACCTTGGCGCTGATGCAATCGGCGGAGACGCGGACGCCGTACGCCAAGGACGAAGACGCCACCGCACAAATGATCGCAGACGAGCGGATTCACGCCGAAATCGTGCGCGGTTTGGCCGCTCGCGGCAGGGAAGAAATGTCCGGCAATTTCCGCGCGGCCGTGTTCGGCGCGAACGACGGCCTGGTGAGCAACCTCGCGCTGGTGCTCGGTGTGATGGCCGCCGGGGTGGATAACCGGTTGATCCTGCTCACGGGCATCTCCGGTTTGCTCTCCGGCGCGCTATCCATGGGCGCGGGGGAGTATGTGTCCGTGTGTTCGCAAAAGGAGCTGTTGGACGCTTCGACGCCGGATCCGGAAACCTCCTCCGAGGTGCCGCGCTTGGACGTGGACGCCAACGAGCTGGCCTTGGTGTACCGGGCGCGCGGCATGTCCGAAGAGGACGCCGAGGTCAAGGCGCGCCGGGTGTTTGCGGAGCTTAAGGCCACCGGCATGACCACCGAATCCGTGATCACCGAGGACGAGCCCGCGACCAGCGAGGATGCGGACGTAGTGGGCAGCGGCTGGTCGGCGGCGGTGTCGAGCTTTATGTTCTTTGGCACGGGCGCATTGGTGCCGGTGATCCCGTTCTTCTTTGGCCTGGATCAATTGGTTGCTGGTGTGCTGGCTTGCGTGCTCGTGGGCATCGCACTGATGTTCACTGGAGGCATCGTGGGTGTGCTGTCGGGGGCGTCTCCGTGGCGGCGTGGCCTGCGCCAGTTGGCCATTGGTTTGGGCGCGGCGGCGGTCACCTACGCATTAGGTAGGGCGTTCGGTGTAGCCGTCGGTTGACAGACAGCTTGGTCTATATTCTAATGTGAGGTGCGCGCTGTTGTATGCCCCCGCGTACTTCAAGGGAATCTGGTGCGAATCCAGGACTGTCCCGCAGCGGTATGTGAGAAATCCGAACGCCACCCCGAATACGGAGCCAGCACTGTCGATCGCGATGGGAAGCTGTGGCAATTAGGTACTAGCTTTTCGCTCACGAGTCCGAATACCTGCAGCGCGCCGCGATTGCGGTACTTCTGCCGCAACGCGTTCACCCCACTACGCTGACGAGGATCAGACAACGTGACTACCTACAATTTCCGCGCGACCGTTGCGTCGCCACCCCGCATCGGACCCAATCGCGAGCTCAAACATGCGTTGGAATCGCACTGGGCCGGGAACACTTCGGGCCCCACGCCGTGGGCCGTCGCCCGCGAACTCAACGCCGCCTACGCCGAACAATTGCGCGCCGCGGGCTTGGACAGCGTTCCGTGGCTGGGCATCAGCCTGTACGATCAAATGCTCGATATGACCGCCGCCTTGGGGGTATTGCCGGCGCGCTTCACCACACCCGACACCTACGCCTCCGTCGAGCAGCTGCTTGCGGCGTGCTTTGCGACGGCGCGTGGCACGGCCGAGCACCCGGCTGCGGCGATGACCAAGTGGTTTGACACCAACTACCACTACATCGTCCCCGAACTGGAGTCCGAGGTGAGCTTTAGCGCCCACCCCGAACTCTTGCTCGATGGCATCGCGGGCCCCGAGTTTCGCCCGGTATTGATCGGCCCTTACACCTTCCTGCGCCTCGCGCGCCGAGTGGCGGAGGGCCAGGCGCCGCGCCCGCTCACGCCTGCCGAGCTCAGCGACTTGCTGCCTTCGCTGACCCAGGCGTATGTCGAACTTATCGGCGCATTGGCCGCGACTGGGGTGCGCTGGATCCAGCTTGATGAGCCCGCCCTTATGCTCGATGTTCCCATCGAACATAATGACGCAATTATCGCAGCCTACGAGACGTTGGCCGGGGCCACGGAGGTCCGGCTGCTGGTAGCCACGTATTTCGGCGATGGCAATAGCGCCGTGGAATTATTGCAACGCACCCCGGTCGCTGGGATAGCCGTAGACCTTGTGACCTCCGCCGCCGATCCCGTGCCCGCATGGGATGGCACCAAGCTGCTGGTCGCAGGTGTGATCGATGGGCGCAACGTCTGGCGCACTGACCTGCGGCGCGCCAAGGAACAATTGGAGGCGCTCCAGCAACGCGGCCCGATCGCCGTGAGCACGAGCTGCTCGTTGCTCCATGTTCCTTATTCCTTGGAGCCGGAAACCGCGCTGGACGCCGAGCTTCGTCGCTGGTTGGCGTTCGGGGCGTCGAAAATCGACGAGGTGGGCACGCTGGCGCGGCTCCTCGGGGGCACGGCGCGGCCGGAAGATCAGGCGTTGGTGGAGCTTTCCGCGCGGGTGTGGGAGGAACGCCGCACCTCGCCGCGCATCCACAACGAACAGGTGCGCGATCGTGTGCGTGGGGTAACGGAGGCTGATCGGCGCCGCACCCCGTTCGATCAGCGGCCGCGCCCCGAGCTACCCGTGCTGCCGACGACCACGATCGGTTCGTTCCCGCAGACCAAGGAAATCCGCAGCGCCCGCGCTCGGCTGCGCCAAGGGGTGATTTCGGCGGCCGAATACGATTCCCAAATGGTCGCGGAAGTTCGCGCAGTTATTCGAGCGCAGGAAGAGCTCGGTTTGGATGTATTGGTGCACGGCGAGCCCGAGCGCAACGACATGGTCCAATACTTCTCCGAACAGCTGGACGGATACGCGGCCACCGATTATGGGTGGGTGCAATCCTATGGTTCGCGCTGCGTACGGCCGCCGATTCTGTACGGTGATGTTTCCCGCCCTGCCCCGATGACCGTACGTTGGTTCGAGGTCGCGCAACGGGCTACCGAGAAACCCGTCAAGGGCATGCTCACCGGCCCGGTAACCATGCTTGCCTGGTCGTTTGTGCGCGATGACCAGCCGCTTTCGGAAACCGCCGATCAGGTGGCGTTGGCGCTGCGGGACGAGGTGGCCGATCTAGAGGCTGCCGGTGCGCGATTCATACAGGTGGACGAACCCGCGATCCGGGAGCTGCTGCCCCTGCGGGTGGCGGATCAGCCCGCCTACTTGGCGTGGGCGACCGGCGCCTTCCGGTTGGCAACTTCGGGCGTGGCGGATAGCACGCAGATCCACACACATATGTGCTATTCGCAGTTTGCGGAGCTGATCGATACCATTCTCGATCTTGACGCGGATGTGACCAGCATCGAGTCCTCGCGGGCCGGCATGGGGGTGCTGCAGGCGCTGGCCCAGCACAACTTCCACCTGGGGATTGGCCCTGGGATTTGGGATATTCACTCGCCGCGGGTGCCATCCGAAGCGGAGATCGAACATTTGCTCACACAGGCGGTGCGTCATGTGGATCCGGCCCTGCTGTGGGTGAACCCGGATTGCGGGCTCAAGACACGCGGCTGGGCGGAAACCACGGCCAGCTTGCAGAATCTGGTTGCGGCCGCGCATGAGGTGCGGGCCACCATCACTGCCTAGATGGGGGAATGCTGGCACTGGGCGCACAAACCGAAAACTTCGGCGGTGTGCCCGGTGAGCTGAAAGTCGTTCTCGTCCGCCACGCTGTGCGCCCACCGCTCTACGGGGCCGCCGTCGATTTCCACGGTGGTCCCGCAGCCGGTGCACACAAGGTGATGGTGGTGTTCGTCGGAGGTGCATTGCCGGTAGAGGGATTCCCCGCTGGCCATGTGGAGCACGTCGACGGCATCAATATCCGCAAGCGATTGCAGCGTGCGGTAGACGGTGGTGAGACCGACCTTGTGTTTGCGTTCTGTGAGGGCTTGGTGGATTTCTTTCGCGGACGCAAAGTTGTCGAGTTCGCGGAGGACATTGACAACAGCAGCGCGTTGGCGAGTGCTGCGTACGCCGAGCTTCGGCATAATTGATTCATTGTGTACAGCCATGATGTCCAGGCTCCTTCCAGATGTCCACATGGCGGTGGCTTCAAGGACCGTAGTTTCATGAGACGTGTGTGGGATTCTTGCCACAATGCTACCCCATTAAGCGGCATCATAATGAAAAAGCGCTGTTCAAGCGATTGCCGTGTAGGCCATTCAGTGGGCAAACTTCGCAGGTTAATAGGCGTTTTCTATGGCGTGACTTCGGGGAAAACTGGTAACACCTAGGGAAGATAACAGTGTGAAGAAAGTTTTGTAACAGCACGTGTACAGCCTGACTCAACCCCCAGATGGCTGGTAATTTGCGTGACGCGCTAAGGTTATGTGTGACCTTAGCCGTCATCGAATGCCCGTCAGCCAGGCGGGCATAAGGATTATTGGAGGCTTTGTGCTGCGCGAATCGCGCGGGCGAAGGCTTTGACTCGATTGAGGAGTTGTGAGAGTTCAGTGGCGAATGAATCCGTCATCGATACCGTGGTGAATCTTTGTAAGCGCCGCGGATTGGTCTACCCCTGTGGCGAAATCTACGGCGGCACTCGCTCAGCTTGGGATTATGGTCCCTTGGGCATGGAGCTGAAGGAGAACATCAAGAAGCAGTGGTGGCGGACGTTCGTCCAGGCCCGCGCCGACGTGGTGGGAATCGATTCCTCTATTATCCTGCCCCGCCAGGTCTGGGTCGCCTCCGGCCACGTGGAAACCTTTACCGACCCGCTGGTGGAATCCCTGTACACGCACAAGCGTTACCGCGTGGATCACCTGTTGGAGGCCTACGAGGCCAAACACGGCCACCCGCCGGCGAACGGATTGGCGGATGTCAACGATCCCGAGACCGGCCAGCCGGGCAAGTGGACCGAGCCCCAACTATTTTCCGGGCTGATGAAGACCTTCCTCGGCCCCGTGGACAACGAGCAGGGCCTGCACTACCTGCGCCCCGAAACCGCGCAAGGCATCTTTATCAACTTCAAAAACGTGATGACCACCGCGCGTATGAAACCACCGTTCGGTATCGCGCAGGTGGGCAAGTCCTTCCGCAACGAGATCACGCCCGGTAACTTTATCTTCCGCACCCGCGAATTCGAGCAGATGGAGATCGAATACTTCGTCGCCCCCGAAGATGCGGACGAAAAGTTCCAGGAATGGGTGGACGCCTGCCAAGACTGGTTCATCGACCTTGGCATCAAGGAAGAGAATCTCCGCCAATTCGATGTTCCGGAAGAGGAGCGCGCTCACTACTCCAAGGGCACCATCGACTTCGAATACCGATTTGGTTTCCCCGGCGGCGAGTGGGGCGAGCTCATGGGTGTGGCAAACCGCACCGACTACGACCTCGGCTGCCACATCGAACACTCCGGCGAAGACCTTAGCTACTTCGACCAAACCACCGGCAGCCGCTTCGTTCCCTGGGTGATCGAACCTTCCTTCGGACTTACCCGCGCCCTGATGGCGTTCTTGTGCGACGCCTACCATGAGGACGAAGCGCCGAATGCCAAGGGCGGCGTGGATAAGCGCGTGGTGCTCAAGCTGGACCGCCGCCTTGCCCCGATCAAGGTTGCGGTGCTGCCGCTGAGCAAGAAGGACACGCTCACCCCGGTGGCGGAAAAGGTTGCCTCTGACCTGCGTAAACTATGGAATATCGAGTACGATACTTCCGGTGCGATCGGCCGCCGTTACCGCCGCCAGGATGAGATCGGGACGCCATTCTGCGTCACCGTCGATTTTGACACGCTCGAAGATAACGCCGTTACGGTGCGCGAACGCGATACCATGCAGCAGGAGCGCGTCAAATTGGACGAGCTCGAGGCGTACCTCGGGCAGCGGCTCGCGGGTTGCTAGCATGAACAATCTTCATTGGGGTGCGCGCGATAAGTCCGGCGCGCAGGTAACCATTCCATTGCTGCAGGGCGACGAGGTGCTGGCCACGTTTGTCACCGACCACAAGGCCGAAACCACTACCGCACAGGTTGGCGATAGGACCTGGACCTTTGAGGCGGGACGCAAAGGCGACGCCGTCGCACGCGTTGGCGATTCCATTGAGTACCGGGCCGTGCCAAGCAAGGGTCGCTTTGACCGCTCTGATAATGTCACCGTCACCGTGGGCAAACGTACGTTCAAGCTGACCCGGGAGGCGAAATCGGACTGGATCGTCGAGGTCGAACCCCACAACGATAAAGTTGCGCAATTTACGGGTGCGCAACACGGGGTCCGTCACGTAGAACTGGAAGTGGAGGAGGGCGCCGAGCTCAGCCAAGACGAGGCAGTATTCCTCGCCTGGGTGGCGCGCATCGTGCTCGAGGCTCGCCTGGTGGGATTCACGTGGATCCTCACCGTGTGCCTGCTGGCGCTCACCCCCTTTATCGTCTGGGTTTTCCTGTTGTAAGAGGGAGCGCGCGCAATGTCACAGCAACCAACGTGGGTGTGGGAGGATAATGTCCTGCGCGACCACGAGGGTACCGTTGTCGCACAAGTGCGCGCAGACGTCATTTTTATCGGCGAGCATCGTTTGCTGGTGGAATCCACGTCCGGCCCGTGTTCGTTCCGCTTGCGTTTCACGGCGGAAAACGGCGAGATGATCACGATGCGCAACGTCGGTTTCACCGTAAGCTCCCTGGCCGCGGTGTGCGCCGATCGCAGGTACACGCTTGATCGTGTTTCGCCGTTGCGTAAAGAACGCACCATTCGCCGCGATGGTCGTGTGGTCGCGCGCGTGGCCGCCCACCGCACTTCGCTCACTGTGTCCGGAATGCACGAGTTTCCGCTTCTCGACGCCGTGGCCCTCACCTGGGGCTGCGTATTAGTCGACGCCCCAGGGCGCAACGTTCGGATCTCCTAGCTGGCAGCGCGGGAACTCGCGGCGCCGGCTAGTAAAACTCGTCGCGGAACGCGGGGAAGCGGTGGTTGCGCCAAATGTCCACCAGCCCATGCAATGACTGGTGGACATCAAACTCCCGCAACGCCTGAATATACGTGTGATGCAGCGGCGAGTCCGCGTCGATAGAAATTTCGATCGGCGGGAAGTCGATCCGCCGCATGACCTCGTACACCAAGGCGCGGATGGCGCGGCCGTTAAAGTCCACAAACGGGTGGATGTGCAAGCCTTTGGCCTCAACATAGGAAAGCAATTCCAGGGTGTTTTGCAGATCGCCCTGAACGTAGAGCATGCGGGCGTTGATATCGTCGAAGTATTCCCACAATTTCTGGGAGACGTAAATGTGTTCGGGCGGGTAGTGGTGGCCGATGCGCACCGCGCAATGTCTAAGCTTCCCGGCGATGTGCGGCGTGAGGTCCACGCAGATGCGACGGTGGAACTCCTGCAATAGGTGCGGGTTGAGCTCGAAATCGAGAAAAGCCCCTTCGTTTATTTCATTGATGAGTAATCGAAGGGGCTCTGCAACTCTGTCATTGACCTCTGAGTAAGCTAGCTCACCGTGGACGGTATCGAATGTACGTGTGCCATTAGAATCGGGTGTCATTGAACCTTAACTGGAGCAAGTTGGGATTGGCATTCCTGGGCTTGACTAAACCACTCGTCACTGACGTACTCGCGTTCCATAGCCATGGACATGGCCACTCGCTCCACAGTAACGGAGCGGCGACTTTCGGCCTTTACAGCTTCCGGCAAGGCATACCACTCAGAGAGCAGGGAAGATATCTCATGCAGATTCATTTGTTCCTCCATTCCTCCCTCTGTGTAGTACGGGATCAATTGAAGCTGTGCGTTTCGTGTGAATTATTCTACCTGAATTATAGAAGATTTACTAATTTGTGCAAGACCGATACGGAAACGTTATCAAACCGGCAGGTCAGCGCGCCGCGCAGCGTGTCGGGTACGTGTGCGCGCTACACAAACGGGGACGTCGATAAGCGTCATGCGTTTCAGGTACGTCTGTTCTAACGTTCAGCTTATCGACGCCGCGTTTAGAAGCTGCCGCTGCTCGAGCTGATGCCGCCACCGCCTCCGCCAACGGAGAATCCGCCGGAAAACCCGCCGCTACTACCACCGCTCAAGATGCTGCCAGCGATCAAACCGGTGGTGAAACCGGAATTATGGCTCTGCCGCGACTGGTGCTCGGACACGTCGTTGCGCGCCGCCCGCAGCGCCCGTTTCGCAAGGTCAAGCGAATGCTGCGCCTGCTCGATCGCGGCGCGGGTGTCGGAAGTGCGATTGCTTAAGGCCAGCGCGTGTTGGCGATGCCCCTCCGCGAGCTGGGAGCGGGCCGCGGAACCGACGATCCGCCCGCGGGTGCCAATGTAATCATCGGCGGAACGCAGCGCGGCATCGGCCGAACGCAGCGTGTTATCCAGGATGTGCAGCGCGCGGGCCTGCTGGGCGGTGCTTTCGCGGACGGTGTCCAAGAGCAGGTCCAGTTCGGCATCATATTCGACAAGCGTGCTATAGGTGGTCAGGGGGTCCGCCTCGGCCTTCTTGCGGGCGTCGGCGATGATCCCCGGGGCCCGGCTTAGTGTTTCGGTGACGCTATCCCAATTGGCGCGGGCGCCGTGGGCCTGGCCCTGCTCCTTGAGCTGCTTGGCCTCCGCGACCTCGCCTTCGATCTCCGCGATCACGACCTCGATTCCGGCCTGCGCCTGGGCGATATCGGTGGCGGCATTTTCGATGCTGGATAGCGCCTTATCTGCATGGCTGATCGCATTCTCCGCAGTGCGGATAGCGTCCACCACGCCGCCCTGCGAGCCCGGTGGAAGGGAAAGCTGCTCGCGCGCCGAATCGATAGCCGTTTCGGCCTGCGCCGTCAGCTCGGCGGCAAGGTCCACGTTTTCGTCGATGCTATCGATCACCGAAGGCTCGTAGGTGCGCTGCAATTCCTCCAAGGTCACCGCTGCCTGGGGCAGGCGGGTGCGCAGATCCACCAGCTGCTGGGTGATCTCCTCCACCTTGGAAGGCGCATTGACCAGCAGGTTTCGCAGGTCCGCAAACTTTGCCGCCACGGCGTCCAAGGCGTCATCCGCCAGCCCGCAGCTGGACACGATCTCCACCAGCATGGCGCGGCGCTGATTTACGGACGCCACCGACTTCGAATCTATTTGCTGCTGCAATTGGAACGCCCGCTGCAGGGTCGAGGTGGAAGTATTCATCGCACTGGTAAACGGACGCACCCGCTCCGCGCCGAATTCCGAGATCGCCAGATCCAGCTCCGCGCGCGCCCGCCGGATGGATTCATCCGTGGACACCAGTTCCTCTTGCGCGAGCTGGGTAAGCACGGCGTCGCTAAGCTTGGTCAGCTCCTCCACATTGCCGGGCGGGATCTGCCGCGCCGCCTCAATACTCTTCGCCCTGCGGCGGCGATTGGCGTACCACAAGCCGCCACCAATGGCCGCGATGCCGCCCGCCCCGGTGCCCAATAATGTGTAGCCGGTGCGCGTGCGTTGCCGCTGCTCCTCCGCAGTCAAAGGCCGTGCGCCACCGCCCGCCTCCACCGCAGCATAAGCCGCCCCCGCGAAATCCGAATCCACGAGTTTCTGGTAGGCGGCCTCCTCGACCTTTTTCGCAGTCGACGCCGGCCACCGCGCACTATTCCTCTCGTACGCGACGGCATACTTGCGCGCTTCCGTTGCAATGGCCAGCACCAGCACATTGTCCGCGCGGTTGAGTTTGAACGTGTCTTCGGCGAATTGGTTGGCGTCGAGCGAGCCGAACGTAGGTTGCAACACCACGTACATATCGCGCTGCTCTTCCCGGCGCATCGTGGTGATCATCTCTTCCAGCTCAGCCGCTTCCGCGTCGCTCAGCACCCCCGAATGGTCGACCACATGCTGGGTCTGCTGGCTCGGCGGCGGCGAGTCCGTGGCGGCCGTTGCCGGGCTGGTAACCGCCGGGGCTTGCGCCAGCGCAACGGCCCCTGGGGCGATGGCAAGCGCCGCCAAACCGGTGACGCACAGAGCTGCGAACGTTGCGGGAATGACGTGGATTTGATGACGCTGCGAAGTCATATAACAACAATAGCTTTGCAGGTGGCACACTGGTGTCAAAGTTACCGGAATATTATGCGGAAAGGGGCTGTGTGGTGGGGTACCACTATACCGAGGCGGACCGCCAGCGGCGGCTCGATGAACCAGCCAAACGGAGCCATTTCCCCGGCACGGATGTGGAGCATCGCAGCGTCTTCGCCCGCGACCGCGCCCGCGTGCTGCACTCGGCGGCGCTGCGCAGGCTGGCAGATAAAACCCAGGTGGTTGGACCCCACGACGGGGACACGCCGCGCACCCGGTTGACGCATTCGCTGGAAGTGGCCCAGATCGCGCGTGGCCTCGGCGCCGGCATCGGGGTGGATCCGGAGCTGGCCGAGCTGGCGGGGCTGTGCCACGATATCGGACACCCGCCGTATGGGCACAACGGGGAGGTGGCGCTCAACGAGTTGGCCGATCTGTGCGGCGGCTTCGAGGGCAACGCCCAAACGCTGCGCATATTGACCCGGCTGGAACCGAAAGTGCTTTCGCCCGACGGGGAGAGTTACGGGCTCAACCTTAGCCGGGCGTCTCTCGACGCCGCGTGCAAGTACCCGTGGGCCCGGGCCGACGCCCCGAACAATAAATACGGTGCCTATGACGAAGACGCCGCCGTGCTCGAATGGGTGCGCCAGGGCCACCGGGATCACCGGCCGCCGTTGGAGGGCCAGATCATGGATTGGTCCGATGACGTGGCCTATTCCGTGCATGACGTGGAGGACGGCATCCTGTCTAACCGAATAGATTTGCGGGTGCTGTGGGACTTGGTGGAGCTGGCGGCGCTGGCGGAGAAAGGCGCCCGGGCGTTCGGCGGGGATCCGAACGAATTATTGGAGGCGGCGGCGCGGCTGCGGCACCTAGAGGTGGTCAATGCCGCCACGGATTACGATGGCAGCCTGCGGAAAACCGTGGCGCTCAAGGGCTTAACCTCCGAATTGGTGGGACGGTTCGTCGCCGCCACCATCGCTGCGACCAAAGAGGCGAATCCGGACCGGTACGGGGAATTGGTGATCCGCCCGGACGCGCTGGCGGAGGTGACCCTGCTCAAGACCATCGCCGTGCTGTACGTGATGGAGGACCCCGGCCACCTGCGCCGCCAGGACCGGCAGCGAGAAAAGATTCGATTGGTGTACGAGTACCTGCTGATGGGCGCGCCGGGCACGCTCGATCCGATGTTCCGCGCGTGGTTCGCCGCCGCGGAGAATGATGCCCAGCGCCAGCGGGTGATTATCGATCAGATCGCGTCCATGACGGAGTCCCGCTTGCAGCGCATTCATCGCGAGGCGGTGGTGGTTTCCGGTTTTCTTGCCTGATTCCCTTGCGCACCACGTAGGTTAGGGTTACCATTTGTCAACGTGTGCATACCCGTGCACATATCGACAGACTTGTGAGGCCCCATGCTTGCTCCATTGCGCCACCCCACCTACCGCAAACTATTCCTCGCCCAAGTCGTTGCCCTCGTGGGAACGGGTTTGCTAACAGTCGCACTGAGTTTGCAGGCGTACGACTTCGCCGGAAGCCACGCCGGCACCGTCCTTGGCACCGCACTCACCATCAAAATCCTGATGTACGTGTTCGCCGCGCCCATCATGAGCGCCGTGGTGCAACGACTGCCCGTGGTCGCCGTCCTCGTGGGTGCCGACGCCCTCCGCATCGCCGTCGCACTCCTCCTGCCATGGGTGGACAACACGGCGTCCCTTTACGCCGCGATCGCGATCCTGCAACTCGCCTCCGCCACCTTCACGCCCACCTTCCAGGCCCTGATCCCGCGCATTATCACCGCCGAAGACGACTACACCGCCGCGCTCTCCCTATCCCGCCTCGCGTACGATCTCGAGGCCGTCGCCAGCCCGGTTTTCGCAGCTGGCGCCCTATTGATCATGAGCTATCACGGCCTGTTTATCGGCACCGCCGGCGGCTTCCTCGGCTCCCTCGTCCTTGTGCTCCTAGCCGCCCCCGGTTTCCCCGCCAGCCACGCTGACGAAAAGCAGGAATCCCTCCCCAAGCGCAGCCTGCGCGGCGTGCGATACATGGGCCGCATTCCCGAATTGCGCAGCGTCCTCTTCCTCAACCTGGCCATTGCCGCCCCGATGGCGATGGTGCTGGTCAATACCGTAGTGATCCTCCGCGACATGTTTTCGCGTGACGACGCCGCGGTGGCCTGGCTGCTTGCAGCCTTCGGCGTCGGCTCCATGGCGCTGGCATTCTCATTGCCTCGTCTACGCGAACGTTTCAGCGACTTTTCGCTCATGTGGTCGGGAGCCGCGGCGTCGATAAGCGGCATGGTGCTGCTGTACCTCGTACTTATCAGCGGGTGGGAATGGGCGCTGTGGGCGATCTGGCCGCTACTCGGGGCGTCGCTATCCATCATGCAAACGCCCATCAGCCAAGTGCTGCGCACGCACACGCCGGAAGCCGACCTCACCTACGTATTCGCCGCCCAATTCTCGCTGAGCCACGCGTGCTACCTCGTCGCATACCCGCTCGCAGGCTGGGCGGGGGCAGGAATGGGGCTGCCATGGGTTACGCTGGTGTTGATAATAGTTGGGGTGTTTGGCACCATGCTGAGCATTCACACGAGCCTAGACGCTCGTCAGTTTGAACACACGGAACCAGTGCAAACGCACAACTAGCGCGACTAGGTGGAAGATGAACGCACAACAAACAATCGTAGAACCCTCATTCGTCCACGACCTAAAGCCGGACGAAGCCCTTTTCACCTCCGCCTCAAACACCCTCAAACTCCTCGCCGAACCGACCCGGCTCCACCTGCTTTGGCTCCTTGTGGAGAACGAACACAATGTCGCTGAGCTCGTCGACTCCGTTGGGGTCAGCCGCACCGTAGTCAGCCAACACCTAGCCAAATTACGGCTCGGCGGGCTTGTGGAATCCCGGCGGGAAGGGCGCAACATCATCTACCGGGTGGTCGACGGGCACCTCAGCCGACTCGTGCTGGAAACGCTCAACCACGCCGACCATATGCTTACCGGGGAACCCTTGCACGAATAGTCGGGGGTTTGGGGGAGGGGGTTGGTTGGGGGCGTGTGTGGGTTGAAGCGGTAGGTCAGGGCGGGTTCTTGTGGAGCGCTATTGCTCCGCGTCTGGGATTTCGCAAAAACTTTCGTAGTGGTCATCCGTGTAATACCAGGTGTCCGGGTCTTGCTTCGTGCCGCCGCCGACCACAATTCGGCGCTCGCCCCGATGGCGAACGCCTGGCGTATCCACCGTGTACTCCCGATAGAAATTACTGTTCTGCCTGGGCAAGATCCGCTCGTAATTGCCGAAGTGCGTGCCGTCGTACTCAGGGTGCTCGAAGGGGCCGCCGGCGAGAATATCGTCGATAACCTCATGTGCCTGGTCAGGTAGGGTGGCGGTGGGGCATGACGGGAGACGCGTGGGGCTGGTGGGGCTAGTGGGGCTGCTGGTGTTTGGCTTGGTGGGTGTTTTCGGGTCGGTCGAGGTATTCGTTTGGGCCGTCGGCGAGCTTTGCACGCCTTTGGCCTGCGATGATTCACTACTTTCCCCGCCTTGGGAAAGATCGCCTTGGGAAAGATCAATGCCCAACCATGCGGCAGCAACAAGTAGCGCGACCGCGCCCAAACCCTTCAACACACGATTCATGCCCAATATCATTTCATGATCTGCCGCGTTGAGCCGCGAGGGGTGCGGTGGGATGTGGTGGATTACCGGTTTTAATGGCGCAGGGCGGCCGTCATGCGGCGCGCGCGGATAGGTTGTGTGCTGCGCATGAAGTTTTTTACACCAGCGCCGCGTCTGGTGTAATTTTCATCATCTGGGGCCGCCTGAGCGGCCTAGCGCGATATTTTTTACACAGATTTCGGGATTTTGATGTAAAAAATATCGGTAGACACCGTTCAACTACGGCTGGGCCAATAGGTTGCTAGCAACTTAGTGTATCAGAATGGCGAACGAAACGTGATTCGTCCATAGTTCACCTTGGGTAGTAGATTTCAGGGGCTCAAACTGGCCGCTGTGGCGATTTCTGAAAAGAGTTTGGCTGCAAAATCGTTTGGGTACAATTGATTTGGTTGAGGGCTGGTGTGTGGCAAAGCGGCGGCGGGCAAATGGCACTCGCGCAACTGATCGGATCGGGGGCGGGCACCGTAGTTGCGGCGCTCTAGGCTGGAGGGTTCGTTGCCTGGGCTGGGGATTCGACGGATATGGGCTCGGGTGGCAGAAAACTAGCCCTCGAAGGCCCGGTGGGGATAGGTTGTGTGCTGTGCATGAAGTTTTTTACACCAGAATCGCGGATTCGGTGTAATTTTCATCATCTGGGGCCGCCCAGGGCCGCCGCCGCGATATTTTTTACACAGATTTCGGGATTTTGATGTAAAAAATATCGGTAGACACCGTTCAACTCCGCACGTGCCAATAGGTTGCCAACAGCTTACCATATCAAAATGGCGGCCATTAACGTTTTTGGTAAGGGTAATGGATGGTCGGGCCTTTTGGAGCCCGCAGCGAGGCCGCTAGGCCTGCCCCGAAAATGCCTACAAAAACCGGAGCGCCGGACCGGAACATCCACGACGCGAATTCGGAGGCAAACCTGACAATAGAACCTATCCCGAAGGCGTGAACCACCCACCACCCGCACGCCAAAAGCTGGCGCGGTTGTCGATTTGGCATCGGCGCTAATGTATAGGGCATGGCCAAAGGAAGAATCCCGGATTCGGATATTGCGGCGATCCGCGAGCGCACCCCCATCGAGGAGATCGTGGGGGAGTATGTGCAGCTCAAGCCCGCTGGCGCGGATTCGTTGAAGGGGCTTTCGCCGTTTAAGGATGAGAAGACGCCGTCGTTCCATGTGCGGCCGAACCGCGGGTACTTTCACTGTTTTTCCTCCGGCGAGGGCGGGGATGTGTTCAGCTTCCTGATGAAGATGGAGCATGTGAGCTTCCCGGAAGCGGTGGAGATTTGCGCGGAGAAGATTGGCTATCAGATTCGATACGAAGGTGGGGGTCCGGGCCGCAGGGAGGAGCCGGGTACTCGGCAGCGGCTGGTGGCGGCCAATAAGGCGGCGCATGAGTTCTATGTAGCCCAGCTGGAGACCCAAGAGGCGGAGACCGCCCGCAGGTTCCTTACCCAGCGCGGGTTCTCCGCCGCAGACGCACATAAGTTCGGTTGCGGGTATGCGCCGGGGGGTTGGGATACGCTCACTAAGCACCTCCTGCGCAAGGGGTTTAGCCACCAGGAGCTGGAGGCGGCGGGCCTGTGCGCCATGGGGCGGCGCGGCCCGATTGATAGGTTTCACCGCCGCCTGCTGTGGCCGATCCGCAATCTCGCCGGCGACGTGATTGGCTTCGGCGCCCGCAAGCTCTTCGAGGACGATAACCTGGGCAAGTACATGAATACGCCCGAGACCATGCTGTATAAGAAGTCGAAGGTGTTGTTCGGCCTCGATCAGGCGAAGAAGGATATCGCCGCCGGGCATCGCGCGGTGGTTGTGGAGGGCTATACCGATGTGATGGCTATGCATGTCGCCGGGGTGACCACTGCGGTGGCGGCCTGCGGCACGGCCTTTGGGGATGAGCACCTGCAGCTGCTGCGCAGGTTGATGTTGGACGATACCTACTTTCGCGGCGAATTGATATATACGTTCGACGGCGACGAGGCCGGGCAAAAGGCCGCCATGCGCGCCTTCGAGGGGGATCAGCAATTCACCGGTCAGTCCTATGTTTCGGTAGCGCCGGACGGCATGGACCCGTGTGATTTGCGGCTGGCCCAGGGCGATGCGGCGCTCCGGGAGCTCGTCGCCAAGCGCGTACCTATGTTCGAATTCGTGGTTCGCGCGATGCTTCAGGATTATTCGCTGGATTCCGTCGATGGCCGCCTTCAGGCGTTGCGCCGCGCGGTGCCGGTAGTGGCCGGGATCCGCGATGAGACGTTGCGCAATGAGTACGCTCGTCAATTGGCGGGTTGGGTCGGCTGGACGGATCCTGGCGAGGTGCTCGCCCAGGTCAGGGAGCAGGCGCGTCACCCTCGGCAGCGCCCGCAAGAGCCGCGTCGCGCGCGGCGGTTCGATGCGGCCGCGGCGCCAGCGACGAGTTCCCCTACCCCCGGTTTTGATCTGCCGAACCCCCGCGAGCCGCGCCTGTGGCCGGAGCGGGAGAGCTTGAAGTTGGCGTTGCAGTATCCGGAGATCGCTGGCGATTATTTTGATGGGATCCCGGTGGACGCGTTCACGCATCCGGCGTACCGCGCGGTGCGGCAGGCCATTGCGAATCAGGGCGGCTGCCGCAGCCGGAATGGGATCGCCGGGGTGGCGGGCGAGATGACGGATTTATTGGGCCGGTCGTTGGTGTCGGAGTTGGCGGTGGAGGAGATTCATTGCCCGTCGGAGGCCCTGCCGCAGTATGCGGATAGCGTGTTGTCGCGCCTGCAGGAGGTGCGGGTGGGCAATCAGATTGCGCAGTTGAAGGCGCGTCTGCAACGGATGCGCCCGGCGGATGATGAGCGCACGTACAATTCGTTGTTTGCAGACCTAATTGCCCTAGAGCAGGCGCGGCGCGACCTGCTGGCCCGTGCTTTTCAGCAGTGACGACGCCGCGACTTACCTAATCCTCGTCCGGCTCCAACACCGTGCTGCCGTCCTCGCGGCGGATTTCCTTGATTTCCTTCATGCGCGGCTGGGGATCCAGTCGATTGGCTATGGCTTTGCGCGTGGCCGTGATGGCGGCTTTCGAGGCGGGGGAGTTCACGGCGAAGTTGTAGCCGCGTTTGATCTGGTCGAATCGTTTACGTCCCGCCTTGGTGCCCAGCACGTAGCCTGCGGCAGCGCCAATGACGAATTGGATCATTATCTTTCCCTTTTGCGATGGTTGCGGATACGCCTACTCTACTAAAGAACCTCGTTCTGCCTCGACGCGGTCCAACACCGCGCTGATGAGTTCTTCGGTTTCATAACCGTAGATATCAATCGTGCCAAGGCGCAATTCTATGTAGGGGTCTTCGCGGTCGAGGTTGTAGCCCGCCAGCGCCGGGACGTCGCATTCCAGCGGGACGATGGACAGTGTCTTCTCCCCGAAATTGAGGGTAAGGGTGGATACCGGCAAGGTGGGCTCCACGTGGACGCCGGCGGGGAAGTTCTGCGCGGACAGTTCCTTAGCGACGTCGAGAAGCGCGGGCAATGCGGTGTCGTCCAGGTAACGCTGCGCTTTCTCGGCGCTCGGCCAGTCGAACGAGCGGGCGAGACGGTGCCGCCAGTCGGGTTTTTGTTCGCCGGGCTCGAGCTCGCGGCGCAGGGACTTCCAGAGGCTGATCATCAGCGGATACATCACCACGGTGAACGGCAAGCCCATGACCACGGTGGCGGCTTGGGTGGTGGCCACGCCGTCGATACGCAGCATCACCAGGGTGAGCACGCCGATGACCACGGACCACACAATGCGCGACCAGCGGGGGCCATCGCGGTGCGCGTCGTCGATGCGGGAGGTGAAATTGGACATCACCAGGGCGCCGGAATCCGCGGAGGTGATATAGAGCAGCAGGCCGATCAGGGTGGTCAGGCCGACGAGCAGCATGCCGCCCGGGTAATCGAGCATCAGATCGAAAAACCCGCGTTGCGGGGCTTCCATGGCCATGCGTCCGAAGGCGTCGTCGCCGCCGCGCACCTTGTCTAGCGCCGCGTTGCCGAAGAAGCTCATCCACATCAGGATAAACAGGAACGGGATGGTCAGGGTGCCCAGCACAAACTCGCGTAGCGTCCGGCCGCGGGAAATGCGCGCCAGGAACAAACCTACGAACGGCGCCCAGGCGACCCACCAGGCCCAGAAGAAGAGCGTCCAGCTGGCCAGCCAGGCGCGGGTCTGTTCCGGCGTCTCGGAATAGGCGTAGGTGTCTAGCGACCAATCCACGAAATGGTAGGCGTAGTCGCCGATATTCATCACCATTGCGTCGAGCAGAAATGCCGTTTTACCTGTGATAACAACATAGGTCATCAGCACGATGGCCATCAGCACATTGATTTCGGAAAGGCGCTTAATGCCGCGGTCCACGCCGGATACTGCGGACAGCGCCGCGATGGCCACGCTAAACACCACCAGCGCGGTTTGCACCTGCTCGCCTTCCTCCCAACCGAACAACAGTGTGAGTCCGTAGTTGAGCTGTACCACGCCGATGCTTAGCGACGCCGCGATACCGAACACCGTGCCCAGCGTCGCCGCCACGTCTACCGAATGCCCCAATGTGCCTTGGACCCGCTTGCCCAAGAGCGGGTAGAGCGCGCTGCGCAGGGTGAGCGGCATGCCCCACCGGAAGGCGAAGAAACCGAACGCCATTCCGAGAAGCGAATACATGGCCCAGCCGGAAATCCCGTAGTGGAAGAGGGCGAAAACCACGGCTTCCTCCGCCGCCTGACGGGTCTCGCCGGGGCCTTGCGGCGGCATGTAATACTGCGTTACCGGTTCCGCCACGGAGAAGAACATAAGGTCGACGCCGATCCCGGCGGCGAAAAGCATTGCAGACCAAGAAAACAGGCTGAATTGGGGGCGGGAATCGTCGGGGCCGAGCCGGAGGGTTCCCAATTTTGATATCGCAACTACTATTACGAAAATAACTGCGACGGTGGCGGTAAGGACATAAAACCAACCTAGTTTTTGCGCAATCCAACCGGTGACGGCGGTGAGCGCCATCTCCGCAGAATCGTGGCCAAAGAAAGCCCAGGCAACCAGGGCTATGACGCCGATGAGGGTGGTGGCAAATACCGGGGTATTTACGGACCGCCGTGATGAGATCTGTTTTCCTCGCACGAAGAAGAGGATAGGCGCTGATCGCACGGGTGGCATAAAAAAATCCCCGCCGAGGGTGGACTCGTGGGGCTAAAAGCTCCCCCAACTGGACTCGAACCAGTAACCCTTCGATTAACAGTCGAATGCTCTGCCAATTGAGCTATGGGGGAATGGTGTGTGTGCCGGGGTAATCCCTTGCAACGAGAAGTAACTATATACGCGGCCGGGAAAAGTGTCCAAACGGGCAGGTCACAGGCGGTTTTTTGGCGCGAGTTTTCCCTCTGCCCTCGCACCGGCTAAGCTCAGTGCGGGGCTATAGCTCAGTCGGTTAGAGCCGCGGACTCATAATCCGCTGGTCGCGGGTTCGAGCCCCGCTGGCCCCACCAGTAAGAAGCGCCCCAGGTGTCACAGCTTGGGGCGCTTCCCATACCCTGGGAAGATTGCCCACAATGTGAGTGTGGCACTAATGTTTTGCCCTCTAGATGAAAATACCCCTGAGTTTTACAGAAGAATTCGGGTAAGAGGGTGGCCGTATGGGTTTCATGCGTGCTACTTATCGAAATTGAAGTACTGAATGGTAGTCCACAATAGGTGGGTTCGGTACGTAGTAATAGCCAGCTATCTAGGAGTGCATTGATGATCCTCAGGGGTACGGTTCGAGCAGCATACGAAGAACTCGGATTGCCGTCCGACGATGCGACGATTGACAAGGTGTGGCAAGAGATTGTGGCGGGAGCCGCAGGCCGCGCAGAGACCATCCATACGATGCTCTCACAGCAGATTGATCCCGAACTAGGTTTGGCGCTGGACCGAGAACTCCCTGGACGCGACATTCCAGTGCAGGCCTCTTACGGCCGTCACGCGGCGCCCGGCGATTGGGCCTAATACGGCCCGGTTTCGCCCCGGTAGGCCGTGCCCCGGTTGGGTGTGGCCGATACTTGTAGTTGACTAGGTGGCATGCCCACAGTTGATCCCACGATCCTTGCGATCTACCAGAGCCTCGACTTGATTGGCGTCGTGCTCAATGGTGCTATCGGCGGCACCATCGCAAGGCAGCGAAATTTTGACATCATTGGTGTGGCGTTCCTGGCGCTATTTTCCGCGCTGGGGGGCGGTATGCTTCGCGATACCCTGATGCAGCGAGGCACCCCCGCCGCCATTGCCGAACCCAGTTACATGGGCATGGCGATCGCCGGCGGCCTTATCGTGATGGTGATTCATCTCGACGGGCGCTCGTGGGAGTTGTTCCGCATTCATGGGGACGCCGTGATCCTCGGCGTGTGGGCTGTCACCGGCTCTACGAAGGCCTTGACGTACGGCATGCCTTGGGCTTCCGCGCTGTTCATGGGCATGCTTACCGCTGTGGGCGGCGGTATGATTCGCGACATCGCCACCGGCAGCGTCCCCTCCATTTTCGGCGGGAATACGCTCTACGCCACGCCGGCGATTGTGTCCTCCGCGACGATGGTGGCTTTCCATGCCGCGGGTCACGACGCCGTGGGCATGATCGCCGCGACCACCCTCGGCGCCGGCTTTGCCATCCTGGCCTATTGGCGGGGCTGGGTCTTGCCGACCAGTGCTGATTGGGCACCCATCAAAATGACCCCCGCCCAATTGGCTAAAGCCTTGAAACGCGCCGAGCGTAAAGGCGCCCGCGAGGAACGTTCGCGCCTCAACCACGAGTAGTTCTGGTGGCCAAACAATCGGTGTTTATGCGGCTGAATTGTGTGGGCTCGTGTGGGCTTGCGGGCCTTTGCCGCAACGCCGCGATTCTGTAGCGCACTGCGCATTTTCGCTGTGTAACGGCCTGGATGGCCGCCCGCGGGGGCTAGTACCCTCTAAACGCTCGTACGCCCTAATTGGCTCGTGCACGACATATTGGCATTTCCCGAGTTGAACGGTGTCTACTGATATTTTTTACATCAAAATCCCGAAATCTGTGTAAATAGTATCGCGCCAGGCCGCTGAGGCCGTCCCCGATGATGAAAATTACACCGGATCCGCGATTCTGGTGTAAAAAACTTCATGCGTAGCACGCAACCTAATCCAAATGGCCTCCCCGCGCGCCCCAGCCCTCGCCCCGCCGGCCTGAAGTCGCCCATCTGCCGGTTTGAGGCCCCGCCCCGCCGTCATGCGGCCCAAGCCCTGAGCGCCCAACCCCAATATAGACAATCCGGTCTATCCGATTCCCCCACCTCAGTCCATCCAAAACACAAACAAAGGCCCCACCACCCACATTTGACCGTACTGATTAGTCTAGCTTATGCTTTCGACTGCATTAGGCATACAAGCCTTACCAAAATCGCAGTGAAAGAGCATAACAACAATGACTACTGTGGCTACGAAGCCGGACGCGGAACAGCGTCAGCATGTGTTTACGTCCTTTGGGGCGCAGGTGGTATACGGCCTGATCGTGGGCCTCCTCCTAGGTATGGTTGCCCGCAACCAGTCTTGGCTGGTGCCGATTGTCAGCGAGGTGGGCGCAGCATATGTGTCCTTGCTGAAGTTGATGGTCCCGCCGCTGGTGGTCACCGCGGTGATCACTTCGATTGCGCAGCTCCGCCAGGTGACTAATGCCGCGCGCCTTGCGTGGAAGACGTTGGTGTGGTTTGCCGTGACGGCTTTGGCTTCTGTTGTTGCGGGTTTGGTCATTGGCACGTTGTTGCATCCTGGCCGTAATTCGCGTGTCGACGCCGCGACCGCAACCGCCCCGGAAACCACCGGCTCGTGGGTGGCTTTCCTGCAGGGCATTGTGCCTTCGAATATCTTTGGCCTGGAGATCGGCCTGAAGGAGACGGCGTCCGGCGCTTTGGCGGCGACCCCGTCGTTTCATGTGTTGCAATTGTTGTTGATTTCCATCGCGTTTGGCATTGCTGCCGTCAAGGTGGGGGAGCCGGCGGAGCCGGTGTTGAGGTTGACGGCGAGCGTGTTGGAGATTGTCCAGAAGGTGTTGTGGTGGATTATCCGTTTGGCTCCGATCGGCACGGCGGCGCTGATTGCAAAGGCGGTGTCCGTTTATGGTTGGGAGGCGCTGAGCTCGCTGGGGACCTTCGTGATCGCTGTGTATATCGGCTTGGCGGTGGTGATCGGCTTGATTTACCCGGCGGTGTTGAAGCTCCATGGTTTGAGCGTCCGTAGGTTTTTCGCACAGGTGTGGCCCGTGACGTCCCTGGGGTTTGTGACTCGCTCGTCGATGGGCGTGATGCCGGTGACCGAGAAGACCACGGTGGAGCGATTGGGGGTGCCGCGCGCGTATGCCTCGTTTGCGGTGCCGCTTGGGGCGACCACCAAGATGGATGGTTGCGCCGCGATCTACCCGGCGATCGCAGCTATTTTCGTGGCGGAGTTTTACGGCGTGCAGCTGAATATCACCGATTACCTGCTGGTTGTGTTCGTATCGGTGATCGGATCTGCCGCCACTGCGGGCACGACGGGCGCTACGGTGATGCTTACCCTCACGTTGTCTACCCTGGGCTTGCCCCTGGAGGGGGTGGGCTTGTTGCTGGCGGTGGAACCGATCGTGGATATGGGCCGCACCGCCGTGAATGTTACTGGCCAGGCGTTGGTGCCGGCTGTGGTGGCAAAGCGCGAGGGTATCCTCAATCGCGAGGTGTTCGAGGGCAAGTAAACTCCCAAGGTATGGAGTTTTTGCGCGATTGGCCCGTGGATCATTGTGGAGCCGCCGTCTTGCACGGCGGCTCTGTTTCGTTCGAGGGCGATGTGGATCGGTTGTTCGGTTTGGCGAGCGTCACCAAGCCGCTCGTCGCCTATGCCGTCCTTATCGCCGTAGAGGAAGGTGTGTTCGAATTGAACACGCCGTTGGGCCCGCCCGGGGCGACCGTAACGGATCTGCTGGCGCATACATCGGGCATCGGTTTTGCATCGACCAAACCGGAACGCCCGCCGCGTCAGCGCCGCGTGTATTCCTCCGCTGGTTTTGAGATCCTCGCCGCCGCAATCGCCGAGGAAACCGAAATCCCGTTCGTGGATTACCTCGACGAGGCGGTGCTGCAACCCCTCGGGATGACGCGCACGCGGCTCGCCGGGTCCCCGGGCCATGGGGCGGAATCCACCGTCCGCGATCTTGCGAAGTTTGCTGCGGAAGTGCTTAATCCGACCCTGTTGCATGGCTCCACGCTGAGCCGGGCCCTTACCCCCGTTTATCCGCGGCTGAGTGGGCTGGTTCCCGGGTATGGAGTGTATAAGCCGTGCCCGTGGGGTCTGGGGTTTGAGATTAAAGGGGCGAAAGCGCCGCATTGGACCGGGGTGAATATGCCGCCGGATGTGGTGGGACACTTCGGCCAAGCTGGGACTTTCTTGTGGGTTCACCGGCCAACGCAGCGCGCCATGGTAGCGTTGACGGAGCGTCCTTTTGGGGATTGGGCGAAGCCGTTGTGGACTGAAACTAATGCGAAGGTGTGGGCACACCTAGAGCAAACGCTGAGCAAACCCTCAAGTACTACTTGAATAGATGGGGGTGTCAAGTAAAGGTTGAGGGTTGTCCGCAACCTATCTTCTCAGCCAAACTGTCCCATACACACACTAATTACGAGGCCGTTGGGGAAGACGATCCTCGTCTTGGCGTACACAACCGTGTACGTCTGGTTAGCGACAGGGAAATTAAGACAGTGACTCTGCCAACTTCAGTGTGTTCCTCGCATGCCGTCCTCACTATTCACGGTATGCCCATCCGGCTGCGCCGAACCGTGGAAGACGCCATGGTCGAGTGCATCCAAAGCCCAGCCGACTACGCTGCAGCCACATTCGACGATGTGTTTGCTTCAGAGTGGTTTACTCAGTGGCGTCGCACCGCACCAGGCTTGATCGGTTGCCGCCAGGTAATCACCGGCGACGCGCACGAACTGGCGCAATTGAGCGATGTGCTTGATGCGCTGGGCCGCGAGCATGGTTTCCACGTGAGCGTGGATTTCCAGCTTGATTACGGCTACCACCGCACGGTCGCCTAGCGCGCGTCACGCCGTCGCTGTCACGAGCGCCAGGGCCTCCTTAAGGTTCGCAGGTGAGAACGCATCTATGCGCACCCCAAACTCCTCTTCAATTCGAACTGCAAGTTCGATGAGGGTGAGCGAATCGAACGCTAGGGGAGCGTCAAGGTCGATCTCAGCGGCGTCGTTACCCGTGACGCGTTGTACCAGCGCAATGAGGCGTTGTTCGGCGGACTCCATGACGCTCAGGCTACCCACGGTAACGTGGAAAACGTAACCGACACGCGAAGGGTAGTCTGCAACAGTGGCCAATAACATCATCCCCAAGTTCATGCGTCGCGCTCCGGAACTCACCCCGTTCCCGCGTTTCGACGCCGTGGACCGCACCGGAGACGTCGACGGCGTGCATTACTACGAAACGGGGCCTATCGACGCCCCCGTCACCGTAGTGTTCGTACACGGGTTCACCCTTGCCGCGAGCGCGTTCTATTTGCAGGTCGAACATCTGGCCGGACGGGATGACGTGCGCTGCCTGTTGATGGACCTGCGGGGCCACGGCGCTACCGGCGAGGTCCCCTTTGAGAAGTGCAGCGTTGGGGGTGCCGCGGACGATGTGGCGCGCGTCGTCGAAAAGCGCTGTCCAGAGGGGGAAATGATCATCGTTGGGCACTCGCTGGGTGGGTTGATCGCGCTGAATCTTGCGCGCCGTTATGGGCCGCGGCGGGTGCGGGGGCTGCTGCTGATATCTTCGGCAATCGAGTCGCTGGGCAGCAAGGGGTTACCGAAAATAATTACGCACCCCATTATGGACAAGGTGCGGCAGGCAGTCGAAGCTGCGCCCGAAGCCACCGAACGCCTCACCCGCGACGCCAAAGACTTTATCGCCAGCACCATGGGGCCGCTATTTTTTAACACAAATACAACCAGCTACGATATCGTCCAATTCCACGCCGAATTAGTGCGGCAAACCCCGATGTCCACCTTTATCGGCTACTTCGATGACCTGCAACAGCATGACGAACTCGCCGCTGCGGAAGTGCTCAAAGAAATCGACGGAATTGTGCTGGTGGGCGAACGCGACAAAGTCACGCCGGTATCGCAATCCGAACGAATTTGCGAGCTGTGGCCGCGGGGCGAATTGCGCACCGTCAAAGACGCCGGGCACATGCTGCTTATGGAAATCCCCGAAGCGGCCAACAACGCCATCGATTCGCTCGTGGCTGACCTGCACCGGCAGCGCTCACGGTAAAAGGGGCGGCGGCTTAAGGGGGAGCGGCGCGCCCTTACGGTGCGGGGACGGCCGGTTGCAGCGCGAGATACAAATAAAACAGCGTGCAGGCCGCCCACACCGTCAGGACGATCAAATTGATTGCAAAGACGATCTTGAGCAGCAGGATGGTTACCTCGGTGTGCGCGTACTCCTGTAGGTGCTTGCGCAGCGTCACATTCGAACATGTGCCCAGGGCGAAGACGATGGGGAAGGCGATCAGGAACACCAGCTGCGCGGTGGAATACTCCTTGAGCAACCAATCCTGAAACCATGCGCCCGTATAGGTGCCGGCGTAGGAGCCGGAGGCGACAAGCATCGTGTAGGTAAACACGAAAATCGCCGAAATCCAGCAGAGCCCCGAACAAATAATCGAGCGGTTTACGCGTTTGACCACGTATTTCGGGGTGACAGCGGGAGGCATCAAAACGTTCGGTTGGCTCATGCTGTTTCCCGTCATATGCTGCGCAAACTTTCTCAAGCTTCGATTGCTTCGTTCCCTATCATGGCACGGTATCCTCTCCGTGTCTCCTCGTGGGGAATTCCGGCGGGCGTGTTGGGAAACTTAGCTCCGAATGATCACTTCGCCGAACAGATTCAAACCCCTGAGATGGATGCGCGGCACCGACGGATCCGCTGGCTGTTCGCTGCGCAACTTCTCCTCGGCGAAAATGGAAACCGCCGATGAGGTTACCGCCACGCCCTTGGGGACAATCAATTTAACTTCGCCAAACAAGTTAAACACATTGATCACCGTCTCCTGCTGCGAAATCCGCGCCTGGCGGAAATCCAGCTTTGTCTCCCCAAACACGTTTACCGTGGAAATCTCCGCCGGAAGAGTAATCCGGCCGGTCACCTTGCGTTCGCCAAAAACAGCGATGTGGCGCTGCTGGGGTTCCACCGTAGAGTAGGTGGGAAATTGCTGGTGAGTGGGAACTACCGCCACCGATTGGACAATGCGATCGATTTCGGCGGGGTCGTCCGTAGCCCAGACATCGCCAACGAGCTGGGAATAAGTGCCTAAATCAAGCTGCCCGCGTCCTACCGCTTTGGTTAGAACGTCTTGGGCGTAGGCGCGTTTCTCCTGATACGGCAGAGGTAGGTTCATACCGTTAAATATAGCGAAAACACTTTGGATTGATTGGCGGAGCGAACAGCAGCCGTGCGATCGGCTGGCCTAGGTGTTGGTCTGGGTGCCGAGCTGGGTGCCGGTATGCGCGGGGTTGTGCGGGGCGATGGGCAGGGAAGATCGAGAGGGGCCCACTGGGACTCGGGTTGTGTGCTACGCATGAAGTTTTTTACACACGAACGCCGATTTTGTGTAATTTTCATCATCTGGGGCGGCCCAGGGCCGCCGGCGCGGTATTTTTTACACAGATTTCGGGATTTTGATGTAAAAAATATCGGTAGACACCGTTCAACTCGGGGTTGGGGAATAGGTTGCCTGCAACCAACCGTATTGGAACAGCGCGCGAAATGCAATTGGGCCATAGTTGACCAAGGGTAGCCAATTTCAGAGGCTCAGCGGGGCTGCTATGGCGTTTTTCTCAAGAGAATTTGTGCGCAAAATGTTTTGGGCGCAATTGATTTGACCGCGGGGGTTGGGGGGCGGCGCGGGCGAAACATGGGGAAACCCCCTGCGGTTTGGCAGGGGGTTTGAGGCGTGGCGGTTAGACGGAGGTGGGGTCCGTGAGCTGGTACTTCTTGGCGGCTTCGTCGGCAACCGAGATGTCCAGTTTGCCCTCGCGTGCGAGGCCAGCGAGTACGGCGACCACGATGGATTCGGCGTCGATATTGAAGTAGCGACGCGCGGCGGGACGGGTGTCCGAGAAACCGAAACCGTCCGCACCCAATGTGGTGTAATCGCCTGGAACCCATTGGCGGATCTGCTCCGGCAAGGCCGTGGCAAAGTCCGAGACGGCCACGTACGGACCGGAAACGTTTGCGAGCTTTTGCGCAACGAACGGGGCGTCGATAGGCGTGCCGGGGTGCCGCAGTTGCTCGAGGTTCTGGCGGTGCCCATCGCGGGCAAGCTCGTTCCAGGAGGTGACCGAGAAAATGTTCGTCTTGACGTTGTAGTCGGCGGCGAGCATTTCCTTCGCCTTCAAGGCTGCCTGCATCCCGATGCCGGACGCAAGAATGTTCGCCTCGTGGCCGGTGCCCTCCGCGGGGGAGTAGAGGTAGATGCCCTTGTGCAGGCCCTCGATGTCGAGGTCGGCGGGTTCGGCTGGCTGCGGCGTCGGCTCGTTGTAAATGGTGAGGTAGTAGATGACGTTCTCGCCGCGGCCGGGTCCGTACATGCGGTCGATACCCTCGCGGATGATATGGGCGAGTTCGAACGCAAAGGCGGGATCGTAGGAAACCACCGCAGGGTTCGTGGAGGCCAAAATCGGGGAGTGGCCGTCCATGTGCTGCAGGCCCTCGCCCGTCAGCGTGGTGCGGCCGGCGGTGGCGCCCAGCAGGAAGCCGCGCGCCATCTGGTCGGCGGCCGCCCAAATCGAGTCGGCGGTGCGCTGGAAACCGAACATGGAGTAGAAGATATACAGCGGGACCATCGGCACGCCGTGGGTCGCGTACGAGGTGCCGGCGGCGATGAACTCGCCCATGGAACCGGCCTCGTTGATGCCCTCGTGCATGATCTGGCCGTCCACGGCCTCGCGGTAGGAGAGCATGAGGTCATGGTCCACCGGGGTGTATTTTTGGCCGTGCGGGTTGTAAATCTTCAGCGTGGGGAACCACGAGTCCATGCCGAACGTACGTGCCTCATCGGGGATGATCGGCACGAAGTGCTTGCCCAGCTCCTTATCGCGCATCAGTTCCTTAAAGATGCGGACCACGGCCATGGTGGTGGCCACCTGCTGCTTGCCGGAGCCCTTCAAAATGGACTTCAGGGCCTCCATGCCGGGCACGTGCAACGGCTCGTAATTCTGCCGACGCTCCGGGAGGAAGCCGCCAAGCTGCTTGCGCCGCTCGATCATGTACTTGATCTCCGGGGCGTCCGGGCCGGGGTTGTAGTACGGCGGCAGGTACGGGTCTTTCTCCAGCTCAGCATCGCTGATCGGGATGCCCTGGCGGTCGCGGAAGGACTTCAAATCTTCCAGCGTGAGCTTCTTCATCTGGTGCGTGGCATTGCGGCCTTCGAAGTTATGGCCCAAGCCGTAGCCCTTAATGGTGTGCGCCAGGATCACCGTGGGGCGGTCCTTGGTTTCCATGGCGCGCTGGAACGCGGCGTAAATCTTGCGGTAATCGTGGCCGCCGCGCCGCAGCTTCCAAATGTCGTCATCGGACATATCTTCGACGAGCTTTTTGGTGCGCTCATCGCGGTTAAAGAAGTGCTCCCGAACATACTTTCCATCGTTGGCGCGGAAAGTTTGGAAGTCACCGTCCGGGGTGATGTTCATCAGGTGAACAAGGGCGCCTTCCTTGTCCTTTTCAAACAGCTCGTCCCATTCGCGGCCCCACACGATCTTGATCACGGACCAGCCCGCGCCGCGGAAGAAGGACTCCAGCTCCTGGATGATCTTGGTATTGCCACGCACTGGGCCGTCCAAGCGCTGCAGGTTGCAGTTAATCACAAACGTGAGGTTGTCTAGGTTGTTCAGCGCCGCCAGCTGGATCAGGCCGCGGGATTCCGGCTCGTCCATCTCGCCGTCGCCGAGGAACGCCCACACGTGCTGGTCGGAGGTGTCCTTGATGCCGCGATTATGCAGGTAGCGGTTGAAACGCGCCTGGTAGATTGCGTCCATCGGGCCGAGCCCCATGGACACGGTGGGGAATTCCCAAAAGTCCGGCATGCCGTGCGGGTGCGGGTAAGAAGGCATGCCGCCTTGCGGGCGGGACACCTCTTGGCGGAAGCCGTCCAGGTCGTCCTCGTCCAGGCGACCCTCTAAGAACGCACGTGCGTACATGCCGGGGGAGGCGTGGCCTTGGAAGAACACATGGTCGCCGCCGCCCGGGTGGTCTTTGCCGCGGAAGAAGTGGTTAAAACCAACCTCATAGAGCGGCGCGGAGGATGCGTAGGTGGAGATGTGTCCGCCGACGCCGATGCCGGGGCGTTGCGCGCGGTGCACCATGATGGCCGCGTTCCAGCGGATCCACCGGCGGTAGCGTTTTTCAAGGTCCTCATCGCCTGGGAATTCGGGTTCCATGGAGGTGGGGATAGTGTTGACGTAATCGGTGGACGTCAACGGCGGCAGGGCCACGCGGCGTGCGGTCGCACGTTCGAGTAGACGCAGCATGAGGAAGCGGGCCCGGTCTGGGCTGGCTTCGGTCAGCAGACCGTCGAGGGACTCCATCCATTCACGGGTCTCCTCAGGGTCCGTATCGTTGAGGTACGACGCGACTCCATCACGGATAAGGGCGAAGTTGCTGTCGTCTGCGGAGTTCGAACCCTGTTGCAGGTCAGCCATACCAAATCCTCCAATCGGAATTTAGGGTGTTTTCCCCATAAACAATACGGGCTCGTTAAGAACGCTGCTGCTTCTGGGCCCAAATTGCGAGGTGAACACATGTCTGTGATGTGAAAGAGTGGGCAAAGTATGGCAGACTCTTGATGTAGAAGTAAGAATTCTGCCAAAACTCGTCGATTCGCCTGCAAAGCAGCGTAGTGTCGAGCACAGGTACATCATCATTACATAACCAAGTCAGGCTTGCTTCACACTGGTGGTTCGCCTGACGTTTTGCAGGAGGAACAGACAGTGGTCGATGCTCCGGGCGCAGCGAAACAGAGTGCCCAGGATTACGCAATGCTCTTAGGCGTGAAGCCAGGCCAAATCGTGCAGGAGCTCGGTTGGGATGACGATTGTGACGCGACAATCAGCGAAGCAATCGAAGACGTTATCGATGCCGAATTGCTTGACGAAGACACCGACGAAGTGTGCGACGTTGTGCTGCTGTGGTGGCGCGACGAAGACGGAGACCTTGTCGATGCGCTTGTCGACGCCGCGCGTCCTCTCGCCGACTCCGGCCGCGTGTGGCTGTTGTCCCCCGGCGCCGGAAAACCTGGAACCCTGGAACCGGGTTTGATCGCCGAATCCGCCCAGCTCGCAGGTCTGGTGCAGACCAAAGCCGAACGCCTCGGTGTTTGGCAGGGCTCTTGCTTGGTGCAGCGCGGCGCAAAGCGCTAGTCAAGCAGGGGATTTGCAGAAAATTTCAGTCGTTCGGTAAAGTCAACGGCTGTTGCAAGCGCCTTTAGCTCAGCTGGAAGAGCAGCTGGTTTACACCCAGCAGGTCGGCGGTTCGAACCCGTCAGGGCGCACGCTTGGAGAAGGGTCAGGTCCACATTGGGCTTGGCCCTTTTTGCTTCGCTCGGGGCGCTTTAATGTAGATGCCTTTGCCCCCGAAATGTGGCAATAGTTGATTCAAAAGAACTTGCTGGTCGAGAACACATTAATGTGTAACCATGTTTGTGTTTCGGCCCACCCTCAAAGCGATCAAAATGCTCCCGCGGGAGTCATTCGGCGATCCTGCCTTGTATGATGCCGTCATTTCCCTGCGTAGCTTGAGCATAGAGGAGCGGCGGGAGGCCGTGAATTCCTTGGATTTGCGGGGGCTCGATCATTCATTGCTTAAGGACGGGCGCAAGTATTTTGAGCAGGGCCGTCGCCCAGATACGCACCTCAGTAGCTCGCAGGCGTTAGGGCAGCCGGTGTACGAGGTCCGATCAGGGGATTCGGGCTGGCTTCGCGGCGCGGTTATTCAGGCCGCCACGCCTTCCGTGCAGGAGTTCTGGCTGGTGTACGCGGACCAGCACAACAGGTTTCATCGCCACGCCGAACAGTTGTTCGGCAATTCTAATGCGCAGTTTTGGCCGACAACGGTGGATAAAAAACTGCTTGCGCTGGATCAATTGCGCACCAAGCGCGAAATTATGCACAACCAGGTATATGAAACTTTGCTAGACGGTATTCGCCGCGCAATTAGCTGCCTTGGCCTCAGCATTGTCATTCAGCTTTCCCTCGACGATACGAATTGTTTCGTCTCCATTACGGTTCAGCTATTCGAAGATGAAGTCGGCGGGGACTTGGATACCATGTACGAGGTAGATTTCGTGGTGAACTCGGCATACAAGGACTTCGAATTGCGGGACTTTGTCATCAATGCGATGATGGCGCTTCTAGAGCCCAGCCCCGATTGCGTGGAACAAGTGTATGCGCCTGGCCAGCGGGGCTTGCATTACTTTATGTTTGTGTCGCAGGCGCGCATTCGGCTGTTGTTATCCGATCCGAAATTTGTTGAGCTGATTACGCACCCCGAGGTTTCCACCGGAGTCGATTACGCCACTTCCCATCAGTGGGCGCCGGTGCTGGAAGTCGAGTACGCGGTCGTTCCAGATGTTCCTGCGCAGCTTCATTCGGTGTTTCCAACGCAGGCATCGCCAACGCAAAATTCCCACCGTAAGTCGTCGCTTGGGTTCGACTAGTGCCCCGCAGCGGGGGTATTTAAGCCCCGCAATCGGGGGATAAGGTTCGAATTTGACGGACTTGTGGGTGAGTTAAATATCACATAATTCGTCGTCCGTAAACTCAATTTGGGGGGTCAGGGAGGACTGCTGCATGGCTGCCTTGGTGGTCGCCTCGGCCTTCTGCTTGCGCTGCAAAAAGTCGCGCACGTCGGACTCCTTGATCCGGTAATGGGTGCCCACCTTTGTGGCTTTAAGCAGCCCGCGTTTGATGTATTTATTCACAAGGTGGGGGCGGCTGACGCCGAGGATTTCTGCCACTTCGTTTGGTGTGAGGGTCTGGTCCGTGACGATCACCTGCCATTCTTTGTCTTGTTCATGTGCCGAAAGGATGAGCTTAAACTTGTTAAGCTCCGGGGCGGAGGTGGGTGTTGCTGCGATTAAATCGCGGAGTAAAACATCGACGGTATCTTTCGTGTGTGAGATTTGATTTGGTTGATCTATAGCCAATTGCTGTGCCGCGGTGTCGTGCGGCGCATGGGATACTCCCATATTTTCCTCCTAACTGAAACAACTGTAACACGCGCCCTCCGAGCGGCATAGGGTTGCAAAACCGGAAAAATACCCAACTTTTGGGGTCACCCGCCGCCATTGACAAAACGTCCGCCATAAACTAAGGAAATTGCGCCCATCACCCCTGGCTGCAAAGGTTACTACGATCGTTGCCATGGAACTTGATGTCAAGGCTGTGAGCGGCATTAATACGCCCCTGTATCTGCGCGTGACGGACCTCCGGCCGAACGAGCGGGTGCGGGTTTCGGTGTCCACTGTGGATTCGCACCGCCAGCCGTGGTCGACGGACCAGGCGTTCCGCGCCAATGAGCTCGGGGTGGTGGATTTGGCCACGTCGTTGCCGGAGAGCGCGCAGTGGGAGCCGGCGCATTCGTTGGGCATTCTGTGGTCCATGCGCCCGGATTCGGCGGGCCTGGGTGAGGACGACGTATCCGCCTTCGACCTCAATGGCCTCAGCCCCATTCACCTCAATGTTCGAGTGCGCATCAAGGGCGAGGGCCTGGGTTCGCTCCTGCAGCGCACCATCGCCAGAAACGCACACCAGTTCGACGGCCCGTGTGGTCCCGCGTTCCACACCAAGCGCGGACCCGGCGTGATATTGCTTATCGACGCCCCGGCCTCCACGAATTCCGCCAGCGCAGCCGCCCTCGCACACCACGGATTCGCAACCATGTACGCCACGAGCACGCCTTCGGCGGCGGAGCTGGAACGCTTCCACCGGAGCGAGTTTGTGGACGCAACCGTACCTTTGGCCCTGGTCGCCCACGGCCGCGCCTGCACCAAGGCCTTCGAATTGGCGGCGGCGCACCCAGAACTGATCGGCCCGGTGGTGGCGCATTCGCCAAGCGATGTGGCCTTTCCCAACCCCTCCCGCCAGGAGTTTCGACGCACCAAACTCACAGGTAAACCCGCAGATCTCGCGGGATTCCACGCCGCCCACCGAGCCCAGGCCACACCGATCGATGTGGCGGGGATGACGGGACCGCTGCTCGTGACGGCGGGAACCGAGGATGCCGTGTGGGACGGCGTGGGCATGGCGGGTGCGCTTGCTGAAAAGGCGGAAGCAATGGGCGTCGAGACGTTCCTTGTGGCGTATAGCGGCGCCGGACATATGTGCGGATACCCCTTTGCGTTTCCGGGGTTGCCCACGGCGACGGTGATGCGCGACCATGGACACCGCATACGCGTCGGTGGCAGTATCGACGCCAACGGACGGGCAGCCCAAATCTCCCGCCAACAAGTGATCAGCTTCCTCGCCTCCTCCTACGATATGCCGGTGACCACCCTATGAAATTCACCCACGCAACCGCCCTCGCTCTCGGCATGCTTGCCGACCGTACCATCCCCGACCCGCAGCGCAATCACCCCGTAGCCGTGTTCGGTAATTACGCCTCCTGGCTGGAAAAACGCCTCTACCGCGACAGTCGCAGCGCCGGGGTCGTGTATGTCGCTGCCGCCGTGATCCCGCCAACCCTCGCCGCGCATTGGGTGGCCCGCCGCTGGCCCGGCCCGGCACTCGGCGCCGCCATCTGGGCCTCCCTCGGCGGGGCAACTCTGCAACGCACCGCCATCGCGCTCGCCCTTCGTATCGACGCCGGCGACACCGAAGGGGCCCGCGAATGGGTGCCGTGGCTCTGCTCGCGGGACCCGCAAGCCTTGGATGCCCCCGGAATGGTCCGCGCCGCCGTCGAATCCGTGGCCGAAAACACCTCCGACGCGGTGGTCGCCCCGATCGTATGGTCGCTATTCGGAGCGCCCGGAGTAGTGGCGCACAGGTGTGTGAACACCCTGGATGCGATGGTCGGCTACCGCAACGAACGCTACGAAAACTTCGGCTGGGCCGCCGCAAAACTCGACGACGCCATGGCCTGGGTACCCGCCCGCCTCACGGCACTCATCCACGTCGGATTCGCCGCCAGCGCCGGGCGCGGAGAAGAAGCCCTGCGCGCATGGCTCGAAGACGCCCCCAAACACCCCAGCCCCAACGCCGGCCCCGTAGAGGCCACAGCCGCGGCCGCCCTCGGAGTACAACTCGGCGGCGACACCATATATGAACACGGCGTGGAACAACGCCCCCGGCTCGGGGAAGGACCCGCACCAAGCACCGCCACCGTGCGGCAAGCCACCAGGCTCTCCCGGATGGTGCAAGGCGTTGCCGGCGGGATCGTCGCTGCGGTGGGGGTGGTCTGCGGGGCGGTGAGGTAGGGAGGCGGTGAGTTGGACGACATACGTCATGCACACGCCCCCGCATGGTCCGAGTTCGCAGGAGGCCGAGTAGTGGCGGTGGGAAACTCAGTTTCCGGTGCTTGCGAGGTAGGGGAGTGGCGTGAAATCGCGGCTATAGATGCGAGAGCGGCGCAAACGCTTGGGCTCCGAGCGGATGGGACCGTGGTTCGAGCGGGGAGGTAGGGCATAGGTGCGATAATTTCGGCTATGATGTAAGAAAGATGCAACAACCCTGAAATTCTGGTGATCCTAATGCTGCTTAAATTCACCGTGAAGAACTATCGATCATTTCGGAATGCGAGCACGCTGGACATGATCGCTAGCAACGAGCAACGGTTTCGGTCTCGGTTGCCGAAAATAAAGAAGCGGTACGACGTGACCCTCACTCCGGTGGCGGCGATTTTTGGGGCGAACGCCGCCGGAAAGTCTAACTTTATTGAGGCGTTGCAGGATTTGAAGGACGTATTGATTCGGCCGCTACAGCACGGAAAACTACTGCCGTATACGCCATTTCTGATGGACAAAAATACAAGAGAGCAGCCTACGGAATTTGAAATCCTGTTTTTCTACCGCGACAAGATATATGAGTACAAAATCAGCTACCATGCACGCGCAATAGTGACCGAATCTTTGGTCGAACACCTAAGCCGGAGTGAGCACCTATTGTTTTCCCGTCAAGGTGCGGATGTGAAAGTCGGAGAAAAAATTGAGAACGAAATTCTCAATGTTCACCTTCAAGGTGTGCCCGACAACGTCGCATTGCCAGCGTACTTCGCGTCGATGAAAGAAGTTGACGCAGAGTGGTGGCGCAAAATCGTTATTCCGTACCGCTGGATTCATTCAAGCGCGATGATAGGCTCACATTTTTTCGCTGATGGAAAACCTATTTCCGTGCCGTATATTGAGATATCCGAAGACATCCTTAAGAAAATTGACATAGGCGTGAGCGGATTCGATCGGACACGAGTTGAATGGGAAAGCCTCCGGATAGCCGAATCCGATAAAGAACTTGTGCTAAGGAGCTTGCTAACCGAGCAAACTCAACGCGTAGTCCTCGAGATGAATGGAAAGCGGTTCGAAGCTTTTATTGCCGATGACGGCGAAATTGCTGTCGAGGAAACACGGCTAGTCCATCACGGTACGGACGATGACTACGTACTCGAGTGGTCGCAGGAGTCCGAGGGGACGCGGATTGTCATCCGGTTGTTGTTTTTGTTTGCATTGTTGAGCCTGCCCAGAGTCAATGTCGTTTTGCTCATTGACGAGCTGGACCGGAGTTTTCACACCGAGCTATCGCGTGCCCTTATTGATGGGTTTCTGTCAAATTGTAGCCCCGATAGCCGCGCGCAGCTGATCTTTACTACGCACGATCTATTGTTGCTCGACCCCGATAGATTTCGGCGTGATGAAATGTGGGTAGTGGAGAAAAACCTCGAAGGTTCCTCAAGCATGATCAGCATCGCCGAATATAATACCGGTAGAAAGGGAGCCGATTTAAGGAAAGCCTACCTCGCGGGGCGTTTTGGTGGGGTGCCTTCCATTGATCCGCTAGATTTTTCCGAACTTCCAAGTGACCTCAGCGTGGTGTGAAAGGTTTGGTGACGTGACGGCCAAAAAGTTCAAGCGCGGAAAAATCAAACATCGAGAAGAACGTTCGCTGTTTGTGATCGCGGTCGAGGGGAAAACCGAGTATGAGTATTTTAATACGTTCCGTAACAAGCTAGCTTCCGTCCGAATCTTCGTTGATCAGGGGAAAAGCAGTAACCCTCGCGCTGTATTACAAGCTGTCAATGGCAAGCTCGATGCATTGAAACGTGATGGCGAACTACGTCCCGGTGATGAGGCTTGGGTTATCGTAGACGAAGATCGTTGGCCGGAACCTGAACTAGTAGAAATCTGGAAGTGGGGCGCAGAACGCAGAGATCGAGGTATCGGCTTTAGCGTGCCGCAGTTTGAATGGTGGTTACTTCTTCATTTTGAAGACGGTCACGGTGCTCGCACACAACGCGAGATTATGGACCGATTAAACAGTTATCTGCCCGAGTACCAGAAAGGCAATCGAAAACAGTTAAAATTTGCGGACGAAGCGATTTCCCTAGCAATTGAACGTGCGTATAGTAAGGTGAAGACAGTGCCTTATGAAAGTGGTGAACGGCAAGCTGTCCTGGGCGCGTGGACATCTGTTCATATTTTGGTGGATAAAATACAGGCGGCGATTAAGCGATCAAACCCGTGAGTTGTTTTAGGGTCAATTGATGGTAACGTCTCAAGGCGCCCCAATAGATTTAATCGATATAATGAAAGAATTGAGTAAGGTATTCGCTTACTAGAGGATCGACTGCATGGATGAAGGTGCCGCGAATTCCTCTGGTAAGCAGGACGAAGTAAATGTTGCTTATGTACTCGAGTAGCATTTCATCGGTGGTGGTGATATTCAACATATTGTTATTGCGTTTGCCAGCTTTGTCGAAGTACTGGTCGCGCCGAACGAACAGGCACTGACGTTCTGGGTCGTAGCCGATATCGCGGCCAATGATCACGCCAGCGTAATTTAGGTCGTAGCCTTGGATGGTGTGGATGGAACCTGATTCGTTGATTGAATTTGGGGAATTTACCCAGTCAACGGCAGTGGTGTTCCATTTCAGGCGGACTCCTTCGCCGAGATCGATATCGTAAAGTTCGGGGTTCTTCTTACTCACCCATTCCCAAGCATATCCAGCAACGATACGTGCGAGGCCATCCCGCTGCTCGTAGTCGTAAATTCTCTGAATCATCTTTGCGGGGCTGCGGAACAGGCCCACTTCGTAATCGCCGAACGACGTTATGGAATCTGGCGGATACGGTGAAAAAATCCTTTTGATGTATTCTATGTAATCGTTGCCACCAGCACTACGCATTTGTGTTGTTAAATGGTAAGTGCGGGAGACTCCAGAATAGACTTCTTTTGGCGCATCTGCGGGGCGTATCGTTTGGTTGGAGTCGTACATTAAAATGAGGTTGCGAGCCTTTGCTTTTAGCCAATCAAGTTGATTAGCATCCGGCTTTTCTCCATGGAATAGCGTTTGGTTGATATCTTTGAAACGCTTAGTCATTGCACCAACAGATTGCGCCGCGAGACGGTTGAGTCGATGTGCTTCGTCGACGAGCACGACGTCGTAAATCTCCGGCGATTCAGCAATCGTAAAGGCGGTGTGAACCATCGACTTGTCGAGCCCCGGCGTTTGTTTGAAGACATTTTCAATTGACTTGCGGAGGGACTGTTGGGGGACGACGAGCGCAATCTTTCTGTTTTGAAACAGTTCGCGGTTGCCTTCGACGAAAAACTCGGAGAACATGGTGTCTGCGTCGATGTTTGAATCGTCCGTGCAATTCGCAATGTCCGACAAAAGCTTCATCAGGTAGATCGCGATGACGGTTTTACCTGTGCCAGGGTCCCCTTCAACGATTACTACGTTGCCATGTTTATTGGCATTGTCGGCAAGGTCTTGCGCGAGCCCTTCCATGATATCTTCGGCCGCGATTGCTTGATCGTAATTGAGCGCTTTGAACGGGGAAAGTTTGAAGAGCTCGCTATTGACGATTTCTGGGATCGAGCGTTGGAATAGGCCTTGATGACGAAGCTGCTCGAAGATTTCATCGAACGTTCGACGATAAACGCTGCGATTGTAGTAATCCGAATCCAAGATGCCTACGTTTTGGTTGAGTACTTGGTTCGAAGCATCCCCAGCGGCGAGTTGGATGAGTTTGGACTCTAGATCGAGGCAAGCCGATTTGTGGAACTTTTCGCTGAGAACAAGGGCGACGGTTTTGAGCTGCTGTTTTTCGGGAGTCTTCAAGTGCTGTTTCATGCGCTTGATGAAATTGAGGGACTCGCCGATGTAGATCAATCCAGGCTGGCGCGGGCCAGAAGAATTGCTCGGCGCTGGGCGATGCAAGAGATAGACCACCGGCCAGTTGGATAGCTGGCGGTTTGATTCGGCTTCGCGTTCAATACCGTGGTCGAAAGCGTAATTGAGAATCCGGAAATCGCTCACCGAGGCTATTCCTTATCCTCACGAGGAGTGGCTTTGACGGGGTATTTCTTCGCAGTGCGCTCGAGTTTTCTTAATATGATGTCCTCGGGATCTGCGCCGAGGCGATCGGCTAAGAAATAGGCGTACGTGAGGATATCTGCCAGCTCTAGCAGCGCCTCATCGTTGCAGAAATCCTGACCAGGCCATTGAAAGCACTCGAGCAACTCCCCAGCTTCAATGGCAATGCTTTTGGCAAGGGCGTCTGGAGTGTGGAACTGTTTCCAGTTGCGGGCATCACGGAACTTGCGCAACGTGGACATGACGGATTCCTGAGACATTCTTCCATTGTACGAAACATGGTTTTTCGAGGTTATGGATAGTGTCGGCGAAGGAATAACGAGCCAGGGGCGGCCTAGTTCAGATGTGAGCGATCCCGCGCTCATCCCGGCATGGGGGCTGGGTCTAGGACGCCGGGTTGGCCTTCGGCGAGTTGTAGATAGTCGAGCTCGAAGGTTTGATTGAGCGCGAGGGCGAGGCCTTGGGTGTCTATACGGTCGGTTTCCGGCGGGTATTTTTCGGCGACTGCGCTCATGCCGGGCTGGGTGCGGCGGATGTATCCGGTGATGGTGACTTTCCCGCTGGGTGCGGGGGCGTAGTCCCTGCCATTTTGGGGGGTTCCGCGGTTCACCAAGATTACGGGACCGGCGTCGCTGCGGAAGGGGGTAACCACGTGGTAGCCGGGGCGGGTGGCTATCAGGACGTCGTCAAGCGGGGAATACGTGCCGGTGACGGTGACGCGTTGCCATTCGTCAAGGTCCTGGGCGTAGGGCACGGGGGCGCGATTGAGTACGGCCTGGGTTTGCTGCCTATCGTAAAAGAATACAATGGTGCCGAGGAGTGCTGCGGCGATGATGACCAGTAGGAATGTTCCGAGTTTCTTTTCCACGGTATGTATCGCCCTGCTCGTGTTAGAACCGCTCTTCGTTCTTTTCTGCGAGTTTACGGTAATGGTCCACGCGGTCGTCGCCGTAGCGGGCGTGTTGCCTTGTTTTCTTTCTCGGCGTCGCAGTCTCCTCGCCCTTGGTTATCGACGTCGCGGCTTCCGCGCGTTCCTCCTCCTCGCGGCGTCGCTCCCGAATCTCGGCGTAGATGAAGTAGCCCAAGCCGAGGGGCGCCATGATCCCGAAGGCGATCCATTGGATGCCGTAGGAAAGGTACGGGCCGGTTTCCAACTGGGGTAGGGGCAGGGCCTGGATGACGCCGGGTTGGTCCTCGACGAGCTGGAGGTAATCCTCTTCGAGGTCGAGGCCGGTGATTTGGGCGAGCTGCGTGGTGTCGATGCCATTGACCTGCGGCGGCAGGGAGGCGGTAATGCTTGGGTCCACACCCGTTTCGCTGCGGCGCACATGGGCAGTGATGGTGACCTCGCCGGCGGGGGCGGGGGTGAATTCGGCGGAGTCCTGGTAGCCCCGGTTTACGATCACGGTCTTGCCGCTATTCAGTTGGAAAGGCGTGAGGGCGTGGTATGCCGGCTTTGAATTCACCGGGCGGAGGCGAAGAACAACCTCCTGGTCCGGAAGGTAATGGCCTGTGATACGCACGCGCCGCCACTCCTCGAGCCCGGGGCTGTAATCCACGGGTTCGTGCTCGAAGGCTGCGGTGATCGCGGAATTCCTGGCATTGGTGGCTTCGTTTTTGCCCAGCTGCCAGGGGGCGAGAACGGTGAAGGCAACATAGGCGAAGGCGAGGACGGCGAGGGCGGTGATTACCCAGCCGGGTTTGAGGAATACCTTGACCAGTGATTGCTTTCGGGGCATCCTAGCGTCCTGATTTGGATTCGAGTAGTTCTTGTACCCAGTGTAGGAGGCCGGGGACCGCTGCCTCAATCTCCCGGCGGGTTTGGGCGAAGGATTCGGCGTCGCAATAATAGGGGTCTTCCACCTCGGCGCCCTTGGGGGAGTCGGGGTCGAAGGAACGCAGCAGGCGGATGCGGCCGCGGGGGATACCCCAGGCACGGAGGCCTCGCAAATGTGATTTATCGAGTGCGAGGAATAGGTCGGCCGATTGGTGCTCGGCGCCGAGCTGGGCGGCGCGGTGGGCGCGGGCGTCGAGACGCACATTGGCCAGCTCAGCGATGGCGCGGACGTCGGCGCTTTGGCCTACATGCCAGCCACTGAGGCCACAGGAACGCACCATAACTTCCTCGGCGAGATCCGCATTGCGAATCGCTCGTTTGAACAAATATTCGGCCATGGGGGAACGGCAAATATTGCCGGTGCATACAAAGACAACGTAGGCACGTTCGGTGGTTTCGGCGCGTTCGGCGGCGGATTTCATCGTATTTGGTACTCCTGAACGGGTTGCGGCATTAGCCAGAATAATAGACTCGTTGTTTGTGATCGATTTCAATGCGTTGCGTTTTCACGGCGACGAAGCCGCCGCGGCCGCCAGTTTGGATTTCGCAGTGAATGTGCGTTTGAGCCGCCCGCCAGCGTGGTTGCGCGAGATACTTGTGCGCGGTATTGATTCGCTGGGCGCGTATCCGAACGCAAAAGCGGCGCGGGAGGCGGTGGCGGAGCACCATTGTGTGCAACCAGATCAGGTGATGTTATTGAGCGGTGCGGCGGAGGGATTTGCGTTGTTGCCGCGTCTGCAACCCCGATTGGCTACTGTTGTGCATCCGAGTTTTACGGAGCCGGAATACGCACTGCGAGCGGCCGGGGTGCCCGTCCAACGGTGGATCCTCGATCCGCCTTTTTGTTTGAATAGCGGGAGTGCGGCGGGGGCGGGGTCGGGCGAGCTCGGCGACATCGGGAAGGCGGGGCCGGGGGAGCTTGGCGACATGGTGGTGATCGGCAACCCTACAAACCCCACCGGCGTGCTGCATTCGCGGGCGGACCTGCTGCGGTTGGCGGATCGAACTAAGTATCTGGTGGTGGATGAGGCGTTTATGGACCTCAGCCCGGACGAATCGGTGATCGGTTCCGGCGCCATCGTATTACGCAGCCTGACCAAAACTTGGGGCCTTGCCGGGTTACGCTGCGGGTATATGATTGCGGATGCGGAGATTATTGCGCACTTGGAGCGGGAACGCCCGCACTGGCCATTGGGCACACTGCAGCTCCTCGCCATCGAATATGCGGTTGGTGCGGAGGTGGGGCCCCTGTATGAAGAGATGGCGGCGCAACGCACCGAAATGGCCGCGTACCTTACCTCACATGGCTGGAACGTGTGGCCTAGCCAAGCGCCGTTTTTGCTGGTGAACCCGCCGCCGGGGCCGGACCCGGAAGTGCAACGAGTGCGGTTAGCGGAGCGCGGGGTGGCGGTACGCCGCTGCGATACGTTCCCCGGCTTGGATAAGACTTTTTGGCGCCTCGCCGTGCGCGATGCCGCGGCGGTTGCCACACTGGAAGCACATCGAAAGGAGATCGCGTGGTAAGCACAGTTGGCAAGGTTCGGGACGTGTTGCAGGCGGCGTACCCGCCGGAGTTGGCGGAGCCGTGGGACGCGGTAGGTCTGATCTGCGGCGATCCGGATGCGGAGGTGACCAAGGTGGCCTTCGCCGTGGATTGCACCCACAAGGTGGCGCGCCGGGCGGTGGCCATGGGTGCCCAGCTGCTGGTGGTGCATCACCCGCTGCTGCTGCGCGGCGTGACCTCCGTGGCTGCGGACACCCCAAAGGGCAAGGTTATTCATGAGCTCTTGCGTGGCGGGGTGGCGCTTTTTGCCGCTCATACGAACGCGGATTCGGCGCGCCCGGGGGTGAACGATCGGCTCGCGGAGCTATTGGGCGTGACTGCGGGTCGGCCGATCGAACCGAAACCTCAAACCTTGGATAAGTGGGGCGTGATGGTTCCCGTCGCGGACGCGGAAAAGGTAAAGGAGGCCATGTTCGCGGCGGGCGCGGGCGCGCTCGGGGATTATCGCGAATGCGCATTCCAGTTCGAAGGCACCGGGCAGTTTCTGCCGGTGGCCGGGGCGAACCCAGCGCTCGGCCAGGTCGGGGCGCTCGAACACGTTTCTGAACTTCGGGTGGAGTTTGTGGCGCCCACGCCGGCGCGCCGGGCGGTGGAGCGGGCGCTGCGGGCGGCCCACCCCTACGAGGAACCCGCTTTCGATATCGTGCAGCTTGCAAATACCGTGGACATCGAACAGGCTTACGGTATTGGCCGCGTTGGCGAGTTGGATCAGCCGATGCCGCTCAAGGATTTCGTGCAGCGGGTGGCGGAGCGTCTGCCGCGCACCAAGTGGGGTGTGCGGGCCGCGGGCGATCCGGAAAAGATCGTGCGCCGGGTGGCGGTTTCCTCCGGTTCCGGCGATAGTTTCTTGGATGCGGTGCGCGCGCTGGATGTGGACGTATTTGTGACTTCAGATCTGCGGCACCACCCGGTTGACGAATATTTGCGCGCAGGCGGTCCGGCGGTGGTGGATACCGCGCACTGGGCCAGCGAGTTTCCGTGGTGCGCGCAGGCCGCCGGCGTTGTGGAACGTGAATTAGGCTTGACCACGAAAGTGATTGACCTGCGCACGGACCCTTGGACCATCTCGATCAAGTGAAGGAACCCCTATGAAACTTGCCCCTGAAAAGCAGCGTGACCTGCTGGAATTGGCTACGTTGTCCGTGGTGAATCCGGCGGCAATTCCGGCGAGCGCGGAGCAGCGCGAGGTGGATCAGTTGACGGCGGAAATGACCCGTATCCAGGCCGCAGACGCCTCGATCACACTTTCTATTTCCGATATGGAGGCGGAGGTGCGGCGAATCCAGCTTGATATGTCGAAGTTGCAGCGTCGGGAGTCCGCGGCAAAGGGAGCGCTGGGCGCGGTCACGGACGTCGAAAAGCGCCGGGACTTGCGTCATGAGCTTGCCGCGGCGGTGCGTCGCCTCGATGACCTGCGCGGGGAGCTTAAGGAGACGCACGACGAGCTCCATGCCCTCCGCGCAAGCCACGATCGTTTTTGCGCAGATTTGGAGGCTGTGAGGGCGAAGTTGGAGGCCGCTCAGCGCGCCGTTGTCCCCGCCGATGATTCCCAGCGAATCGCACGTATTGACGAACTCAAATTGCGTCTCGACGCCGCGGTGCTCGAGGCGTATGCGGAACAGTGCGACGTTGACGGCATCGGCGTCGCCAAGTTCTCTGGGCGTGCGTGTGGTGGCTGTCACATAATTCTGCCGCCGGCCGTGGTTTCGCGGATTCGTAATGCCCCCGAAGACGAGTTGCCGCAATGCCCGGATTGTGGCGTTTACCTGGTGCGATAGGAGTCTGATGAAGGTTTGCATAGAGGCCGACGGTGGTTCTCGCGGTAACCCCGGCATCGCCGGTTCGGGCACGGTAGTCCTGGATGAGACGCGCACAACCGTGTTGCGGCGGATCGCCGAATTTGTGGGTACCACTACGAACAATGTGGCCGAGTACCACTCGCTGATCAACGGTCTGCGGGCGGCCCAGGAGCTGGGCGCGCTGGAGGTGGATGTGTTTATGGATTCCAAACTGGTGGTCGAGCAGATGTCCGGCCGCTGGAAGGTCAAGCATCCAGACATGAAAACCCTGGCCTTGCAGGCACAACGCCTCGCCGCGGGCTTCCGATCCGTTTCCTACACGTGGGTGCCGCGTGCCGAAAACTCGCGCGCAGACGAGCTCGCAAACACCGCCATGGACGCGGGTGCCGACGGCGCGGAACCCGGCATTATCGTAAACGAAACCGCCAGCTGGAACGGCGCCACAACGCGGCCGAGTCGGTTGATTCTGCTGCGGCACGGTCAGACCCCGCTATCCGCCGCAAAACAATACTCCGGCGTGGGAAATCCCCAGCTCACGGACCTTGGCGAGCGGCAAGCCGCAGCCGCAGCGGCCCGGTTGGGGGCCCGTGGCGGCATCGATCACATTGTGTGCTCGCCTTTGGCTCGGGCCCGGCGTACCGCCGAACATTGTGGCGAAGCGCTGGGGCTGGATGTGGTGGAACACGAAGGTTTGATCGAAATGGACTTTGGCCGTTGGGAGGGGTTGACCTTCCAGCAGGCGCACGAGGCCGATCCGGAGACCCACGCCGCGTGGATGCGCGATATTACGGTGGCGCCGCCGGGCGGGGAATCGGTGCATGACGCGTACCGGCGAGTGTCCGCGACCCTTGCCGAGCTGCGTGATACCTACCGGGATTCGAACATTCTTGTGGTGTCGCACGTGACGCCGATTAAGTCTATTTTGCGACGCGCGTTCGATGCCGGGCCGGAGTTTTTCCACCGCCTGCATTTGGATTTAGCGTCGTTGTCGGTGGCGGAGTTTTACTCGGACGGCCCCACATGTGTGCGCTTGGTGAATGATACTTCTCACCTGAAAGGGGTATGATCGTATGCGCGAATGAGCCATCCGGGTGGACGCGGCACGAATGTATCGGCATTGCAATGCGCTGACATGTCTGTCGAGGAAAGTCCGGACTCCACAGAGCACAGTGGTTGCTAACGGCAACCCAGGGCGACCTGCGGGATTAGTGCCACAGAAAACAAACCGCCCAGCGATGGGTAAGGGTGAAACGGTGCGGTAAGAGCGCACCAGCGCCCTAGGTGACTAGGGCGGCTAGGTAAACCCCACTGGGAGCAAGGCAAGAGGACGTACATTGGTATGTCTGTTCGGGCGTTATAGGTTGCTCGCCGAGCCCGAAGGTACGCTGCTTGAGGCCCGCCAGCGATGGCGGGTCCAGATGGATGTTCACCCCAATGACAGAATCCGGCTTATAGGGTGGCTCATTCGCCCACCGGCTCCCCGTCCGTGGGGGCACCCGCGCGCAGGGGGACTACTAGCAATCCGTCCGCCGACAGATCGGCGGCGAAGTTTTCGGCGTGTTTGGGTTCCACATACGCCACGGCAGCGTCGACTAAACCGGGCGCGGTTCCGCGCGCCGCAATAGCCCCGCGGGTTTCGCACAAATAAACCAATGCACGATGGGTGTCCGTGGCTAGATTGAACGTGTTCTCTAGCTCCGACTGAGAGGTTCGCACCAGCTCGAGCACGGCATTCATGCGGCGGGATCGCAATGCCGCGGCAGCCTCCGCGGCGCGTTGCGTCTCCGCCGTGAGGAACTTCAACCAATTGCTGGCTTCCTGCAGGCCAGGCACCTTATCCGTGCCGTGGACCTTGTGCACGGCCGCTAACCAATCCGTGACTCGTGCTTGGGTATCGGGGAGGGCGCGCAGCGAGTCCACGCCGTAGGCCCGCGCGGCGTCGTCTAGAAAGCTATGGCGGCGCAGAATCTCGGACACCAGTTTGCTTGGCCCGGCAGGCTTCGGCTTTGTTACGACGATCAGTTCGATTCCGCGCGGGTGTGGCGCTTGGGTGACCGAACCGTCCGCGTAATCCACCAGTGCCACCGAATTCGTGTGCCCCCGCAGCGCCGCCACGTGTCTTGCGCGCAACTCTGGAGTGTCGGCGAACGTACTTGCGGACTGGGTGCATACCTCCGCGAGGCGCGCGCGCAATGGGGCATCGATCTCCACATCAGCCGCAATCTGCAACGCCAGTGCGAATGCCGTAGCCATCGCTTCCGCTTCGCCCAGCCCACAATTGGTGGGAATGGTGCTGACCACCGTGATGTCGAACCCCTGTGTGTCTCGGCTCAGCATTTGGCGATTGATGAGCGTCCATATAATGCCCCCGAGCCGTGTCTCCACGCCGCCCGGCTTTCGCTGCGTAACCGCATCCATATTCGACTCGAGTGTGGCGTCACGACTGCCCGGTTGGGAAAGCCGCACGTTGAGCTTGGAATCCGTGCGGGGGGAGGCGGCGACCGCGACGCCCAAGTGCGTCATCGCCACCGCCACGATGCCGCCAATATAGTCAGTGTGTTCGCCCACTAGCGGAAACGTGCCCGGTGAAGTGGTGAGCATTTGTGGTTCTATGCCATATGTTCGATGATGTAACTGCGCGGCGCGGTCGCGAATATCCTCGTCGGGGGCGTTCCAAAGCGGCATCGGGGCGGGGTCTCCTCACACAAGGGGCGGCATGCTTTGCCCCCACTTTAGTCCGGAAAGCGCAGCATGGTTCGCCGCACACGAGGTAGGTTGGGGAGGAAGATCGCCGATTTAAGGAGAGTGACACCGTGACCAACGCAGACGACCAATGGTTCTACGATCCGACCACAGGTTCGGTTTCCCAGGGGAAAAATCAGGCGTGGGAGGATCGCATGGGCCCCTACGCCACCGAAGCGGAGGCGCGCGATGCCATGAAGCTCGCGGCAGAGCGCACCGCCGCAGCTGACGCCTACGATGAGGAAGACGACGACTGGGGCGTGGAACCCGCCTGGGAGCGCTAGTCCTTTTTCGCAGCCTTCTTGCGCGCGGCCTTTTTCATTGATTCATACGCCTTTTCGATTTTCTCGAAACTCTCGGCGTAGTCCTTCAATGACTCAAGGCCGCGTTCGCGTTCCACCTGGAACAGCACGCCGTAAGCGAACGTATCTTCGCCCGCCGCGCGGGACTCTTCGGCCTTGCGCAGCAATACATCGCGCGAGGTCACCGAATCCTGGAAGTCTCCCAGCACGGTTTGCATGCGTTTGCATGCTTCGTACAGCTTTTTGGTTTTTAGCCCAGTGGCGCGGGCCGCATCGGCGGAATAGCGGAGCTTCTTTGCCGATTTCCGCATGTCGTGGAAGTAGCCTTCGCGCTCTCGCAGCGACCGTTCCTTGTCCTCCCAGCGCGTCACCGCCTTTTGGTGCCGCTTAACCAAACGTGTGTACGCCTCATCGAGGTGCGTCACAAGGATCTCTTCGGGGGTTTCCTCCTCACCTTCTTCCTCGGCAGCCTCCGCTACCTGCGGGTTTGCGAGCAATTCATCGAGCGCATTGAGCAGATCAAAATAGCGTTGCGATTCCAGCAGCTCCAGCACTTCCGAATGTGCATTCCGGTACTCCACGGCCATATCTTGTTCGAGGTGCTTGCGCGTGACCTCGTCGATAATGTCCGAATCCACGGTCTTCAGCAGGTCATGGAAGCGTTCTTCCACCACCTCCGCGTCGCGCGCAACACCGAGCACACCGGCGAGGTGTTTGAGCTCTTTCTCCAGCTCAAGGTACCCGTCGCCGACCAGGATTCCTTCAAATGTTTGCATATGGCTGCGGAGTTCGCGGGTGGCCACGCGCATCTGGTGAATGGAGTCGTACTCGTCCCGTCGCACCTTCGGATCGTTCGCCACAAGCGCATCCCTGTTCGATTTCAGCGCCTTCAGGACGGCGTAGGCGGGATTGCTCTTCTCAAGTTCTGCTGGCTTCGGCGGCTTCGGCGCGGTGTCTACCGAATCGCCCAGCGCCGCCACCAGCTTCGAAGGGCTTTTCGACGCCGTGGCTCCCGCGGCCTCCAGCAGCTGCGTCGCCGAGGCCATCGTGTTTTCTACGTCCGCCAAATACTCTTCGCCGAGTTCGAACTCCCATTCGCGCCAGGTTTGGCGCTTGCCATTGGGCAGCAGCGACCAGGACGTCACATGATCATCGCAGAATTCGCCGACTAGTTTGCCTTCGATATCCATCAAAGCAAATTCGTGGCGAACGTTATCTACCTGCGCAATTGGCTCTAAGGGGATATCTCTGACGATCGCCCGCACTGGGAACAGCAATTCGGACGGCACGGTGTATTCTCCGTACTCCGGTTCGGTGAGATCCGCATGTAACTCCACCCGTCCGTGGCTGGCCGGCAACTTTATATGCCAGCCAGAATCCTTGCCGCCGGTACGTCTGCGCAACGTAATCTTCGACCTTGTCAGCCGCAAATCTGGAGAATCGTAATATACCGCCGATAGTTCATGCGTTTCCCCATGAACTTCAGCCACATGTTCAATCTCGGTCAGCACCGGGGTGGTGGCGCTTTCATCAACCGAAAACTTTGCTTCTACCTCGAGGAATTGACGGGTACTCATACCCCAGTTGTACCAGCAAAATCGCACCATTGACGGCGAGTGATGGCGAGCAATCCCCCCGTTTTGTCGCAAGCGCAAGGCCCTCCATCCCCAGCTCCCGACCCGTGCCGTCACCCCCGTAGCGCTGACCTCGGAGTGGCTGAACACCTCAAAACTTTGGGCCTGTGAATTCTGCGCAGTCGTTGCGATCCCCAAAAGTCATAGCAGCCCTGCTAAGCCTTTGAAACTCGCTACCCTTGTCGGACTATGGCCGAATTGCTTTTCGTGGCTCATTCTGACGTGGTAAGCTGCCCACAACCTATTCTCGCGCCTAGAGTTGAACGGTGTCTACCGATATTTTTTACATCAAAATCCCGAAATCTGTGTAAAAAATATCGCTCCGAGCCGCCCAGGCCGCCCGGAATGATGAAAATTACACAGGATCTGGGATTCGTGTGTAAAAAACTTCATGTGCAGCGCACAACCCATCGGTCCGAGCCTTGCCGACGCCTGTTTGCGGGTCAATCCTGCGATGGTTTGCCACGGCCCAGCTATGCTTCGGGAAAGGGGCGGAGCTTGAGGATCTCTGGCGACCGATAGGCGGGCCGCCGACAATGACGTATATGTATCCATAACCGTATCAGCCCGAGTGTGGACGTTCGGGGCTTGACCGGATTGTGTCCGCCGAAATGTAGTTTGCTACCGGATTGCGCCCTCTTGTTATATGCTCTCTGCGAGCCTTGATCTGCTCGCCTTATGCAAAGCATGATGGAATTACGTCACTGTGACGAAAAGCCGGCCCTATTAGTTGTGTGCAAGCTATTGCCGCGCCGGGAGTTGAACGGTGTCTACCGATATTTTTTACATCAAAATCCCGAAATCTGTGTAAAAAGTATCGCGCCGAGCCGCCCAGGACGCCCAGAATGATGAAAATTACACTAGATCCGCGATTCGTGTGTAAAAAACTTCATGCGCAGCGCACAACCCATTTCTCAGCAGCCCATTTCCTAGCCCAGTCATCGGCTCGTCCCAGCTTGGTTGGGCATCTGGCGTGAAGATTGGTGGCGGGGATTCTGCCTCGCACCAAGGCTGCGGCGGGGATTCTGCCCCGCACCAAGGGGCGAGTCCATTAGATTGAGAAGAATGAATAGCCAACAGGAGTTTGTGCTCCGCACCATTGAAGAGCGGGATATTCGGTTTGTGCGCCTGTGGTTTACGGACATCCTCGGGTATTTGAAGTCGGTAGCCGTGGTCCCCGCCGAGCTTGAAAGTGCTTTCGAAGAGGGCATTGGTTTCGACGGTTCGGCCATCGAGGGGTTTTCGCGGGTGTCGGAGGCGGATACGATCGCCCGCCCAGATCCGTCTACGTTCCAGCTGATGCCCTTCGAGCGGCAGGACACCACCGATATCGCAAGGATGTTCTGTGATATCACCATGCCGGATGGGCAGCCGTCCTACGCGGATCCGCGCCAGGTGTTGCGCAGGCAACTCAAGGAGGCGGCGAACGATGGGTTTACGTGCTTCGCGCACCCGGAGATTGAGTTTTTCCTGGTGGAGTCGTTAAACACGGACGGGCGTCCGCCGACGCCCACCGATAATGGTGGCTACTTTGATCAGGCGGTCACGGATAAGGCGCCGCATTTTCGGTTCGATGCGATGAATGCGCTGGAATCCATGGGTATTTCGGTCGAGTTTTCGCATCATGAGACCGCCCCCGGCCAGCAAGAGATTGACCTGCGCTACGCGGACGTCCTCACCATGGCGGACAATATTATGACTTTCCGCTACATAATCAAGAAAACCGCCTTGCGCAACGGTGTTCGATCCACCTTTATGCCAAAGCCCTTTGCGGAGTACGCGGGCAGCGCGATGCATACCCACCTGTCCCTGTTCGAAGGGGACACTAACGCCTTCCACGATCCGGACGATGAGTTTTCGCTGTCTAGCACGGCGCGGCAGTTTATCGCGGGGATTTTGCACCACGCGCCGGAGTTCACAGCCGTGACCAACCAATGGGCGAATTCGTATAAGCGTTTGATGTTCGGCAATGAAGCGCCTACCGCCGCGACCTGGGGTGTTTCCAATAGTTCGGCCATGGTGCGTGTGCCAACCTATCGCTTGGGCAAGGTGTCGTCACGCCGCGTCGAGGTGCGCAGCCCGGACTCGGCGTGCAACCCCTACCTCGCGTACGCCGTCCTAGTGGCCGCGGGGCTGAAGGGTATCCGGGAGGGGTACGAGCTGCCGGATCCCGCGGAAGATGATATTTCTAAGTTAACGCGCCGCGAGCGTCGCGCATTGGGGTACCAGGATTTGCCGGGCAGCTTGGACCAGGCACTGCGCCTGATGGAGCAATCGGAGCTGGTCGCGGAGGCACTCGGCGAGCACGTTTTTGAGTACTTCTTGCGCAATAAGTGGCGTGAGTGGCAGGACTACCAGGCGCAGATTACGTCGTGGGAGCTGCGCACCAACCTGGACTACTAGAGGAGCATTATGGCCACCCCCCGTTCCACCCGTCGTTTGGTCCCTACCCCGGGTGGGCTGAGTTTGGAGGGGCCGCACGCCCAGGCGGATTTGGAGTGGCTGGGGTGGATGAATCCGGATTCGGTGGAGCTGTTGTGGAGCCTGACCGGGGCCGCCGATCCGGACCTAGCGCTGAATACGCTCGTACGTTTGATGCAGGCACTGGGGGATGAGCGCGCCGAACTGGATCGGGCGCTGCGGGAGGAGGTGCCGCTGCGGGTGCGTTTGGTGGCGTTGCTCGGGGCGTCGACAAGCCTCGGCGACCACCTGGTGGCGAACCCGCAGCTGTGGCGGCAGCTGTCGCTGGGGCTGCCAACGGCGACGGAGATGATGCAACAGATGCTGGAGTGCGTCGCCGCCGTCCCCGCCGAGTTAGTACATATGGACGATGAAAACGTCGCGGTCGCGGACCCGGACGCGGACACTGCGTCGGCGGATCTGAGCACGCCCGGGACGTACAAAGCCTGCGTGGTCGGCACGGAAGCGGAACAGCGATTAGAACGTACGTACCGAACATTGCTGATGCGTATCGCCGCGCACGACCTCGCCGGAACTTACCCTGAATCGCCTCGCAGACCGGGTCAACCACATGTTCCATTCACCGTGGTTTCTGGGGCGCTGTCCGATCTTGCCGACGCCGCCCTTACCGCAGCGTTGGCGGTGGCTGTGGCCTGTGTGTACGGTGAAAAACCTGTTTCTGCACGCCTGGCTGTGCTCGCGATGGGTAAGTGCGGCGCCCGCGAATTGAACTATATTTCGGATGTAGACGTCATTTTTGTGGCGGAACCCGCCGATGCCCGCACCACCCGGCTAGCGGGAGAGTTCATTCGTTTGGGTTGCCGTTGTTTCTTTGAGGTGGATGCCGCGCTGCGCCCCGAGGGAAAACAGGGCGCATTAGTACGTACGTTGGAAAGCCACGTCGCGTATTATAAGCGCTGGGCGCACACGTGGGAATTCCAGGCGCTGCTCAAGGCGCGGCCCATGACGGGGGCGGTGGAATTGGGGAATCAATACGTGACGGCGCTCGCCCCGCTCGTGTGGAACGCCAGCCAACGCGAAAGTTTTGTCGATGACGTGCAGGCTATGCGACGCCGCGTGATCAACAACGTCCCCGCGGAGCTCCGCGAGCGCGAACTCAAGCTCGGCAAGGGCGGCCTGCGGGATGTGGAATTCGCGGTGCAGCTGCTGCAAATGGTGCACGGCCGGGTGGATGAAAGCCTGCGCCGCCTCGGCACGGTGGATGCGCTAACGGCCCTGATGAAGGGCGGTTATGTGGGGCGGGAGGACGCGCACGCCTTGATTTCCGCCTATGAGTTTCTGCGCCTGCTGGAGCATCGCCTGCAGCTGCAACGCCTGCGCCGCACGCACACGATGCCGGCGGATAAAGATGTGAAACAGCTGCGTTGGTTGGCGCGCGCGGCGGGGATTGTGGCCCAGGGCAATCAGGGCACGGCCGCCGAGGAGCTGGGGGAACGCTTCCGCAAGGTGGCGTTGCAGATCTCCTCGATGCACGCAAAACTGTTCTATCGCCCGCTGTTGAACTCGGTGGCCAGCCTGCCGGTGGAAACGCTTCGCCTGTCCGCAGAATCCGCGAAGCTGCAATTGGCGGCGCTGCGTTACACCTTCCCAGAGCGCGCCTACGAGCACCTGGTTGCATTGGCTTCCGGCCGCAGCCGCAAGGCGAAAATACAGGCGATGCTGCTGCCGACGCTCATGGAATGGCTTTCCCAAACCGCCGACCCGGACATGGGCTTGCTCAACTACCGCAGGCTTTCCGACGCCGCGGAGGACCGCCAGTGGTTCCTCCGCATGCTGCGCGATGAGGGAGTGGTGGGCCAACGGCTCATGCGGATCTTGGGCAATTCGCCCTATGTTTCGGACCTGATTCTGGCGACACCGGATTCGGTCAAACTCCTCGGCGACGGCGCTACCGGCCCGAAGCTCCTCGCCGCCTCCCCGGATACGGTGTCGCGTTCGTTGCTTGCGGCGTCGAGCCGGTACGCGGATCCGGAAAAGGCGATCCGGGCGGCGCGTTCCTTGCGGCGCGCGGAGTTGGCGCGCGTGGCGGCCGCTGACCTGCTGGATATGATGGATGTGCAGGAGGTTTGCCGCAGCCTGTCGCTGGTGTGGGATGCGGTGCTGGACGCTGCCCTGGCCGCCGAGATCCGCGGCAGCGTGCCGGAAGGGGAGCAGCCACCGGCCCGGATCGCGGTGATCGGGATGGGTCGTTTGGGCGGCGCGGAACTGGGTTACGGCTCCGATGCCGATGTTATGTTCGTCTGCGAACCTGCCGAAAACGTGTCCGATAATAACGCCGTGCGCTGGGCCGTCGGCGTGTGCGATCGGATGCGCCGCCGGTTGGCCAAACCCAGCGATGATCCGCCGCTGGAGGTGGATCTTGGGCTGCGCCCAGAAGGCCGCTCGGGTCCGATCGTGCGCACCTTGGACTCCTACGAAAAGTATTACGAACGCTGGGGCGAAACGTGGGAGATTCAGGCGTTGTTGCGCGCCTCCGTGGTGGCGGGAGACAGGGAGGTCGGGCGGGAGTTTTTGCACCGTATTGATCCTTTGCGCTACCCGGCTGGCGGTGTGTCCGCCGAGACCGTGCGTGAGGTGCGCCGGATGAAGGCGCGCGTGGATAACGAGCGGCTGCCCCGCGGCGCCGACAGGAACACGCATACGAAACTGGGTCGCGGCGCGCTGACCGATATCGAGTGGACCGTGCAGCTTCTTATCATGCTGCACGCCCACGAGGTGCCCGGTTTGCACAATACTTCCACCCTGGAATGCCTGGATGTGATCGAACAGGAAGGGCTGTTGCCGAAGCGCCAGGCGGAGACGTTGCGCGCCGCGTGGCTGGCGGCTACCCAGGCAAGAAATGCGCTTGTGCTGGTGCGGGGCAAGCGTACGGATCAGTTGCCGCCGCCCGGCCCGCAGCTGGCGCAGGTGGCTGGCGCGGCGGGCTGGGACCCGACGGAGTACCAGCAATTCCTGGAAAACTACCTTCGGTTGACGCGCCGGGCCCGGCAAGTTGTAGATGAAGTGTTTTGGGGTGAGACGACTTTCGAGCCATAGGAAGGAGGTCCGGGTCGGTCATTTTTTCGGACCCTACGATGCGGATTTTTCAACCAAATGGTTGATGTTGAGGTGTGGCTACCCTTAGTTAAATAGTGGTCGTGGGTAGGCCGCTGATTCTGGTGCATCACGGAACCGCCCTTTACGCTAGACCCCTTACTGCAAAGGAATTTTCGAGATGACCCTAGCCATGGACGCTCGCCCCAGTGCTCAGCTCTCCTCTGATCTGAAGACCTCTACTGCCGATGCACACGAACGCGCCGAGCATTCCAACTTCATGGATCAGCTCCTCGCCGGCGAACTCAGCGTCGATGACTTTATCGCTCTGCAAGAGCAGGCTTGGCTCGTGTACAACGCGCTTGAGCATGCCGCCCGCGTGGTGGCGCAGGACCCGATCGCTGCCGGCATCGTCGACCCGATTCTCGAACGTGTGCCCGCACTCGAAGCTGACCTCGATTTCCTGCATGGCAATGCCGAGTGGCGCGAGACTGTGACCGCTCTGCCCGCAACGCAGGCGTATGTCGACCGCCTCAACGAGATTGCCGACGCCCGCGACGCCGCACGTTTGGTTGCCCACCACTATGTCCGCTACCTCGGCGACCTGTCGGGTGGCCAGGTGATCGGCCGCATGATGCAGCGCCACTATGGCGTCGCCGCTGAGGCCGTGAACTTCTACAACTTCGAAGGCATCGCGAAGGTAAAGCCTTACAAGGATTCCTACCGTGCCGCCCTCGACGCAATTGAATTGGATGACGCCGACCGCGCTCGCCTGCTTGACGAAGCGGCTGATGCTTTCCTGTTGAACCTGAACTTGTTCATGGCCCTCGGCGAACGCTAATTTTTCACCCAGATGCGCTAACCTAGTCGTCTCGTTTCCAGACGCCCACGCTTCCTGTCACCAGCCCAGACATTCGGGAAGCGGTGGGCGTTTTTGCGTGCGTGCCCGCGCGCCGGACAGTTTGCAAATTGCCCACAATGTATCCGTTACTTAAGCCCCTTTAGCGCTTAGAACATACCACCTAAACCGCCCGTTGTGAATCGAAAAACCCCAGCTTGTACCCGGTCTCACCCACCCATGCGAGTGTGTGTGCCCCCGCCGTTTGCAATTCACCCGGCGACGTAATATCCCCGTTGATCTACATTGCGCGCAACTTGCACGACCAGCGGCGGCAGCCCCAATGCGGCCACACGTTCCCGCAGCTCATCCAAGCCCCGCGAAACCACGGAATCCGGCCATACGGTTGTCCGAACCTGCACGTCCACGCCCGATTCGGCCACCATTTCCAAGCAATCCCACATAAATCCCGCAACCCGCGGCGTGCAGCCAGTGACCACCGGCAGATCCTTGGGCAGCGCCTTGACGTCCAATCCGATCCAATCCGGCCGCGTTTCCGCGCGCGCCAAGAGTGCCGCCACCCTGCGCGGGGCGTACCCACAGGTGTGCAACCCGACCGGAAACCCCAGGTCATGCACCGCTTCGATGGCGTCCGGGAGGCTGCGGTGGACGGTCGGTTCGCCGCCGCTGATCACCAGGGCGTCGAGAAGCCCGCGGCGATGCTGCAGCAGCGCAATAACCTCGCTGAATGCAACATCGCCGGGCTGTCCTAACGCCTGCAATTCGGGATTATGGCAATAGGTGCAGCGCAACGGGCAGCCTGGTGTGAACACAGTTGCGGTAAGTTTGCCGGGCCAATCGGAGGCAGAAAACGGAATCAACCCGGCGATGGGCAGGTTAACCTCAGGCGGCGGGTGGTTCCGCGAAGTAGAGGCGCTCATGGAACTCGCCTTTCTTACCTGTGTTAAAGCTGGTCACGGGCCTGAAATAGCCCATGACCCGGGTCCACATTTCGGTCTCGCTTCCGCACGTCGGGCATTCGGGGTGTTCCCCGGATAGGTACCCGTGTTGGGCGCAGATTGAGAAGGTTGGCGTGACGGTTATGTACGGCAGTTCGAAGTTTGTTAACGCTCGCCGTACCAGCGCCGCGCAGGCGTCTCCGCTGCTCATGGCGCTGCCCATATAGAGGTGCAGGACGGTGCCACCAGTGTAGCGCGTTTGCAATGCGTCCTGCGCCGCCAATGCCGCAAACGGATCGGGCGTATGTGCGACCGGCAATTGGGTGGAATTGGTGTAGTACGGCTCCGCGTCCGTCCCCGCCTGCAAAATGTCGGGGTAGTGTTCGCGATCGGAGCGCGCGAAGCGATAGGTTGCGCCCTCCGCAGGCGTGGCCTCGAGGTTATATAGGTGCCCGGTGCTTTCCTGGGCCGCGATGAGCAGTTCGTTTATATGATCGAGAAGCCGCGTGGCCAGGGCGTGGCCTTCTGGGTGCGTGATATCGTACGCATCTTCGGTATAGTTCCGGATCATTTCATTGCAGCCATTGACGCCGATGGTGGAAAAATGGTTGTCCAGGTCGGGCAGCCACCGCGCGGTGTAGGGGAACAGGCCGAGCCCCATAAACTCGTTGATGGTGCTGCGCCGCCGCTCTAGCGTATCGACGCCCATCCGAACCAAGCGCGTGACCTCCTCCAGCATCTCCGCTTCCGGGCGCCCGCGGAATCGGTACCCCAGGCGCGCGCAGTTCAGGGTGACCACGCCGATGGATCCGGTGTGTTCGGCCGATCCAAAGAGACCGTTGCCGCGTTTGAGCAGCTCGCGTAGGTCAAGTTGGAGGCGGCAGCACATGGATCGGATCATGCCGGGATCCATGTCGGAGTTAATAAAGTTCTGGAAGTAGGGCAGCCCGTATTGCGCGGTCATCTCGAACAGCGCCTTTGCGTTCGGCGATTCCCAATCGAAGTCCTTGGTAATGTTATAGGTGGGGATCGGGAAGGTAAACGGCCGGCCGTCCACGTCCCCGGCGGACATGACGGAAATAAAGGCTTGGTTGATCATGTCCATCTCCGCGCCCAGCTCCCCGTAGGTGAAATCGCACACCTCATCGCCGATGAACGGGTATTCGTCGGCGAGGTCCGCGGGGCATACCCAGTCGAAGGTCAGGTTGGTAAAGGGTGTTTGCGTGCCCCACCGGCTGGGAACGTTCAGGTTAAAGATCAGTTCCTGCATGGTCTGCTCAACCTGCTCATAGGTGAGATTGTCAAGGCGTACGAATGGTGCCATATAGGTGTCAAAGGAGCTGAAGGCCTGCGCCCCGGCCCATTCGTTTTGCAGCGTGCCCAGGAAGTTCACCACTTGGCCGCAGGCGGCGGAAAAGTGCTTGGGCGGGCCGGAGGAGATTGTGCCCGGTACCCCTCCGAAGCCCTCCTGCAGCAATTGACGCAGCGACCAGCCCGCGCAATATCCCGAAAGCATGTCCAAATCGTGGATGTGGATATCACCGTTTCGGTGGGCCTGGCCAGCTTCTGGGTGGAACACCTCATTGAGCCAATAATTGGCCACCACCTTGCCGTTCGTGTTCAGCATGAGGCCGCCGAGGGAGAAGTCTTGATTCGCGTTTGCGTGTACGCGCCAATCGGACCGGCTCAGGTATTCGTTGATGGTTTCGGAAACATCAATGCTGGCTGGGGGCATACGAAGGGTGGTAGAGGGGCGCATATCGACCACTCTAGAACCGCTGCGCTAAGATGTCACCGTGCCTTGACGTGAGATTCCTAACCGTTCGGAGTTCATACCCCGCGAGCGCCAGCCGACTGATTCATTAGCCGAATTGGGAAGCGGCTTGTTCACCAATATCGTGTCGGACACCTGTTCGTTTCGCGGCCGGACGGGACACCACGCCAAGCACCCTTATAACGAGCATTAATGCTCAGAACCCGGCGTCGAGGGCAAGTCGACGCCGGGTTATTAGGCGGAATACTCATTGCGCACCATATTTGGGAGACGGTGTGCGCTTTGAGTTATTAAGGACAATGGTTGGCTCGCGGCAGGGCTTCCGCTGCAACCGATATGGAGGGCCGAGGAGACGGATTCGGACCTAGTTTTGCGCTTTCGGATTGCGGCGAACGCCGGAGAATGCGCGACCATCCATGGGAACGCGGCGGTTGTTCAGGGATTCAACCACGCGGCCCGTGAGCTGGTGAAGTTCTGCGAGCTCGAAGCGGGTCAGGTCGACGCTGGCGGCGACGCAGCGTTGCAGCGGGCCAGCTTCAACTTCAAGGTCGCGACCGCGTTGGGTCAGGGACAGGATACGGCGGCGAGTGTCAGTAGGATCGATCAGACGAACCAACAGATCTGCAGCTTCCATGCGCTTCAGCAGCGGAGACAGGGTGCCGCTGTCCAGGTGGAGGCGTTCACCGAGTTCATTTACGCTGAGGCCGTCCTCCTCCCACAAGCACACGAGCACGAGGTACTGCGGGTAGGTGATACCCCAGCGATCCAGGTGGCCACGGTACACTTGTTGGACTGCGCGTGCAGCTGAGTACAAAGAGAAGCAGACGAGGTCGTCGAGATTCAAATGGGTCTTGGGCTTGTTCACATCGTTGAGTATGTCGTGCGAAGCCAAGCTGTGCAATTCGGGGGTAGCTTTAATTGTGCACGTTCAATTTCAATGATGAGGCTAAAACTCGGCGGGAGGGGTCTACGGTTTCACCAGCTCAAATGTGAAACGTCAGACGTATCACCTGAAAAGCTCTAGAAGTGCTATGGGGGTGGGATTTAAATCGTGCGAAATGTGCTAGTTGTTTAAACTCAAATTTTCATAAAACGCTAATTCGACCGCTGATTATCGCAATCCTTTTAGATTTCTTGCGTGTTATATAAAAAGTGAGTTTAGGGGCTTCAAGCTCTATACACATGCATGCGTTATGTAACGATTGCGAGCAACGGTTGTCCCAATTTTGGGGGGATGGCCATTACAACTAGTGCCTATTTGTATCTACGTTTCATGCTCACATTACGACCAATGTAACTGTGAAGGTTATTCAGGGGTTTCTGTAGAAGAATAGCTTGGTAAGGGTTTGTATTGTGCGCTTCGTGGTGGCTATGGGTAATCGGCAGTCGGTGTGAAGTATTCGCCAGTTTTTGATGTGGGCGATTGCTTGTTCGACGACCCAGCGGATGGATGCAAGAGCGTTGTTGAAGCGCTGCTGCCAGGGTTCGAGAACCTTTTGCCCGTTGTTGCGTTTCTGGGGGATGTCAAAACCAGTACCTACGTACCCAAGGTCGGCGGTGACATAGTCGCCTGGCAACACGGTGGTGATGCCCAGCTTATCTGCGATGCGCTTATCGTGAGATCTCCCAGGCATTGGCGGGCTGATGTACTCGATATTGCCGTTCTGGTCGGTCAAGACTGCGAGGTTGTGGCCGGTGGCTTTGCGTTTGCCGCTGATCAACTGTTGTTGCCCTTTCCATGACCAGCATGGGACCAATGTCCCATCGAGGACGCGATGGCGCGTTGGTACGAGGTCTTCCACGGTTGGTGCGGTTGGGAGAAAGCGTTCCAGAAGGTCAAGGACTGCGTTGATGGCGCGGGAAATCGTGGGTTGGGACACCCCATAGATCGTGGCGATCACACGTTGCGGGAGATTTTCGCTCCAGTAGTAGACCAAAGCGCATTCCAGGCTACTGACTAACCCCAAACTAAGGGGGCAATGATGTGTATAACCTGCGGTTTCGATGTCGTTGGCTAGCGCGATAATCTCATCAGTCGAACATTTGCTAGTATTGGCCCAGCGGTACAAGGCATTTGTGTTTTGTTTTGTCATAGATTCATTATGCGGAACCTTGTATCGCCTTTGCTATGTTCGGGGGTATTGAGGTCGGAAAGTCCACCCGGCAAAACCCCAGCGGTTGAATAACCCTCTGTATTTATACCCATTATGTAGTGAACATTGCTACTCGCACATGGGGGTGACTTTCGCGTCGGGCTCGGAAGCCCGATTGTGTGGCTTTTGTGGGTTGGAACGTGAAGATTTCCTCATTGACAAGGAGATTTCCGTGGGTAGGGTTGCTTTCGGGTGTGGTCTCACACGTGCAGTCTTGAAACACATGTACGGTTGCCCCCTATGGGGTTCTCTCAGCATCCTTGAAACAGGTTTTATTCAGCCACTTACCTTGTAACGTTTTGTGCCTTAACTGGTAAAGTTCGGGTAAATCGAGTGGTAACGCAACTCAGTGATGTGCTTTTGAAAAAGGAATGTTTAGCTTCCGTTTTGTGCGGATTCGCTAGTCCGCCGCCGCTTCAAAGGCACGAAATTTAAGTTTAATTTAAGGTTTTTAGCAGCTTTTGTTGGGCATTCGAAGGCTCCGGTCGTGCGGTTTTCTACGCGTTACATGGTGCAAAACCGTGGGGGTATCCGGAAGGGCTATGAAATCATTTTGGGCCGGTTTTGAACCCAGTTTGGCGCTTGTGCCGGGCCCCGAGGCCGGGAAACCGGGCAGCCGAAAGGTGCCGCCAACGGCCGATTTTGGGCCTCAAAACCCAGCGCGTAGCGCACGTCCAATGGGGGTAATAGCAAAGCCGCTACATAGATTGGAGGCGTCGTTGTGTTGTCAGATCTCTAGGCTTCAATTCTTGTGGCGTGCGTGATTTCTTCGAATGTTTCGCCCCCGTTTCTGGGGGGTGCACAATTGGCTCTCACGGCGACGCTAGCGCTCCAAACCCTCTACATCGCCGGCAGAAAAGCGCAGGTCAACGCGGGGGATTCTCTGCAGTTTTGGCAATATCATGTGTCCGGCCGAGGTCAATAGACCAATACTATCGGGACCATAGGGGGTGAAAGTTACAACCGTGTCCAACCAAGAACGGACGCATCCTACTCTCTGGGGCACACTCTGTATGGTTGCGCGGCACTATTTAAAACTTTTGGGTTTTTAAAGGGCGTGCTGAGGTGTATCTCAGGTGTGTTAACTCCTGCATAACTTTTGCTTGGGTCAATAATATCCCCGCGACGTGCGGCGTTGATGCATTTATGTCTATAGCTTTCGCCCTGGAAATGGTCAAGGGCTTTCAACTGTATCGTTTGAATCGGGCACAAGATAAAAAAGACCCACCCAGAGGGGCGAAAGCTTTACCTAACCAATGCAGGGGCGACTGATAGGGTTATGGCTATGGGTTGTTTGTGTTGATCGCGATGTAGCTCGTATCTCCGAGTGAAAATTGTTCGCAAGATTTTAGGTTGATGCTCTAAAGGTGCGAAACTGCTGGTATCGCATCGATTATTTCGGGGTAGGTTGTGCACAATTCGAGTGGATACTTCTTTTTTAGCTTTGACGTTCGAAGGGTTTGTGGCATTCAAACTAGATTTGCACATAAATTTGCTGCCCCCAGTTCTTGGGGCTTTAATAGGGCGAATTGATCTTTGGGAAGCCTTACGCCGCGACCGACCTTGGGCTTTGGGAACGATGTCACGCTGCGGGCGCTCGCAGCGGTTGCGCGCTGGGCGTCGAGAAGCAAGGGCGTAAAAGGCACGAAAAAACCCGCAGCGTCCTTGGGAGAGCGGCTGCGGGAGGTGCGGCTAGCAGTCGAAGTACATCTCGAACTCCTGCGGCGTGGGCCGCAGACGCACCGGGTTGATCTCGTGGTCGTACTTCATCTTGATGTAGGTGTCCAGGAGGTCCTCGGTGAACACGTCGCCTTCGGTAAGGAAATCATGATCTTCGGAGAGCGCTGCCAAGGAGGCTTCCAGGGACGTAGGCGCCTGCGGGATGGACGCGGCCTCCTCGGGAGGAAGCTCGTACAGATCCTTATCCACGGGCGCGTGGGGTTCAATGCGGTTCTTGATGCCGTCGAGACCGGCGAGCATCATCGCCGCAAAGCTAAAGTACGGATTGCCCGACGGGTCCGGCGCGCGGAACTCAATGCGCTTCGCCTTCGGGTTCGAACCAGTGATCGGGATGCGGACGGCGGCGGAGCGGTTCCGCTGCGAATACACCAAATTGATCGGTGCCTCGAAGCCCGGCACCAGACGGTGGTAGGAGTTCAAGGTCGGGTTCGTGAACGCCAAGACCGCGCCCGCATGGTGCAGGATACCACCGATGTAATAGCGGGCCAGATCCGAAAGCCCGGCATAGCCAGACTCGTCGTGGAACAGGGGCTTGCCGTCCTTCCACAGCGATTGGTGCGCGTGCATACCGGAACCGTTATCGCCAGCCAGCGGCTTAGGCATAAACGTCGCCGTGCGGCCGGCACGGAAGGCGGCATTCTTAATGATGTACTTGAACGTCTGCAGATCATCGGCAGCGTGCAGGAGGGTATTGAACTTGTAGTTGATTTCCTGCTGGGTGCCGGTGCCCACCTCGGGGTGCTGACGCTCGACGACAAACGCGGCGTCGCGAAGCAAAAGCGTCATCTCGTCGCGCAATCCCTCGTACACGTCGTGCGGGCCAGCTTGGCCGTAGCCGCCCTTTACGCGCGTCTTGTAGCTGCGGTTCGGGGAGCCATCCAAATTCGCATCAGCGCCGCGGTTCCACCAGCCAGCGTCGGAATCGATGGAGTAGAAGCCCTCGTGGGTGTCGGTGGCGAAGCTGACCTTATCAAAAAGGTAAAACTCCGCTTCTGCGCCGAAGAAGCAGGTATCGGCAATGCCGGTCGCTGCAAGGTATTCCTCCGCCTTGCGCGCCACATTGCGCGGATCTCGGGAGAACGGCTCACGGGTGAACGGATCGTGGACGAAGAACTTGATGTTCAGAGTCTTCGCTTTGCGGAACGGATCCAACACGGCGGTGCGTACATCGGGGAGCAGGTTCATGTCTGACTCGTCGATGGTGGTGAAACCGCGGATGGAGGAACCATCAAAGGCGAAGCCCTCTTCAGCGGCTTCCTCGGTAAAGGTATCGGCCGGAATCGTAATTCGTTGCTCAGCGCCGGGTACGTCGGTAAACCGCATGTCCACAAACTGCACGTCTTCGTCGCGGATAAATTGAATTACGTCTTCGATGGTATTGAACGCCACTGGACACTCCTAGTGGATGGCGGGCAGGTTATTGTCTCTGTTAGAACTGTCGGAAATGGGCGGCCGAGAGAGGCACACACCTGTTCGGCAGGAGCGATTGAGTTCTGGGCAGGGAGGTGTGCTCCGCGCACGCTAGGGGTACTGCGGGCGCGCCTAGGCATGTGATGCTGTGTACGCGGCCGATTAGCCTCAGAAACATTCGCACGAGGGGAATTCTACCTATATCTGTCGATCGACCGTAACCTAGGGTCCGATTGGGGCTAGCGCAATGTGTAGGGATGGGGCGCCGTGAGGCAGGGCAGGGCGGAAAATAATCGGGCTGGCAGTATGCATTTTTCGAGTGCGGCCAGTTATCTTGATAGATATGGCAGACAAAAAGCACAGCTGGCTGGAAGGACCGCAGATTCCCGCCGAAAACGAAGATCCGCTCGCGCCAGGGCGGTGGCCGGGCGAAAAACTCGGGCTCCCGGAGAGCGGGCCAGGGGCGCTTGCGAGCGTAATGCGGCGCGTTGGCGGAATTGTGTTCGACTGGTTCCTGTGCATGTTTGTGGCGATTAGCATTACGAGCTTCACCCATATCTTGGGTGGGGTGTCTACCGTGACGCTGATGGTCTTTGTTGTCCTCGGGGTGGTATCCGTAACTTTGTTCGCACGCACGCCGGGGCAGGCGGTGATGCGAATGGGGGTCGCGCGAGTCGATGCTGAAGAGCGGGTAGGATTCTGGCGCGCCCTCGTGCGCACCGTGTTAACCGTATTTGTGTTCCCACCGATCTTGGTCGACGCCGACGGGCGTGGGCTGCACGATCGCGCGACGGGGACCGCGGTGATTTTGGGGTAGGGGGTCGCGCCCCGCACGGACGCCCTTGAAAAACAGCATTGGGCCACACTTTCTTACGAGCGTGCGGCCCAATGTTGCGTGTTGGCGGTGAGAAATATGGCTGAGTGATCCCGCCAAGGACACGTCTAGTTATAAGAATAGCAAGAACAGGAGTACCTGTGCGCTGACGATCTTGGCCACCATGGCCATTGGATACACGGTGGTGTAGCCGATGCTTGGCAGCTCGTTTTTGGTTTGGTCGGACACGTAGCTGAGCACGGCCGGGTGGGTTTGCATACCGGCGAGGATGCCGGAGACTTGGCCGAAGGGGATCTTCATGAACTTGTATCCGATGATCAGTGTGAGCAGGCTGAAGATCATGGTGATGGCGGCACCAACGGCCAGGATGGTCAGCGAGCGCGGGTCGGCGAGCGCTTTGCCGAATCCGGCGCCTGCGGTGGTGCCGATGCCGGCGAGGAATAGGGTGATGCCAAGCTGGCGGAGCGCAAGGTTCGCGCCGTAGGGCACTTGCCACACGACGGGGCCGGTGCGGCCGACGGCGCCGAGGATCAGGGAGACGACCAACGGGCCACCGGCGCTACCGAGCTTCAGTGCGGTGCCGCCGGGCAGCGGGATCGGGATCATGCCGATCAGCACGCCCACGCTCATGCCAAGCAGGAGCGGCAGCAGGTTGATATCGGAAATGCGTTTGTATGAGTCGCCGAATAGTCGGGTGGCGCGGTCGATGCTTTCGTGCGGGGCGACAACGCGCACGCGGTCGCCGAGCTGCAAAATGGTGTCCGGGGTGGCCACCATGTCCGCGTCGCCTCGCCGTACGCGTGTGACGAGCATGTGGTCGAGGCGGGGGCGGAGTTTGCGCAGTGGGATGCCCACCATTTCGGTGGTGGATACGAAGATGCGGCGGTAGTCGAGGCCTTCGTCGTGGGTGGGGTCGCCGGGCAGGAATTCGCCAATAAGTTCTTGTGCCTTATTGACTTCCTCTTCCGTGCCCACGACCGAGATGATGTCCCCGGGGTCAACGTGGTCGCCTGGTTCCGGCAGGAAGAGTTTGCCGCTGTGTTCGATGCGGGAAATGATGATTTCCAGGTCGAAGCGGTGCGGCATCGTGGTGACCGACGGCAGGCCTTCCTTGGTCACTCGAATGCGCCGCGTGAGCAGCTCCTGGATGGCCACACCCGCGTCGCGCGCCTCCTGATCGTGGTCGATGCGGAACACTTTCGCCAGCACCGCGACCGAAATGATCACGCCGAGTACGCCGATGGGGTAAGCCAGGGAGTACGCGACGACGGGCAGCTCAAGCTGTGCTTTCGTGTCAGAGTCCGAGCCAATTAACGCAGGTAGCGTATCGACGACCGCGGCCATCGCCGGTGTGTTCGTTAACGCACCGGTGAACATACCCGCGCCCGACGGTGAGTCGATATTAAATGCCTTGATGAGTGCATATGAGACGCCTGTAATGACCACCACCATCAGCAGGCCAAATATATTGTGGCGGATGCCTGTGGTCCGCAAAGATTGGAAGAACCCAGGCCCAGCTTCCAATCCAATCGTGTAGACGAACATGGACAGGCCGATGATAAACACGATCGACGGCAGCGTGATGTCAGGCTCAAGCGTGGCAAAGCCCAATCCTACGAACAGGACGGCGGCCACTCCGAGGCGAAACCCGGCAATTTTTATTCGCCCGATGAGGAGCCCCAAGGACATGATCACTAACAGCGCTAATAGCTTGTTTTCCACTAACAGATGCACACGTCCATGGTGACACGGTGGGGATAGCGCCCTCAACCCAAATCGGTGACTAGTCACTCGTCATATCACTGTTGCAGGCTGGAAATACCACAATTGCTTGGGCTGAAACCCCGCTGTTTGACCCCCTGTTATAGGGGAGGTTCGTTTCCTTAGTCCTTGCTGATAATGCAAAGCTAATGTCGCAAATTCATTAGCTATCCACCCTAGAGAGCTAGGTGTGAGTTTTGACGCAAAATCATGCGAACGCGCCGCAACCCGCAACACCGTGTTCTAGTTGGTTGCGGGCGGGGGCGCGGGCGGGGCGTCGAAAAGCGTTGGTCAGTGCTTTTTGCGGTCGGCGGCGCGGCGTGCACGACGGTTCATGCCGGACACGCGTGCGCCCTTCGGAATCGGGCCCTTGGGGAGGCCGGGGTGCTGGGCGCTGCGGCTATCGATCGAATCAACGCGGGCGGCGAGCGCGTACACCTCGTCCTTCTTCATATTGCGCGGCAGCTTCATCAGCTCGCGCTGCAGGTTGCGGATGCGCACTTGGCCCTCCTCTTCGCCCACGTAAATCTCGTAGATCGGGGCGGTGCCGGCAACGCGCTGCAAGCGCTTCTTTTGCTGCGTCATCAGGGGGCGCACGCGGTGCATTTCGCCTTCGCCCACCAGTACGATTCCGCAGACGCCGACCACGCGGTGCACGGCATCCATTTGCGTGGTCGCCGCAACCGCAGTCTTGGTCTTCCACACCATGCCCACGCCATTGCGCAAGTTTTCTAATGCCCAGCCAGCGGCGCCCGGTTGGCCCGAGGCCTTGTCATACACCGAATTTTCCACGCGGCGGGTAAACAGATACAGCGCGGCCGTGAGGCCGAACAGGATGCCCACGAACAGCATGTACCACTGGCCGCCCCACAACAAACCGAGAAGGAAGAACGCGAAAGCGATGCCAATGATAGTGAGCAGCAACAGCGGGACGAGCTTCTTGTCCTGCTTGCGCTGAATCTGGAAGGCCTGCCACAATTGCGACCAGTTCTGTTTGAACTGCGCGAGCCTAGCGCGGAAGCCTTTTTTCTGCGCAGATTGATCCCTCTGCTTGCGTGCGTCTGCCATGCCTTCAAGGATAGGTGATGGAGGCGGGGGCGTCGAAACGCAGGTCCGAACTAACGGCTGACTACCGGGGTGTCTTGGGAAGCGCCGTACTTAGCCAACAGCGACGATGCCTCTTGCGCGGTGGAACCCTCCGTGGTCTCGGCGAGGTGGCGCAGATTCTCCGGCAGCTGCTCGCCGCGGGCGGCAATGGTCTGCGCGTACAGGCGGCCCGCCCGGTAGGACGAACGAACGAGCGGACCGGACATGACGCCGCTAAAGCCCATTTCCTTCGCCGCATTGGAGTGTTCCACGAACTCTTCCGGCTTCACCCAGCGTTCGATCGGGTGATAGGTCGGGCCGGGGCGCAGGTATTGGGTAATGGTGAGGATGTCACAGCCTGCGTCTTTCAGGTCGCGCATCGATTGCGTGATCTCGTCGAAGGTTTCACCCATGCCCAAAATTAAGTTCGATTTGGTGACCAAGCCGTAGTCGCGGGCCTGGCGGATCACTTCGAGTGAACGTTCGTAGCGGAAGGCGGGGCGGATGCGCTTGAAAATCCGCGGCACGGTTTCGATGTTGTGTGCGAAAACCTCGGGGCGGGCGGCGAACACCTCCGCGAGCAGATCGGGCTTGCCGGAGAAATCCGGAACCAGGTTTTCTACACCCGTGTGGGGGTTGAGCTTGTGAATTTGGCGAACCACCTCGGCGTAGAGCCAGGCGCCCTCGTCCGGGAGGTCGTCGCGCGTGACGCCCGTGATCGTCGCGTAATTCAGGCCCATTTCTTGGATGGATTCCGCTACGCGGCGGGGTTCATCGCGGTCCAATGGTTCCGGGCGGCCGGAAGAGATCTGGCAAAAATCGCAGCGGCGCGAGCATTGCGAACCCCCAATTAGGAAGGTGGCTTCGCGCGATTCCCAACATTCGTGCAAGTTTGGGCAGCCCGCTTCCTGGCACACCGTGTGCAGGGAAGCGCCGGACACACGCCGTTTCATGTCCTTAAATTCGGGACCGGTCTTGGCGGTGGTGCGGATCCAACGAGGCTTGCTTTCGATTGGCGTTTCTGCGTTTCGCGCTTCAATGCGAAGCAGTTTGCGGCCGTTGGGGGCGATAGTCACGTTCCACACCCTACTAGGGAAATCGGGGTGTGTCGAAAACGCTTGTTGGGCGTGTTTGGGTGGGCCGTCGCGGCTCGGCGCGGCCGCGAACGGTCGAGCGAACAGGCAGCCCACGAGGGATTAGTAAGGTACCTGTTGACAAGCCAAGGTACCTTTGCAATACTGAAGGTACCTTCTTGAAGGGCAAGGAGGTACCAAAAGAAGGGAAATGCATCATGTTTGGTTATCCGCAAGATCCCGGAATGCCTCCGGAAGACGGATTTGATGGGCCTGTGGGCCCCCCGCCGCCGCGCGATGGCTTGCCGTTTTCGGATGACACTTTCGAAGGCCGCATTTTCGAGATCTGGACGCTGATCAAGCGCGCCACTAAGAAAGATCTCGACCAAGCACGTCGGCAGCTTGGCTTCGGCCATCGAGTCCATCGCGTGTTCGAAGGACAGGGCCGCGTGCTGGCGATGCTGGCCATGCGCAGCCCCATTGCGCAAAGCGAACTGGCGTACGTACTCGGTGTGCGCCCGCAGTCGCTCGGTGAGATTCTTGCCAAGCTCGAAAGCGCCGGTTTGGTTACCCGCGAGGTAGACCCGAACGACGCTCGCGCCCGCGTGGTCAGCATCACGGAGGAAGGCCTCAAGCAGGCGGAGGAAAACGCCAAGGGCAGCAATTCGGCGGATCCGCTGACGTTGCTCTCCGACAAGGAGCGCGAACAGTTTTTCGCAGTGACGGATCGGATCATCACCTACCTCGAGGATTACATCGGCGAGGACGATGAGGACTATGGCCCTGGTTTTCCGCCGCCGCGGTACATGGGCCGTCCGCGGCGATTCGGGCCTCCCGGTCGACGTGGCCGCCGGTTCCGCCAGGACGATTGGGAATAGATTCCCAGGTTAAACAAGGTGTCCGGAGACGATGACGTTGTAGTCGAGGTCTTGGTTGTCCTTCACCGCGCAGGCGATCAGAATGATTCGGCCGGGAATGGTGGTGTCCACCAATTCCGCATCCTCAATGGCATCTTGTTTCCCCACGAGCCAGGCGCCGTCGACCACCCATTCGCGCGCCGCACCGTGTTCATCGGTGGTGCGTAGCTTCGATCCATTCAGGATCGAAGAGGAATAGCGGGGGACGGTGCCGCCGCTTACTGCGGGCACTTGTTCGGGCGGGGCGTCGAGAAGCACATCGGCGCTCACACGTTCGGAAATAGGGTTGAATACCAGTTGCTGCTGAGCCCAGGCATGGCCGAGGATATATACGGTGCCATCCTGGGCTTTTGACGGTGGTTGCCCCCAGCCCTCAACCCAGCGCACCATGGTTGTTTGCGGCCCGGGCGGGTCGAGGGGGAGGACGTAGGGCATCGAGGCGTACGTTGCGCCGACAAGCGGCACGCTGCCTTCGATACTGAACGTGCCGACGTCCATCGGGGCCGGGCCCGCATTCACGTTCGGCGGCGGCGGGGGTGGCGGTGGCGTCGTGGAGGTGGTTACCGGCGTGGAAGCCGCTAATGGTTCCGGCTCTTCGGTGGCCGTATTGCGGGTGAGCACTAGAAATGCGCCCGCGCAGACGCAGGCTAGCGTGACCAGTACAGCCACGATGGGCACGGCCACCGATTTCCTCATGGGACAGTATTGTACTGGAGGGTCGCGTGTACTTGCTCGGGGGAATGTTCCAGCAGTTCGAGCAGGTGTTCGCGGAGTTCGTTGTGGTTCGAACGGGTGGCCACCTCGATATCGGCGATGATGGTGGATCGCGGGCCGTGGGACATCACCAGGATGCGATCCGAAAGCAGGATGGCCTCGTCGACGTCGTGCGTGACCATGATGACCGTGCGGCGATTCGCCTCCCACACGTTGCGGAGCTGCAATTGCAATTCGCGGCGCGTGAGGGCATCGAGGGCTCCGAACGGTTCATCGAGAAGCAAGATCTCCGGATCGACCGCGAACGCACGTGCGAGGCCGACCCGTTGTTGCATGCCGCCGGACAGGCGAGCGGGGCGGCGGGAGGCGGCGTGCGCAAGGCCAACCTGTTGCAGGAACTGATCTGCGATTTCGGAGCGCTCGGCGCGGGAAAGTTGCGGGCGGGCGGACTTCAGGCCGAATTCGATATTGCCCTTGGCGGTCATCCAGGGCAGCAGCGCGTGGTGTTGGAAGACCATGCCCCGGTCCGGTCCGGGTGCGGTGACCGCGTGCCCGGCGGCGAATACCTCGCCGGTGCTGGGGAACGCGAGCCCCGCAATCATCGAAAGGATTGTTGATTTGCCACAGCCGGAGGGGCCGAGGATGGACACGAACTGTCCTTCGTCGATATGCACGCTCGTTGGAGCGATAACCTCGGCGGCGCCATAGGATTTGGTGATATTGCGCAGTTCTACATGGCTGCTATTAGTCATAGCGAACAACTTTCTGAATCGCGGCGATCAGATGGTCGAGGATGAGCCCGGTGGCTCCGATCAGGAGGATGGACACCACGATGGCGTCAATGTCGAGCCGGTTCCATTGGTTCCACACAAAGAAGCCGATGCCTTGGCCGCCCACGAGCATCTCGGCGGCGATAATCACCAACCACGAGGTGGAAAGCGAAACCCGCAGGCCGGTAATGATTCCGGGGAGAGCGGCTGGGAGCCACACATAGCCAATCTGCGCCCAATGCGAGGTGCCTAGGGTGGCGGCGAGGTTAAGGTACGTGGGATTGACGTTGCGCACGGCGTCGATAGTGTTGATCAGGGTTGGCCACAGCGCCGAAAGCACGATCACGAAGATGGCGGTGCGTTCGGAATCGCTCAGCAGAGCGAGGCCAAGAGGGAGCCAAGCCAGCGGGGAGACCGGCCGCAATACCTGCAGCAATGGATCGACAGCCCAGCGTAATGCCGCGCTGCGGCCCAGCACAAAGCCTAATGGGACGGCGATTGCTGTGGCGATGAGAAAGCCGGTAAGCACGCGCCGCAGCGAGGTGACCAGGTGCCAGAAAATGCCCACGCTGCTCGGTCCATCCCGGTAAAACGGATTGGACAGGATTTCTATCGCTCGACTAGCCGTTCGGGTTGGGGTGGGGGCGAGGTCGCTCAGCCAACCGAACACGGCGGCGCATTGCCAGAGGCCGACGGCGGCGAGGAAAAGGACGGTGCCGATCCCAATGGCGCGGATAGCGGGTGTTTGTTCCGTTTGCATGTTTGTGGTTCCTAGTAGCCGATCGTCGGTATGTTCGGGTTGAATTCGCGGCCGTTGACGGTGATGCTCTCGCTGCCGTGCCCGATATCTGCGGGCAGCACGGAGTCCGCAAATTTGATCAGCGTCGGGTCGTCCATGATGAGCGCATCGCCGCCGAGCTTCCACCGCGCGATTTGGGTGGCCATCCAGGTAATCGCGGCGGGATCGGTGGCGTCTCCAAAGGACATGCGGCCGTGATCCACCACGGCCTGCCCGTGCCAATTTTCGTATTCCCCGCTAAAGGTGGGCAGGAATAGTTTGGCGGGCTGATTGAGGTATTCCTCGCGCCCCAAAGTTTTCGCAACTTCGTGTTGTTTTGCGGGGTCGTTCGCAATCTTGGACGCCTCGGCCAGCGCCTCCGTAATAAGTTCCGCCTGGGTTGAATGCGTCGAGCGCCAATCCTTGGACATCGCGACGCTGCAGCACGGGTGCCCGGGCCACAGTTCCTTGGTGAGTTTGAAAATACGTCCGGCACCGGAAGCGATCGCGCGCTGATTAAACGGCTCTGGGCCGACAAAGCCGTCGATGCCGCCGACCTGCAATTGGGCGATCATATCGGAGGGCCGCAACAGGCGCAGTTCCAGGTCGGCGACGGGGTCCACGCCGCCGGCGGTGAGGTAGTCGCGGAAGAGCAGCGCATGGACGGAGAATTCGAATGGAATGCCGATGACTTTGCCGCGGAAATCGGCGGCATCGGAAACCTTGTCCACGTACTTGCTCGCCAGCGTGATCGCCTGTCCGTTCGTATTTTGGGTAAAGGCGATCTCGGTGGGCCGTTGGCCATTCGTAGCGCCGGCGTTCATGGCGATGGGCATGGGGGAGAGCATGTGGGCCACGTCCAATTCGCCGGTGGAGTAGGCGCTCCAAAGATCCGCCCAACCGGCGAATTTCTTAAGTTTGACGGTCAATCCGCGCTGCTCAAAAAGGTTATTGGCGTGCGCCAAAATCAGGGGAGTGGCGCACGCGATGGGGACGTAGCCGATGGTGAGCTGATTCGCGGATTGTGTCGATTTGGCAGTGGGGACGGCGCAGGAGGTTGCCATGCTCGCCACGGGCAGGGTTGCGGCGGCGAGCGCGGTGCGCGCGAGTATCGCGCGGCGGGTGATCGTGTGAGCGTGTGGAGGCATAGCGGCAACCTAGCAGGGGAAAAGATGGTCTGTAGCAGATAGACCGCTTGGTCTTGCGGCTTGGCCGTTGAGAGTAACCGTTGCACGGGTCTGATGTCTAGCCCCCAATGAAAAAGCCACGTAACAGCGTGAATATTTCTCGCTATAGGCAAGGTTGCCCTAACAAATTGATAGACAAAGTGGTTCACAGGCGCGCGGAAATGTGTTAGGGTCGTTCCTCAACTTCAGCTATGTATCGTTCACAACGGAAAAGAGCACGACTGCGATGAGCAATCTCACTCCTAATCACCGCCCCGGCGAAGCGCTGCAACCTATCGATCCCGCAGCCCTTCGCGCCCTCGCCGAAAAGAACATCGAAAACCCGTCCGGTGCAAAGAGGACCGTGCGCACCCATACGGAAGCGGACGGCCTGTTCCGCAACGTCACCCAGATTCGAAACCTTGAGCCCGTCCTCGTATCCGAACCGCCGGCGCTGCTGGGCGATGATTCAGCGCCGAACCCTACCGAGGTGGCGCAGGCCGCGCTGGCTGCCTGCATTTCGGTGGGCATCCAAGCGATCGCCACGCACCGCGGCGTGACCCTCACCAAGATCGAAATTGATATCGAAGGCGATATTGATATTTCCCCGACCTGGGGCGTCGGCGACCTCAATGCGGACAAGCGCCCCGGCGTTTCCGACGTCCGCGTAAAGATCGCACTGGAAGGCGACGCAGACCGAGCGACCCTAGACCAGATCCACAAGGATGCAATCCGGTGGTCCCCAGTAGTAAACACCTACACGCGCCCGGCGAAGTTGACCTCGGAGCTCGTGTCACCAGAGGAAGGCTGATATGACCACCGCAACCATTTCCCATATCGAACTCGAACCCTTGGGCACGCACCCGGATCTGCTGCAAAAGGTCTCTGCGAACGCAGCTGCGGTTGATCGCGGGGAGCTCGACGCCCGCTATATCCTGCCATTGCTGGGTGAAGCGGGCCTGGGCGGGGACCTGCTTTCCGCCGCCCGGCTGATCCGGGAGTTGTCCCGGTGCGATCTTTCCGTTGGCTTTACCGTGTGGGCGCACCGCATGACGCTGGAATACCTGCGCCGCGCGGCCCGCGCGGATACCGAACAGGTACTCGGCCAATTGCTGCGCGGCGAGCGCCCCGGGGTCACCGGCATGGCGGCGGCCTTTAAGGAGTTCGCTGGTTGCGGCCAGGTTGAGCTGCACGCCGCCGAGGTCCAAGGTGGCTACCGCATCTCGGGCAAATTGAACTGGGCTTCGAACCTCTATCACGACGCCGTGGTGGTCAGCGCCGCGCGCACCGATCACGGCGAACGTTTTTTGTTCTTTGTCGAGGGCACCGCGGAAGGCGTGGATTTTGGCAACCCGTTCGGCCTGCTTGGCCTGAACTCCACGGCGTCCGCAGGCGTGGAGTTCAATGCCGTATTTATCCCGGAATCGCAAATCATTTCGCACGATTTCGAACCGTTTATTACCGAGGTCCGCCCGACCTTCGTGTTGCTCCAGGTGGCGGAGTGCCTCGGCGTGGCCGAGGCGGCGATTGCGGCGGCCTCGACCCGCCTATCGGGTGTGAATGCGACCTTCGCGGAAGACGTGGAGCGGCTGGCGGAACGGATCCGAAACCTGGCGCAACAGCACGAGGAAAGCATCCTGCGGCTACCGAACGCAAATGCGGTTGATCTGCTGGAGTTGCGCCTCGGGGCAGCCTCGGCGGCGGTGGATGCGGCGGGCATCGAGGTGCGCGTGGCGGGCGGCGCCGGATACGCCAAGAGTTCGGCCGCTTCCCGGCGTTTCCGCGAGGCGGCGTTTATTCCGGTGCAATCGCCGTCGGAATCTCAATTGCGTTGGGAGTTAGCCCGTGCGCGGGGCGATGAGTGAGCGTGCGGTGCGGTTTCCGACTAGCACGCATTATCGGCAAACGGTGGCGAATTTCCCGTCCGGGGTGACGGTGGTAACCACCAACAAGGACGGCGAGGATATCGGGCTTACCGTAAGCGCGTTCGCATCGTTGTCCTTGCAGCCGCCGATGGTGCTGGTCAGCATCGACCAGAACTCCCGTTCGCACACATATTTGCAGGTGGGCTCGCCGATAGGCGTGTCCGTGCTGGCGGAGGGGCAGACGGATCTTGCCGTGCGTTTCGCCCGCCACGGGCTCGACCGTTTCGCCGACGTGGAGATCGACCGCCGCGCCGATATCCCCTTTATCGCAGGTGCCGCCGCCTGGTTTCGGGGCGAGGTGACCAGCCGTTATCGGGGCGGCGACCACATTATCCTCACCATCGCGGTCCACGATTGCGATTTCCGCGAGGGCATCGACCCGCTGTTATACCACGGCGGCCGTCTGCACGCATGGTCGAATACGGCCGCGACAAGCTAGGCGAGCGAGTGGTCGGCGACGGTGAGTTCGCCGGAAAACGCCGCGGCGAGGGCGTCGGCAAGCGGTTCGATTAGCTGTTGCGTATCGACGTCGCGTCCTAGCTCGGCGCTCAACGTGGTCACCCCGGCGTCGTCGATGCCGCACGGGACGATGTGTTGGTAAAACTCCAGCGTGTTATTGCAATTGAGGGCCAGCCCGTGCATGGTCACACCGCGGGTCACGCGGATGCCTAGCGCCGCTATCTTCCTGTCGGGTTGCGGCAACCAAACACCCGAGCGACCGTCGATACGCCCGGCCTGAGGGAGGCCGGTGGTGCGCAGGACGTGAATAATCGCCTCCTCAACGCGGCGCACGTAATCCACCACGTCCACGGGTTCGGCGAGCTTGATAATGGGGTAGCACACCAGCTGGCCGGGCCCGTGCCACGTGATGCGGCCGCCGCGGTCCACGTCCACGCACGGTAACCCATTGGTGGGGCGATCCTCCGGCTGCGTCCGCTTGCCCGCCGTATATGTGTTCGGGTGCTCGAGGAAGAGCAGGAGGTCCCCGATCTCGTCTCGGGCGCGCTGGGCCGCGAGTGTCGCCTGCCGCTCCCAGGTTTGCAGGTAATCCACGCGGCCCAGCCACTGGACATCCAAGGGCACGCTCAGATCGCGGATTGGCTGGTCAGGTGCGGTAAACGGGGGGCGGGGTGCGGTCATAATGGGACTCATGTTACCGCCTTACGGGGTGAGCTCCTATTCGGCGCTGGTTGCGCACGAAAAAGCCCCGCATGCAGGGCGCACACGGGGCTATCGTTGGGGCTCTCGCGTTAACCGCTCACCAGTGCTACAGGTCGAGGTCGCCCGCGAAGTTTGCGGTCTCCAGACGGTCGCGCACGGTGGTGAGGAAACGGCCGGCATCGGCGCCGTCGATCACCTGGTGGTCGTAGGTCATCGGCAGGAACACCATCTGGCGCACGGCGATGGCGTCAACGCCGTCCTCCGTGATCACCACGGGGCGCTTGACAATCGCGCCGGTGCCGATCATGGCGGCCTGCGGCGGCACCAAGATCGGGGTATCGGACAACGCGCCCTCCGAACCAATGTTCGTGATGGTGAAGGTGCCGCCCATGAGGTCGGCGGGCTTCAGCTTATTGCTGCGCGCGCGTTCCGCAATGTCCACGATGGCCTGCGCCAGCTGTGGCAGCGTCAAATCCTGAGCGTTGTGGATCACCGGGGAGAGCAGGCCCGCCGGGGTGTCCACGGCGATACCGAGGTTGACCTGCGGGTGGTAGGTCATTTCCTTGGTCTCTGCATTGTAGGACGCATTCACGTTCGGGTGGGAAACCAGCGCCTCCACGATCGCCTTGGCAAAGAACGGTAGGTAGGTCAGGTTCACGCCGTACTTGGCCTGGAACGCGGCCTTGGAAGCCTTGCGCAGGTCCGCAACCTTGGTCATATCCACCTCATGCAGCTGCGTCAGCTGAGCTGACGAATGCAGGGACTCCAGGGTCTTCTTCGCCGTGATCTCGCGGATGCGGTTCACGCGCTGCGTGGTACCGCGGAGCGCGGCCTTCGCCGGATCCACACCCTTGGTGGAGGCGGCGGACACCGGGGCCGCCGGTGCGGCCTCTTCTTCCGCAGCCGCACCTTGGTTCGCGGCGGCCAAAACGTCCTGCTTGCGGATGCGCCCACCAACACCGGTGCCGGTGATGGTACGCAGATCGATGCCGTGCTTATCGGCGAGCTTGCGCACCAGCGGGGTCACGTACGGGACGTTTTCCGCATTCTTTTTCGCCGCCGCGGGTGCCGGGGTGGGCTCGGGAGCAGCGGGCTTCGGCTCCGGCTTGGGTTCAGGCTTGGGCTCCGGCTTGGGAGCGGGTGCTTCCACCTTCGGGGCTGCCTCTGCCTTCGGTTCGGGCTTGGGGGCGGGTTCCGCGGGGGCGGCGGCGACGCCGGAACCGACGCGTGCGATCACGGCGCCGACATCTACGGTGTCGTCTTCCTCGGCAAGGATTTCCACGAGGGTGCCGGCCACCGGGGAGGGAACCTCGGTGTCCACCTTGTCCGTGGAGACCTCCAGTAGCGGCTCATCCACCTCGACGGTATCGCCCACGGCTTTGAGCCACCGGGTGATGGTGCCCTCGGTGACGGATTCACCAAGCTCCGGCATCTCAATATCGGTGGCATCGGCCGCCGGGGCCTGTACTTTGGCGGCTACCTCGGGGGTGGCTTCCACCTTCGGGGCGGCCTCTACCTTCGGTTCGGGCTTGGGGGCCGATTCCGCGGGGGCGGCGGCGACGCCGGAACCGACGCGTGCGATCACGGCGCCGACATCGACGGTGTCGTCTTCCTCGGCAAGGATTTCCACGAGGGTGCCGGCCACCGGGGAGGGAACCTCGGTGTCCACCTTGTCCGTGGAGACCTCCAGCAGCGGCTCATCCACCTCGACGGTATCGCCCACGGCTTTGAGCCACCGGGTGATGGTGCCCTCGGTGACGGATTCACCCAGCTCCGGCATCTCAATATCGGTGGCATCGCCAGCGGGGGCCGCAGCGGCCGGGGCGGGGGCCGCCTCAGCTGCGGGTGCCGGTGCGGGGGCAGCGGGGGTGGTGTCGGCTGGTGCTTCGCCTTCTTCGCCGATTTCGGCGATGACTGAGCCAACGTCAACGGTGTCGTCTTCTTCCGCCAAGATTTTCAAAAGAACACCTGCGGCGGGGGACGGAATCTCAGTGTCGACCTTGTCTGTGGAGACCTCCAGCAACGGCTCGTCGGCGGCGACGGTGTCACCGACCTGCTTCAGCCAGCGGGTGATTGTACCCTCGGTGACGGATTCGCCCAGTTCGGGCATCTCAACGGAGAACGCCATTGTGTCAGACTCCTTGGAAAAGTCGTTTTGTTACGGTCTTAATACAGCAAAGCGTACCGGTTTGCTGTTTGTTTTGTGTCGCTTGGGTAGGCACAAACCACAGATTTGGACCTAGAATTGTGTGCTGTGTTCAACATTTTCGGCCGAAACCGCGCCAGATCCAGCCTGAAACCACCCCGTGCACCGGGTGAAACCATCAGGCCAGAGGACCGCGAATACCTACGTTCGTGGGTAGTGGGGCGGGCGTTCGTCGAGGCATATATTGAGCCCGAGACGGTGGTCAATGAAATGAGTGTCGTCCTAGTCGATGAAAATGGCGAATTCACGCGTCGCCGCATCGGCGGCCCCAAGGGCATTGATGCACTTGTTCGACTCCTCGATATCCCCGTATACGACGTTGAAGAGACCGGATACCCCCAGCGCATGCGCGCCAAGATCGAACGAGATCGCATTCTGCGCAAACGCCAGGAACAGCGCGAACGCCGCGCCCGGTTTGAGCGCGGCGAGCTGCCGGACGTCGATTAGCGCTGGTCGGAAACGTCTTGCAGGGCGGCAAGCAGCGTGCGTACCGGGGCGCCGGTGCCGCGTGCTGGGGTGAAACCGTAGCCGCTTTCGGTGTTAAAGGCCGGGCCCGCGACGTCCATGTGTGCCCATTCGACATCGTCTGCGACAAATTCGCTGAGGAAGTGCCCAGCCACGAGCATTCCCGCAAACCTGTGCGTAGCGATATTGCGCAGATCGGCGACTGGGGACTTGAGCGCGGAGCTAGCGATCTCCTCCGGGATCGGCATTGCCCACGCCGGCTCGTCCACGCTGCGGCCTAGCTCGGCCACGCGGTCGCGGAAGGTATCGCTGCCGAGCACGCCCGTGGTGCGGGTGCCCAGGGCCACCAGCTGCGCGCCCGTCAGCGTGGACACCTCGATCAGGTAATCGGGGTTGTCTTCACACGCGCGTGCGATGGCGTCGGCGAGGATAAGGCGGCCCTCGGCGTCGGTATTGAGCACCTCGCAGGTGGTACCCCCGTAGTGCGTGATTACGTCGCCGGGACGGTACGCGCCGCCGCCGGGCATGTTCTCCGCCATCGGCACCGTGGCCGTCACATTGACGTTCAGCTGCAGCTGTGCCGCGGCGATAATGGTTGCGATCACGGCGGCGGAACCGCCCATATCCGAAATCATGTGATCCATGTTTGCCGAGGGCTTAATGGAGATCCCGCCGGTGTCAAAGGTCACGCCCTTGCCAACCAGCGCCACGTGCTTCGCAGCTTTTTTCGCACGGTAGGTCAGCCGCACGAGCCGCGGTTGGCGCGTGGACCCGCCGCCTACCGCCAGAATCCCGCCGTAGCCCGCTTTGGCTAGGGCAGCCTCGTCCAGCACCTCGACCTGCAGCCCGGCACGCTTGGCCAGCCCCGCGGTAAGCGTCGCGTAGGTTTCCGGATAAAGGTGCGAAGAGGCGGTATTTACCAGGTCGCGTGCCAGCGCCACGGCGGCGGCGGTAATCCGAGCGCGCTCCACGGCCGCCTTATCCGCGCCCACGAATACCAGTTCGGCAACGGGGGTCTTGCGTTCCGGCAGTTCCGCCGTGCGCAAACCGCGGTAGGTGTAAGCGCCCAAGATCGCGCCCTCCACGGCCGCCTGCACGCCAAAGGTGCCCAGGGTGGTGGCGGCCTTGTGCACGCCTTTGAGCTCGCGCACCGCCACGCCCGCGGCCCGCCGCACCACCGTGTCGGTGACCTCGTCCGCATTGCCGAGCCCGACGGCCACGATCAAGTCCAGGTTGGTGGCGGCGGGGGCGGGCACCTTGGTGATTTCCTCCGCCGCGCCGGTAGCGCCCAGCGCGGTGAGGGTTTTGAGCAATTCCAGCTCGACGGCTTCCGTAAACAGCCCGCTGGCCGCGAGCACCAGATCCTCCTCACCTTCGAACACAGGAACAATGAGCGCCTCGGTGCGCTTGGGGAGCTTCTTGGACGCGGAGACCGTAGGGACGATGCCATACGCCGGAAGCGTGAATTCTTTAGCCACGATTGGCCCTCCAATGATGTAAGGATGCGTGTCTTAGTTTGCTGCTGCCGCGCCGTGCCGCCACGGTGGCCGCGCGCAACGGGCGGGCACCTCCCACCCTAACCACATGGGCGCGCCGCCGGGGTGCAGCGTGCCCAGCGCAAACGTAGCTATGTTCGGTTGGCTGTGCGGGTGTTGGGGAGGTGTAGGGTGTCTGTATGCCTGCAATGACCTTTACTGTTACGCAAACTGAACAGCCCACCAGCCCCGAGAGCCGGGCCGAGATCCTGGCCAATCCGGGCTTTGGAAAATTTCATACGGATCACATGGTGCTCATCGATTGGACCGAGGAGCAAGGGTGGCACGATGCGCGGGTGGTCCCGTACCAGCCGTTCGTGCTGGACCCGGCTTCGTCGGTCCTGCACTACGGCCAGGCCGTGTTTGAGGGGCTGAAGGCGTACCGCCACGAGGACGGCAGCATTCAAACGTTCCGCCCCGAGCAGAACGCGCAGCGTTTCCAGCGTTCCGCCGAGCGCCTTGCCATGCCGCAGCTCCCGGCCGACGTGTTTATCGAATCTTTGCGTCAATTGGTCGCCGTGGATAAGGATTGGATCCCGGCCGCCGGCGGTGAGGAGTCCTTGTACCTGCGTCCCTTTATGTTGGCCACCGAACCGTGCCTTGGCGTGCGCCCGGCGAAGCGTTATGTGTACGCCCTGATCGCTGGCCCTGCCGGCGCATATTTCGCGGGCGGCATCAAGCCGGTGTCGGTGTGGCTGTCCGAGGATTATGTTCGCGCCTGCCCGGGTGGCACCGGCGCCGCCAAGTTTGCGGGTAACTATGCGGCTTCCTTGCTCGCGCAGGCCCAGGCCGCCGAACAGGGTTGCGATCAAGTGGTGTGGCTCGACGCCATCAAGCGCTCCTATGTGGAGGAAATGGGCGGCATGAACCTGTTCTTCGTGTACGGCGAGGGCGAGTCCGCGCGCGTGGTCACCCCGAAGTTGTCGGGGTCGTTGCTGCCGGGCGTCACCCGCGATTCGCTGCTGCAGGTGGCCCGCGATTTGGGCTATGAGACCGAGGAGGTGCTCATTTCCACCCAGGATTGGGAGGATGATGCCGCCGCCAAGAAGCTCACCGAAACGTTCGCCTGCGGCACCGCGGCCGTGATTACCCCGGTCGGTTCCGTAAAGAGCCGCCACGGCGATTTCGATATCAATGGTGGCGTGACCGGCCCGATCACCATGCGGCTGCGGGAAACGCTTACCGGCATTCAGCGCGGCAGCCTGCCCGATACCCATGGCTGGATGCACCAGCTGAGCTAGCCCCCGACCAGCGCCCCGTAGCTGATCACAAAGACGCTGGGCGCGAGGGCGGTCGTGAGTTCGATAAGCGCGCCGATGCAATCGCCGTTGAGCCCGCCGAAGCGACGCGTCAACCGGCGTGCCAATACCACCGCCGCGCTTATCGACGCCGCGCCGGCACACCCCAGCGGCAGCACCAGCGCCCATTCGCTCACCGGTGCGATCGGGAGGGTCCCGGCCGCGATCGCCAGCGCCGCCGTCAGCGCGAACGCCCATGCGAATATCGCGCGGCTTGCCACGGTGCCGATCACCAACGCCCCGAAGCCGGTGGGTGCCAGCGGGGAGAAGTTCCGGTGGCAGGGGATCATCCCGGCCAGGCGGGCGACCACAGGCACCGATCCGATCACCAACCCCGCCGCCGCCGTGCCCGGCAGCTTGTCCAGCACCGCGGTGAGCCCAGCCAGCTGCACCATAAGGCATAGCACGGCGGCCCCCATGCCCAGCGCCCCGGTGTATTTGTCCGCCAGGATTTCGCGCGCGCGTTCGGGATCGCCAAAGGATCCCAGCGCGTCGCCCACATCGGCGAGCCCATCCAGGTGCATCATGCGCGTGAGCCATTGCCACAGCGCGATGCACAGGGCTGCGATCAATATCGTGGGCGTGTGCAGCCAGGAGAGCCCGGCCACCAAGGCGGCGCCTGTGGCCCCGAGCACGAGCCCTACCACCGGCAGCGAGTTCATGGCCCGCCGCCCGGTCACCCGATCGAAGGCTTGTGCTACGCCCCGCACGGGCAGGATGGTCAACCAGGACAGCGCCGTCGCGGGCCCCTCCACCAGGGCAAACCCGTGGTCACCCGCGACGAATTCGGCTTTCCCGGACACTACCGTGCTACTCCTTTTCGGAAACCCCGGCGGATTCGAAGGTGGCCATATCAATCATGATGTCTACGGCGGCCTTGACTATCGGCAGCGCCACCGCCGCCCCGGAGCCCTCCCCAAGGCGCATCTTAAAATCGAGCAGGGGTTCGAGCTTCAACGCGCGCAATGCGAGCTTGTGGGCGGGCTCGGCGCCGCGATGCCCGGCCAGCCACCACTGCCGCGCGCCGGGCGCAAGTTTGTTCGCCATGATCGCCGCAGAGGTGACCACTACGCCGTCCAGAATCACGGGCGTGCGGCGCACGCTGGCCTGCGCGAGGAAGCCCGCCATGGCGGTGAGATCGGGGGAGGAAATGGCCCGCAGCACGGTGATCGCGTCGTGGTGCTGGTTGCGCACGCGGAACATGGCATCCCGTACGGCCGCCACCTTGCGCTTCCAACCCTCATCGTCGATGCCGGTGCCGCGCCCCACCACAACCACCGGTTCGGACTTGGTCATGGCCCCCACCAACGCCGCCGCCGGGGTAGTATTGCCGATCCCCAAATCGCCGGCAATCAGCAGGTCAGCCCCGCTATCCACCTCCTGATCCGCGATGCGCTGCCCCACCTGAATCGCGCGCAGCACCTCTAGCTCGGTCATGGCGTCCACGGCGTCGATGGAGCCGCAGGAACGCCGCACCCGGTCCTCGCCCTCGGCATCGTGATCCAAGGACACATCCACCACGCGTACCGAAGCCCCCGCCGCCCGGCCCAGCACATTGATCGCCGCGCCGCCCGCCTCAATATTGGCCGCCATCTGCAGGGAAACCTCCGCCGGGTAGGCAGACACCCCGCGCTGCGCCACGCCGTGATCGCCAGCAAATACGATAATCCGTGGGTCCCTAATTGGCCGCGGCGGACACACCCCCTGACAGGAGCTCATCCACACGCCAATTTGTTCGAGGCGCCCGAGGGATCCGGCGGGCTTAGTCAGCGTCTTCTGATACGCCTCCGCCTGCTCGCGCACCTCGAAACTCGGCGCGTCGACCTTGGCGAATAGTTCTGCGGGAAGCATGGGTGACTCCTTTTATGTTTGGGGTTTCAAGACTAGTGGCAATCCTGCGGCAACAAGCACCACTTTGTCGCACACCTGGGCCAGCCGCCCATTGAGTGTGCCAATTTCATCGCGGAACAACCGTCCCGCAGGGTGTTCGGGTATCACGCCCATACCCACTTCGGGGGTGACCAGCACGAGCTCACCGCCACCATACGTATCGACGCCGCGTACCAGGGCGTCGATACGCGCCTGACACGTGCCACGGGGGCGGTCCCAGGCCTGCGCGGAATCGATAACATGAGTGAGCCACGTACCCAGGTCGTCGACCAGGACGGGTGTGGGCGAGGCGTCGATAAGCACGTCAACAACGTCGCGCGTATCTTCGGTGCGCCAATGGGAGGGACGCCGAGAAACATGGTCCGCGATGCGCGCCGCAAAATCCGAATCACCCGGCCACGGGCGCGCCGTAGCAACATACGTGACCGGGCCCGCAGGCATCAAAGCCTCCGCAAACGCCGACTTGCCCGACCGTGCGCCACCTAGCACAAGCGTACGCACCTAAACTTCAGCGCCAATCTCCACGCGCGGCTTCGGACTCCGCAACTTACGCGGCTGAGACGCCCGCGAATAACCATAAAACGCGAGGGCGTAACCGGTATCAGTCGCATGCGGGAAACGCTCCGCCGCAGCCTTTTTCAAACGAGCGCCCAAAATGAAACCCTCAATGAAAAACGCCGCCATGACCAGCATCGCGATCGTAGAAGCGATCGCATTCACCTCCGGATTCGACTGCACCGCAAACAACACCACCAACAACAGCAGGGCGGCGGGCATCACCATATTGCTAAAGAACCGGCGGGCATCCACCCAATCTCGAGCAAACGCGCGAACCTCCCCCTTATCGCGCTCCAAGAGGTAGCGCTCATCGCCGCGATCCATCGCCTCCTGCACCGCCCGGCGCTTCGCGGCCGCAGACTCCCGCTCCTGCTTCTTCAGCGCCTTATACTCTTCCCGAGACATCGACTTCTTCAACGCCTTACGGCGTGCCCGCGCCTCCTTCGACGTTTCCGGCGGCGACACCGGATCCCGCCGGATACCCCGGGCGCGCTCAACCTCATTCCGCTTCGGCGTCGGACGCCCCTTTTTCGGCGTATAACCCTTGCGGTGCTTGTCTGCAGACTGAGTGTCAGAAGCCACAGAACACTCCTTGGAAGAAAAAACTAACGAACGCCCTCAAGGCTACAAGCTTTTCCGCCCAATCCGTGAATGCGGGTCCAGCACAAGGTGTGCGCAAAACGTACAATGCTAGTACCGTTGGTTGCCGACATAGATTCACACGCAAGGAGACTTCTTTTCCATGACTGCTCCCGAGACCAACACCGGTGTCATTCTTACCGATGCCGCTGCCGCAAAGGCCAAGGCTCTCCTTGATCAGGAAGGCCGCGACGACCTAGCGTTGCGCATCGCCGTCCAACCCGGTGGCTGCGCCGGACTCCGCTACCAGCTCTATTTCGACGACCGTCGCCTGGACGGCGACAAAGTCGACCTTATTGGCGGGGTCAACCTTGTAGTAGACAAAATGAGCTTGCCGTACCTTACCGGTGCGCGCATCGATTTCGCAGACACGATCGAATCCCAGGGGTTTACCATCGATAATCCCAACGCCAGCGGCTCTTGCGCCTGTGGGGACTCGTTCAACTAGGCGAGACGCTGCCGTGCCGATCGGGGGGTTCGGGGGTTGGGGGCGGGTTTCTGGCGCTGACCGCCTCGGATGCAACGTTGTGCCTAGGTCTGGCTAAGTCCCGAACGGTTGTGGACAACTTATCGGTGACCTTGGCGGTGGCTGCGACAGCCTACTGCCGCTGGGGTGGCTTGGGGGCCGAAATCAGCCGACGATTTTCCGCGCTCAGGCAGATTCGACACGCCAGCCGCCGCGCGGTGGTGTTTCCGCAGGACGCGGAATTCGCCATGTCAGATCTGCCTGAGGCAGATTTTGCGGGGCCGATGGTTCGAAAAAGTTCAATCTTGTCTGTGTTTCACGGCCTTGCCAATAGCTTGCGCGGATAGGTTGTGTGCAGCTGTTGACCTGCGATCGTCCGGAATTTCTTCATTAGGGTGGTCAACGAAGAATAGAAAGACGATTTGCAGCGTTTTTGGCCTGTCATCTCTCAGGACCTTGGTAACAACCTGTTTCATCACCTTGGTGACAACCTGTCTCATGTCCTTGGTAACAGTCTGTCTCATGGCCTTGGATGCAACGAGTCTCATGACCGTGGAAACGATTTTGGTGGTGTTCGTTTTCAATTAGGTGCATGGTTCGTCCTCTTTCGCCGAATGTGCGGCGTTTAATTGTTGAATTTGATCCGTGTGCCGCGAACGGCATGAGTATTACGGAGTTTTGTGCGGTTCATGGCATTAGCCGGAAAACGTATTATGCGATCAAAAAGCGTTTTGAGCAGGAAGGATTTGGGGCGCTGCATCCGCGGTCGAGTGCGCCGCATAAGCCTGCGACTACCTATGATGAGGCTACGGTGTCGATGGTGCTTGCGATGCGGGAGCGGCTTGGCCAATTTGGTTGGGATAATGGGCCGCGATCCATTTGGTATGCGTTGATTGATCAGCCGAATGTGGTGCAGCCGATTCCTTCGGTGTCGACGATTGCTCGGATTCTGGCTGCTGCGGGTGTGGTCGCGAAGAATCCCCGGAAGCGGCCTCGCTCATCGATAGTGCGCTTCGAGCGATCCTGTGCCATGGAGTTGTGGCAGCTGGATGCGTTTTCCTATCGGCTCGCTACTCCGGCGGGCACTGTGATCACGATTTACCAGCTCATCGATGATGCAACCCGATTTGATGTGGGTACTACGTATGGCACCAAGCCGGAAAATGGGGCAGATGCGTTGAACTGTGTAGTTAACGCGATCCGTGTCTATGGGGTACCGCGCCAATTGCTGAGCGATAATGGTGGCGCGTTTAATCAGATTCGCCGGGGCCGGATCACTGCGCTGCATCGGTTTCTTGCCGTCAAGGGTTGTGAGGCCATTACTGGCCGGGCGGATCATCCCCAAACCCAAGGCAAAAACGAACGCTCCCATCAAACCTTGGTGAAGTTCCTTGATGCGCACAAGCCCAGTACTGAGGCCAAATTGAAGGAATTGCTCAGTGAATACCGGGAGTACTACAACAACAAGCGGAGGCATCAAGCACTCGGGGGTATGACCCCGAAACAGGCCTGGGACAGCATCGAACACCGCCCTAGTAGCGGCGAGCCCATCACCCAGGAGCAATTGACTGCAGAGATTGAAAAATACCGGCAGGCCCGTTCGAGCGAGTCCCCCAGCGCTGCAGATGGCCTCGACCAGGATCCAGCAATGCTGTACATCAAACCCTCGTCCAGACCACGTTTCGCGCTCGCGGGGTACTACATCAATATCCCCAAACGGCTTACCGATAAGCACTACTACGTCGTTCACACCGACGATGAATACGCGCTATTCGATTCCGTCGACGGCGTCATGGTCCTGCGAATCCCACTGCCACTAAACGTGCTCGGCGAACCGATCGGCGCCACCGTACCCCTTTGGAAAATCATCGGCGCGTACCTCCACGAGGCCCCGCCGTGGTTTCTCAAACGACAGCAGCAATGGCTACAACAACACCCCACCGCCGCTGCTGAACTAGAGGATTAACTACCCGCTCGCGCGTTACCAAGGTAATGCTACTGGTTGTCACCAAGGTGATGATACTGATTGTTACCAAGGTGATGGCACAGAGTGTTACCAAGGTCGCGAGATTCTACACGGCGTTTTTGGGCCAGATTCGTCCTGGATTTCTTCGTTGGGGCCCCGAATGAAGAATAGAAAGACCAGCCCCAGGTCGGCAGTTGCGCACAACCCATCGGCGACCTAGGCGGTGGCGCACAATGTATTGCCGCTGGGGCGATTTGGGGCCGAAATCGGCCGACGATTTTCCGCGCTCAGGCAGATTCGACACGCCAGCCGCCGCGCGGTGGTGTTTCCGCAGAAGGGTGAACCCGCCGTGTTAGATGTGCCTGAGGCAGATCCGGCGCGTCGGTCATCGCGGGGTAGTGTTTCCGCAGGACGGTGAACTCGAGCTGTTAGATCTGCCTGAGGCAGATTTTGCGGGGCCGATGGTTCGAGAAAGTTCGAACTCTATTGCCCGGGATTGCTCTCCCGGCAGCTTGCCCTGATAGGTTGTGTGCAGCCGTTGACCTGCGATCGTCCGGAATTTCTTCATTAGGGTGGTCAACGAAGAATAGAAAGACGAGCTGCGGCGTTTTTGGGCGTTTTTGGGCCAGATTCGTCCTGGATTTCTTCGTTGGGGCCCCGAATGAAGAATAGAAAGACCAGCCCCAGGTCGGCAGTTGCGCACAACCCATCGGCGACCTTGGCGGTGGTGCACAACTCATCGGCGGGTGGAGAAGCTCCGCAACCTATCGGCGGGTTGGCTGGTTGAGCGCAACCCCACACGGCACCAGCGTGGAAGTTGCGCGCAATCTTGGATTTAGAGGTGGACGGGGTAGTCGCGCTCCTCGATGTCCGGCTTGATGCGGTGTTCCACGAAGATGGCGTGCCACACCATAAAGGCGAGGACGGTCCAGAGGCGTCGAGAATGGTCGGAGACTCCAGCGCGGTGCTCTTTGAGCATGTCAAGCACGGCGTGCTTGGCTATGATTCCGTCGGTCTGGGATTCATTGATGGTTTCTTGCGCCCACCCGTAGAGTTCGTCGCCGGCGAGCCAGTGGCGCATGGGCACCGGGAAGCCCAGCTTGCGGCGGTTGAGCACGTGGGCCGGAACGATTTGTTCCATCGCGCGGCGCAGGGCGTATTTGGTGGTGCCTTCGGTGATCTTGAGATCGTAGGGAATGGTTTCCGCCACGGCGAAGACTTCGCGGTCTAGGAAGGGAACGCGCAGTTCAAGGGAGTTGGCCATGGTGATTTTATCGGCCTTGACCAGGATATCGCCGCGCATCCAGGTAAACAGGTCTAGGTGTTGCATGCGGGCAACGGGATCCATGTTTTTGGATTGCGCGTAGATGGGGGCGGTGACGTCTTTGTGGTCCCATTCGGGCCGGGCGTCGGGAAGCACGCGCTTGAGTTGCTCCCAGTTAAAGGAACGCGCATTGCCGTAGTAGCGCTCTTCCATGGTCATGGAGCCGCGTTCGAGGAGGGATTTCCCCTTCATGCCGTCCGGAAGCACGCGGCTGAGTTGGTGCATGCCCTTGCGCATGGGGGAGGGGAGTTTCTCAAACGGCGCGAGGGATAGCGGCTCCTTATAAATGGTGTAGCCGCCGAAGAGCTCGTCCGCGCCTTCGCCGGAGAGTACCACTTTGACGTGCTTGCGGGCCTCGGCGGCGACGAAGTAGAGGGGGACCAAGGAGGGGTCGGCGACTGGGTCGTCGAGATACCACATGATCTTGGGGATGGCGTTGGCGTACTCTTCGGGAGAGACGACCTTGACGATGTGCTCGGCGTCGATAGCCGCGGCGGATTCGGCGGCGACGTCAACCTCGGAGTAGCCTTCGCGTTCGAAGCCGGTGGTAAAGGTGAGGAGCTTCGGGTTGTGGCGTTTGGCTAGGGCGGCGATTGCGGTGGAGTCGATGCCTCCCGAAAGGAAGGAGCCGACTGTAACGTCCGCACGCATATGCTTTTCGACGCTGTCTTCTAGCGCCCGCGCGATGCGATCGAACAGGTCCTGCTCCTTGCCTTTGGGCACGGGCTGGGCGGGGAATTGGGGCTTGAAGTAGCGCTCCGCGGTGACCTGACCGCCGGGTTGGACGGTGGCGATGCAGCCGGATTCCAGGCGGCGGATTGCGGCGTGTAGGGACTCCGGTTCGGGCACGTATTGCAGATCTACGTAGTGTTCGATCGCGCGGAAATCGAGGTCCAGCGGGAGGCCGATCTCGGGGGCCATCTCCAGGATTGATTTCTTTTCGGAGGCGAAGACCGTGCCGGCGTCGGTGGTGGCGTAATACAGCGGTTTGATGCCAAACGGGTCGCGGGCCAGGAAAAGCTCGCGGTTGTGCGTATCCCAAATGGCGAAGGCGAACATCCCGCGGAGGTGCGTAACCACGTCCTTGCCCCAATGGTGGTAGCCGACGATGATCGTCTCGCCGTCGCCAGACGTGTTGAAGGTGTAGCCGAGGTCTTGCAATTCCGCGCGCAGCTCGAGGTAATTGTAAATCTCGCCGTTAAAGGTCATGGCGTAGCGCTCGGGGGCGTCGGCAGGGCCCCATTGGAGAGGCTGATGCGAGTGGGCGATATCGATAATGGAGAGTCGGTTAAAACCGAACACTACGTCGGCATCGAACCAGGTACCGTCTTCGTCGGGGCCGCGGTGCCGCATGCACGGCAAAGCGCGTTCGGTTGCCGCGACAAAGTCAGCAGCGTTCTGATTGCTGGTCAGCATGCCAAGGAGGCCGCACATACAACAGTTCCTTTAAATAGAGTCGTTTGGTCAGGGTGGACAGCGGCGCCCACGCGCCACGCATCAACACAGCTTAACCGCTAGCGGGTTTGTGGCACCACAGACCCATCATGCCGGAAGCGTGAGGTGTCAGCCGGTTTCCGTCAGACGGTGTTACGAACGTGCAAGTGAATTGCGGCTCCATTGGAACTGGTGAACAACCCTGAACGGGTGGGCAAGCGCTGAGTTTGAAAGTTCCGAAAGTGACTTGCGGGGTAAAAAACACTGCATAAACGGCCCTTAACACGCCCATTGGGGGGTACCCAAACGTTTGATACCGAGTGTGAGTTGGATTACATGCTGAGGGCGTATGTTCGGTTTGCGCGGCTTTCATGCAGTAGAATCCTCACTGTTTTATCAGGAACGCACCTAGCCTGCCCTTTTTCATGGGTGAATCGAAGTGGAAACCCGCGCCGTATGCGATAACCTCAATGTTTAGGACAAGGACGCGTTGCGTTCTGAAGCGATTGTGTGGACAGGAAGGCAGACACACGTGGAACAGCGAAACAAGCGTGGTTTTCGGCGAAAGGCCCTGCTTGCCGGAATCATCGGCGCAGGTAGCCTTACGCTGACTGGCTGCGACGTCGCCGCACCCGGCGGCTCGTTCGGCCAATTCTTGCGCATGGGCTGGCCCGAGGGCATTACGCCGGAGGCGACCGCTATGGGCAACTTCTGGGTATGGACCTGGGTGGCGGCATGGATCATCGGCATTATCATGTGGGGCCTTATGTTCTGGTCGCTCTTCGCGTATTCGGCGAAGAAGGCGGAAAAGGCCGGTAAGGGCGAGTTCCCGCGTCAGACCGGGTATAACGTGCCCTTGGAGCTGGTGCTTACGATCATCCCGATCGTTATTGTGATGGGCTTGTTCTTCTTTACGGTGCAGACCCAGGACAAGGTCACCGCATTGGATAAGGACCCGAAGGTCAAGGTGGACGTTACCGCCTTCCAGTGGAACTGGAAGTTCGGCTATGCGAACGTTTCTTCGGAGCTTTCGCCGACCGGCTCGGACTATGTTGGTACCGACGCCGAACGCCAAAAGGCAGCCGAAAACTCTGCCGAATTCTCGGATACCACCCGCGGTGAAGAAGGTACCGCGTCGCATGGTGACGGACATGGTGCGGCCGCGGGCCCGATCCACGGCAAGTCCACCTCGGACGTTTCCTTCTTGCACTTCAACAAGATTGAGACCGTAGGCACCACGGACGAGGTGCCGGTGCTGGTGCTGCCGTCGCAGACGGCGATCGAGTTCGACCTCGCCGCGGCCGACGTGGTGCACTCCTTCTGGGTTCCGGAATTCCTGTTTAAGCGCGACGCGTTCCCGCACCCGGAGGCGAACAAGTCCCAGCGGACCTTCCAGATTGAAAAGATTGAGAAGGAAGGCGCGTTCGTGGGGCGCTGCGCGGAAATGTGCGGTACCTACCACGCAATGATGAACTTTGAGGTGCGCGTTGTTTCGCCGGAGAAGTTCACCGAGTACTTGGACTACCGGATGAAGAACCCGGATGCGCAGAACTCCGAGGCGCTGGAGGCTATCGGTGAAAAGCCGTACGCTACTTCTACCAGCCCGTTCTTGCCCGGCCGTACCGATACCCGCGGTGCGAACGAAAACACCGTGGACCTCAACGAGGGCTTTTAAAGGAGGAGTGACCTAACAATGAAGTCTTCTGCAAAGATCTTCTACGGGCTGACCGTGTTCCTGGCGGTCATGGCAGTGCTCTACATTCTGGCAACGATGAAGATTGCCGATGCCGGCAGCATTCGCGGCCTGGAGTGGGCCGGTGCCACGGGATTGGTCCTGGCCACAGGGTTGACGCTGATGCTGGGTGGTTACTTCCACTTCACCGAACGTCGAATGGATATTCTCCCGCACGACTGGGAGGAAGCCGAGGTCGAAGACGGCGCCGGCATGCTCGGTTTCTTTAGCCCGAGTTCCATTTGGCCGTTTGTGATGTCGATGGCCATTTTGATTATGGGCTTTGCTATTGCCTTTATGTCCTATTGGATGCTTCTGCTTGGCGCAGTTGTTCTGATTTGGTCCGGTACGATGCTCAACTTGCAATACGGTCTGCCGAAGGAAAAGCACTAAATTCCTGTCTGCTATTACGTGGTGTTGCCTAGGTAGGCACCTGTAACGCAATTCGAGAAACCCTGCGGAATCACCCGCAGGGTTTTTGTGTGCTTAGTTGGCGTATGACGCTTTATCTAAAATGCTAAATTGGAGTTAGCGCTCGGGGAGTGTGAACTCCTCGATAGCACCATTGAGCCCCAGCGGCAGGGTAGGGGATGGGCTGCAGAGCGGGCGCGAGGCTTTCGCGTCGCTTCGCGCTTCTTCCCAAGTAGTGGTGCATGTGGGGGCGTTATGGTGCCGAGTTTTTCGTCCGTCAGCATTTCCGCAGGCCGCAGGGGGTCAACCGAAAGTTGTAGCGGACGAAAAGTTCCCGCGGATATTTGTGACATACATCTCTCACTTCAGCTGAGGAATTGGGGCCATCAATACAGGGGAATGTTTTAGGCTTTAATGGCGAAAACGGAAAGCGGCTTGTGGACGCGTCCGGCTGGGGGGTTGACCTGCAAAAATAGCGCGTCGGATCTGCGGCGAAAAAGTTCCCGCCGTTTAGAAAGTTTTTGGAATTTCTTAGTGGGCCAAGAAAAGCACCTGTACACGCGATTTTCTCGCACGAGAATTCGGGGGCATGAGATGACTTAACTCTAAGAAACCGTCATACTAGTTAACGTGACGAGCGCAGTTGGAAATACAGACATGGCGGCACCGCAGCGTGTTGCGGCACTGAACCGGCCCAATATGGTCAGTGTCGGCACGATTGTGTTTTTGTCGCAGGAATTGATGTTCTTCGCTGGCCTGTTCGCTATGTACTTTGTGTCACGTGCGAATGGTCAGGGAGAGTCGTGGGACGCAGGTACAGGCCACCTGAATGTTCCGTACGCCTTCGCGATTACGGCGATTCTGGTTTCATCGTCGTTTACCGCACAGTGGGGCGTTTTCGCCGCAGAACGAGGTGACGTCTTCGCACTTCGTCGCTGGTATGCACTTTCTACCGTTATGGGTCTCGTGTTCCTCGTGGGTCAAGCGTGGGAGTACTTCCAGTTGGTGCAGCACGGCCTGACCATTCAGAACAGCATCTACGGATCCGTTTTCTACATCACAACCGGGTTCCACGCTGCTCACGTTCTGGCTGGTGTCCTTGGTTTCGTGGTGGTTTTGATTCGCGTGGCCAAGTCGAAGTTCACCCCGGCCCAAGCGACCGCAGCGATGGTGGTGTCCTACTACTGGCACTTCGTCGACGTGGTTTGGATCGGCTTGTTCATCACCATTTACTTCATTCAGTAGGCCGTAGCAGCCGACGGACCTCGGACTCACCCAGTAGATGAGCTCCAGGGCTCGGCCTATAGCCCTTCACTTTCCGAACACGAGTTATAAGGGAAATGATGGATACCAACCTCCAGAAACCCGATATGGCCGCCGCTGCGGTCAGATCGGCGAAGAAGGTCAAGAGCCGCCGCAAGGTGCGCCGGACCGTCGCCGGTGCAGTGGCATTGACCATCGGTCTCACCAGTGCTGGCCTTCTGGCTGATGCGTTGACACCCGACGCACAGGTGGCTACCGCCAGCTCCGACACCCAGGCACTGATTCAAGAAGGCAAAGACCTTTACGACGTCGCGTGTATTACCTGCCACGGTGTCAACCTTCAGGGCGTCAAGGGCCGCGGCCCCTCCCTGATTGGTGTAGGCGAAGGTGCAGTGTACTTCCAGGTCCACTCTGGTCGTATGCCGATGCTCCGCAACGAAGCACAAGCTGCACGTAAGACCCCGCGCTACTCCGAGCATCAGACGCTTGCGCTTGCCGCATATGTCAACGCTAACGGCGGTGGCCCGGGCATTGTGAAAAACGAAGACGGCTCCATCGCCATGGAATCGCTTCGCGGTCAAAACTACAACGGTGAGATTGATCCAGCCGATGTCGCCCGTGGTGCTGACCTATTCCGTTTGAACTGTGCGTCCTGCCACAACTTCACCGGCCGTGGCGGCGCGCTTTCCTCCGGTAAGTACGCTCCCTACCTAGATCCTGCAAACGAGCAGGAGATCTACCAGGCTATGCTCACCGGCCCCCAGAACATGCCGAAGTTCTCCGACCGTCAGCTCACCGCGGACGAGAAGAAGGACATCATCGCCTTCATTAAGTCCGCGAAGGAAACCCCGAACCCCGGTGGCTACGGTCTTGGCGGTATCGGCCCCGTCACTGAGGGCATGTTGATGTGGCTCGTCGGCATTACCGTGCTGGTTGCCGCTGCATTGTGGATTGGATCCCGCTCATGAGTAACAACGAAATGAAGAAGTACACCTCTCAAGAGCTCAACTCCATGAGCAACGATGAGCTGGCCCGCTTGGGCACCGAGCTCGATGAAGTGACGGTCGCGTACCGCAAGGAACGCTTCCCAATCCCGAACGATCCTGCAGAAAAGCGCGCGGAACGCAGCGTGGTCATCTGCTTCCTCCTGGGCATCGTATTCGCTATCGCATTCCTAGGCGTGTACCTGTTCTGGCCGTGGGAGTACAAGGGCCTCGGCGAAGAAGGCCTCTGGCTGTACACCCTGTACACCCCGCTGCTCGGCGTCACGATGGGCTTGTCCATCCTGTGCATGGGCTTCGGCGCGGTCCTTTACGTAAAGAAGTTCATCCCTGAAGAGATTTCGGTGCAGCGCCGCCACGACGGCCCTTCCGAGGAAGTCGATCAGCGCACCCTCGTCGCATTGCTGAACGATTCTTGGGAGACCTCCACGCTCGGCCGCCGCAGCCTGCTTAAGGGCCTGATGGGCACCGGCGCGGTCCTTGCCGGCCTGGCCATTATCGCCCCGCTGGGTGGCATGGTGAAGAACCCGTGGCGTCCGAAGCCCGGCGGCGTCGACGTCCAGGGCGACGGCACCTTGTGGACCACCGGATGGACCCTTACCGAAGAGGGCACCAAGGTGTACCTCGGCCGCGATACCGGCGCTATCGCCGAGGAGCACAATGGCCACTACACCACGCAGGGCGTGACCCGCCTCGTGCGCATGCGCCCCGAGGATCTCGCGGCAGGCGCCATGGAAACCGTCTTCCCGCTGCCCGAGGAAGACGTCAACGATGGCGACCTCTACGATTCGACCCGCGAAGTGTACGAGATGCACATGCATTCGATTCACGGTTCGCGCAACTCCGTGATGCTGATTCGCCTCCGCCACGAGGACGCGCAGCGCGCAATCGAGCGTGCCGGACAGGAAGACTTCCACTACGGCGACTACTACGCCTATTCGAAGATCTGTACCCACATTGGTTGCCCCACCTCGCTGTATGAGGCGCAGACCAACCGTATCCTGTGCCCGTGCCACCAGTCGCAGTTCGATGCTTTGCACTACGGTAAGCCCGTTTTCGGTCCTGCCGCTCGTGCTCTTCCGCAGCTGCCTATTACCGTAGATGATGAGGGATACCTCGTCGCCGCTGGCAACTTCATCGAGCCGGTCGGCCCAGCTTTCTGGGAGCGTAAGTCATGAGCAACAATAAATTAGCCCAAATGGGCACCAATATGGACTCGCGGTACACCATGTCCGCGATGGTCCGCCAGCAGATCAACAAGGTCTTCCCAACCCACTGGTCCTTCCTGCTCGGCGAGATCGCACTGTACAGCTTTATTGTGCTGCTGCTGTCCGGCATTTACCTGACGCTGTTCTTCGACCCTTCCATTACGAAGGTCATTTACGACGGCGCTTACGGTCCGCTGCGCGGCGTCGAAATGTCCCGTGCGTATGAGACGGCGCTGAACCTTTCCTTCGAAGTTCGCGGCGGCTTGTTTATCCGCCAGCTGCACCACTGGGCCGCACTGATGTTCGCGGTGTCGATTATGGTGCACATGATGCGCATCTTCTTCACCGGCGCTTTCCGACGCCCGCGTGAGGCAAACTGGATCATCGGCTGCGTGTTGCTGCTGCTGAGCGTTGCCGAGGGTTTCATGGGTTACTCGCTGCCTGACGATCTGCTTTCCGGCGTGGGCCTGCGCATCATGTCCGCGATCGTCATTTCCCTGCCGGTCATTGGCACCTGGCTGCACTGGCTGATCTTCGGCGGTGACTTCCCGTCCGAAATCATGCTCGACCGTTTCTACATCGCACACGTGTTGTTGATCCCCGGCATTCTGTTGGCGCTGATCGCCGCTCACCTGGCGCTGGTCTGGTACCAGAAGCACACGCAGTTCCCCGGCCCCGGCCGCACGGAAAACAACGTGGTTGGCGTGCGCATCCTCCCGGTCTTCGCAGTGAAGTCCGTGGCCTTCGGCCTGATCACCTTCGGCCTGCTGGCGCTGATGGCCGGTGCTACCCAGATCAACGCGATTTGGAACCTTGGCCCGTACAACCCGGCGCAGGTCTCCGCCGGTTCGCAGCCCGATATCTACATGCTGTGGACGGACGGCGCGGCCCGTATTATGCCCGCCTGGGAGCTGTACTTTGGCAACTACACCATCCCCGCCGTGTTCTGGGTGGCTATCATGCTGGGCGTGCTCGTGGGCCTGCTGTTCGCCTACCCGTTCATCGAGGCGAAGATGACCGGCGACGATGCCCACCACAACCTGCTGCAGCGTCCGCGCGACGTCCCCGTCCGCACCTCGCTCGGCGTGATGGCGCTGGTGTTCTACGCACTGCTGACCATCTCCGGTGGTAATGACCTGGTGGCCTACCACTTCCAGATCTCGCTGAACGCCATGACCTGGATCGGCCGCATCGGTTTGATCGTGCTGCCCGCGCTGGCGTACTTTATCACCTACCGCATCTGCATTGGCCTGCAGCGTTCGGACCGCGAGGTCCTCGAACACGGCATCGAGACCGGTGTGATCAACCAGCTGCCCAATGGTGCCTTTATCGAGGTGCACCAGCCGCTGGGTCCGGTCGACGATCACGGCCACCCGATCCCGCTGGAGTACGCCGGTGCCCCCGTGCCGAAGCAGATGAACCAGCTTGGCTTCGCCGGTGCCCCGGGCCGCGGCTCCTACTTCAAGCCGGATAACCCAGAGATCGCCGCCAAGGCCGCAGAAATCGAACACCGCAACCACGCTGAGGAAGCGGAAATGTTCGAAGAGCTGCAAGCCGCCAACCGTGCCCAAGATGAGGCTGATGGCCGCGTCTAGCTAGCTCATTTCCAACGCGCTCAAAACCCGCCCCACACACAAACTGTGGTGGCGGGTTTTTTAGGCCTGTGGCGGGCACTGGGAGGCGCTGTGGCGGCCGTGGAGGTGCGTTGTAGTGGGGGCTTTAAGGCAAATTCCCAACGGGGCGAGACGTTCGAGCACCGCATCGTTGCGGGTGCGGTCAAGCAGCCCGCCGCGATTCCAATGGCCACATTGATGGCGGTGACTATGGGGAACACCAGAATAGAAAGTGTGTACCAACCCAGATTTCCCCGCAGTCTCAATCGAAAGCCTGTGTTATTCCAGCCGTCGTTGTCGAGCCCACGCAGGGCGAGACCGGTAAGCATGGGCGTCACGATAAAGATGAGCAGGCCTGGGCTGCCGCTGGGTGTGTCGGAGGGGATCCCGAGGAGGGTAGCCAAGCCGACGCCAACCCAGCCGCAGCCCACGGCGACTGCCGAAAAGACGGCGAGATTGCGTTGCGTCCTGTCCATACCGCCATCATATCCCTATGAGATATATGGCGATGCGGGATGCTGAATGTCGAGTGCGGCGCTCTTGGCCGCCGCAAAGGGGTGTGCGTCGGTTACCCCTGCCGCCGCGGCATACCTTATATATAAGGTGCAATTTTTCTGAGAGCTTTCCTTATATATAAGGAGTGCACGCTTAGATTGCGAGCTAGCGGGTCGCAATATTGCTTTTCGACGTCCCGCCGGCCCGGCGTCGTCGGCAAAGCTTCCTGCGTGGCGCCGGTGAGCGCCTTGTGTTGGGCGCCTTGCCAGCGCCTGTGACGCGAGGTGTATTTGGTATTTAAGTTAACCGTGGTGCGATTGTGAAAACGCTGACCGGGGCCATTTGGGGCCCAAAAAGCGACGCGCCATCCGTTGAATGGTCAACTTTTTACCCTTCCGCATGGGCATGTGACAGAAGTCACAAAATTAATTTGTAACGTGCGATCGGGTGTCGCGCCACGCATTGGTAGCTGAATTGCTTTAGGCTCATAAATCTGAGCGTCGCCCACCGCGAAAGTGCAGCGTACAACATATTTTATTGTTGCAGGTTTGGTGTACTGTATGTGGCAGTGATTGTCTCGATTTGGATACATGAGGGTTGCCCGTTGGTTTTGGTAACGGGACGGTAACGAACACAAGATGTGCGTCATTTGCTTGCGAACGTTGGACAAACCAAACCCCCTTTCGTAACCTAAATGAGACATTGCGAGCCGGGAGAGATCAGACGGGTCTTGAAGGGTAAGCGACGGATAACCGAACAATGCCTAATCGCATTTGCTTCAAAGCCTCCGGCAAGTGGAGGTGGTGAATGTGAACCGGGGAACCAAACCTTATTCATTCTGGGGTGAGTTCCGTGTGAGAGCGCTTTGATAAAAGCGTGGATCCGGATAGGGAGCCTTCCGCTTCCGAACCCGACAGCTAACCCGGTCGGCCAACAAAGGAAGATTTGGAGTTTTCTATCGTGGGTAAGCACAGCCGCCGTAATACGAACACTGTTCGCAACGCAGCAACCGCTTCCGCTGTCGCCGTTGGCGCCACCGTTGCTTTTGCGGGACCTGCACAGGCTGCAGATGTTGTCATCCCGAACACCGGAATCACTTTCAATGTCCCTGGCATCGAAAACGTGCCGGGTGTCCAGAACGTCCCTGGCGTTCAAGACTGGGTGCCCGCGCTCTCGGGGCAAGCTGCCACCCCTGGTGGGTTCAACCTGCCGGGCATTCCGGCCGCCAACAATGGGCAGGCCATCGTTGATGCCGCAGCATCCAAGATCGGTGCTCCGTATGTGTGGGGCGCAGCTGGCCCCAACGCTTTCGACTGTTCCGGCCTGACCACGTGGGCATATCAGCAGGTGGGCAAGCAGATTCCGCGTACTTCTTATGAGCAGGCCGCTAACGGCCACCAGGTTGCGTACGACCAGCTGCAGGCTGGCGATATCGTCGCCTTCTACTCTGGCGCTTCGCACGTGGGCATCTACACCGGCCACGGCACCGTGATTCACGCCTCCACCGAGGGCACCCCGCTGTCCGAGGTTCCGATGGATCAAATGCCGTTCCACTCCGCTGTTCGCTACTAACGCGAACGACGCGCCTCGCGCGCTGAAACTTCCGTAATTTACCCGCAGCGAAACGTTCGTGCCTGCGGGTTTTTGCGTTCGTGGGGTAGCTTTTCGCGGGGCACCGGTCCCTCCCCAAAAAGTTGTGGGCGATTAATCACGGTAATCACATCGCTCACTCTAGTTTCAGTTTTCCTGCGAGTTCTTTGTCTTTGTTTATCAACCGTTTATAGTCATAGTGTTGCCGTAACGGCCTTATGTGGGCGCCGGTCCCAACACCGGAGTGAACAGGTGTTTTACGGCGCGAATCCCATGTGCAAACGATGGAAAGTTGGTTTAGGTTACGTGTCCGAGTCGCAGTTGCGCCGCGTTATCAAGTCCACAATTTTGATTGGCGTCACTGTTTTCAGCGTGGCAGTGGTTCCGCCCGCCTACGCGGACCCCGCCGAAGTGGATCGCCTGATCGAGGACCTTGGTAGGGTCTCCCACGAGATCGAGGCCAAGAACGAAAATGTCAAGCAATTGGAGCTTGATATTGAGGCCAAGCAGAACGAGATTAACGGTATCCGCGATGAGGTCCGTGTCACCTCTGAAAAGGCGCAAGCCGCGCGCGATGCTGTTGCGGCCAATCAGGCTGAGGTAAACAAGTTGGCGCTTTCTAAGTATCGCGGCGCCAATGTTGACCCCGTGACCAGCGTTATTTCCGCGCAGAACCCGCAGAGCGCCATCGACCGCACGGCGTATATGACTTCGCTGACGCGCCACCAGGAGCAGATGCTGAAGGGGTTGTTGGCGGCGGCTGATGAGGCTGCGGCGTCGCACGATAGGGCGGCGCGGGCGGAGGCGCAGGCTGAGTTTCAGGCGGGCCAGCTTGAGGTTGAGCGTAGCCGCGCCGAAAAGGAGCGTAAGGATCTCGACGGCCAGACTGCCGATATCCGTCGCCGCGTTGAGGCGTTGAGCCCTGCCGACCGGGAACGCTGGAATTCTAAGAATGGCCCCGTGGAGCATTCACTGCTGGGGATTTCCGGGTCGAACCCGTCGGGCATGAGCGCCCTTGAGGTCGCCATGACCAAGGTGGGCTCGCCATATGGTTGGGGCGCTATTGGCCCGGACGCGTTCGATTGTTCCGGCTTGGTGTATTGGGCCTACCAGCAGCAGGGCAAGACTGTGCCGCGGACTTCGCAGGCGCAGATGGCCGGTGGCACGCCGGTGAGCCGCGAGGAGCTGCAGCCCGGTGATGTGATCGGCTATTACCCGGGCGCCACCCACGTGGGCATTTACGCGGGCAATGGCATGTTGTTGCACGCCTCCGATTACGGGATTCCGGTGCAGGTCGTGCCCATGGATTCCATGCCCTATTACGGGGCCCGCCGGTACTAGTGGCCAAGACGCTGCTGGTCACGAATGATTTCCCGCCCACCGTAGGCGGGATTCAGTCGTACCTTAGGGATTTTGTGGCGCAGCTCCCGCCTGAGGAAATCGTGGTGTTTGCCTCGACTCAACACGCTCAGGCCGCGCGCGAATACGATGCGGGGCTGCCGTATGTGGTGGAGCGCTGGCCGCGGCGGGTGATGCTGCCTACGGTCGCGGCGTCGATACGCATGGAACAATTAATTCGTGCGCACGGTATAGATACGGTGTGGTTCGGTGCCGCGGCGCCGCTGGGGTTGCTGGGTGCGGCGGCGAAACGGGCGGGCGCGCGACGGGTGGTGGCTACGACGCATGGTCACGAGGTGGGTTGGGCGATGCTGCCGGGCGCGCGTTCGGTGCTGCGCAGGATCGGCCGGCACGCGGACGTGGTGACGTATATTTCCGCGTACACCTGCCGGCGGATTGAACGTGCGTTCGGGGATGTGGAATGGCTGCATTTGCCCTCCGGAGTAGACGCGCAAGTGTTCGAACCTCTGGAGGTTGGCGCCGACCGCTACAGGGCGGTGCGGGAACGCTGGGGGATCGCCGGGCGGCCGATGGTGTGCTGCATTTCGCGGCTGGTCCCCCGAAAAGGGCAGGATTCGCTGATACGTTCGTGGCCGCTGGTGCGCGCGGAGATCCCCGACGCCGTCCTGATGATCGTCGGCGGAGGCAGGTACGAACGCATCCTGCGTAGGCTCGCCGGGGATGGCGTGTATTTCACCGGCATGCTTGCCGACGCCCCGCGCACGGCGCTTCTGGCAACCGCCGACGTGTTCGCCATGCCGGCGCGCACCCGTGGCGGTGGTTTGGACGTGGAGGGGCTGGGCATCGTGTATTTGGAGGCGCAGGCCTGCCAGGTGCCGGTGATCGCCGGGGATTCCGGGGGCGCGCCGGAAACGGTAACCGCGGAGACGGGCGTGGTGGTATCGGGAAGGGACATTACAGGGCTTGCACGGGAGATTGTGTCCCTGTTGCGGGATGGGGAGCGCAGGGCCGCGATGGGGCGTGCCGGGCGGGCGCATGTAGTGCGCGATTGGTCCTGGGAGAGGCTTGGGGCGCGGCTGCGGGCGGCGCTTGAATGCCCACCAAAATAGGGCTTGTACACGGCGTGGCATATACTTGAACAGCTTTTTGTATTTTATTTAACGAGCGGCAGGTGAATACGCCCCATGGCCCCAGTGTGCGTTGGTTTTGATATCGGTGGCACCAACCTTCGCGGGGCGGTCGTAGACGCTCACGGAACGGTGATCGATTTCGAGCAAGTCCCCACGCCCAGCAGCACCTCTGCGTTGGAACGCGGGATCAAACATATAGTTGAAAAGCTCGGAAAGCGGCACCAGATCGCGGCGGTGGGAGTGGCCGTGGCCGCATTCCTCGACCCGGATTGCACAACAGTGCGATTTGCGCCGCACTTGCCGTGGCGGGACGCGGCTGTGCAACAGCGCCTGCAAAACCTCCTGCAGCTGCCGGTGCGCTTGGAGCACGACGCCAATGCCGCCGCGTGGGGCGAATATCGGTTCGGGGCGGCGCGCGATGCGAAAATTTGGACGTTGTTTGCGATCGGGACGGGGATCGGCGGGGCGCTGATGATCGACGGCAAGATTTATCGGGGCGCGTTTGGAACCGCACCTGAGTTCGGACATTTGACCGTGATCCCCGATGGGCGTACCTGCCCGTGCGGCAAGCGCGGCTGCCTGGAACGGTATTGCTCCGGAACGGCCTTGGTATCCACGGCGCGGGAGCTGATCGCCAGCGGGAGGTTCGAGGAATCCCGCTTAAGTATTGATTTTCGCGCGCGTCCGGAGGCCTTGACCGGCCATGTGGTGATGCAGGCGGCGCGCCGCGGGGACGTCGCAGCGCTGGCCGCGGTCGATGATTTCGCGCATTGGTTGGGTGAGGGGTTGGCCATCGTCGGCGATGTGTTGGACCCGGAACTCATTGTTATCGGCGGCGGCGTGGCTGGCGAATCTGTGCTCTATTTGGAGGCGGCACGCAGGCAGTATGGCAAGCGCATCGTGGGGGCGGGGCATCGGCCGCTCGCTCGTTTGCGCACGGCGGAACTTGGCAGCGACGCAGGTATGATTGGCGTAGCAGACTTGGCTCGCCAGCTAACCTGACCTGCACCCGTTCCGGCTCGATGGAAGTGAAATAGCATGCAAAACAAATGGTACTGGGCGTTTAAGCACATCATTATGGGCCCGTTTTTTCGGGTGTATAACCGCCCGGAAATCGAGGGGCTCGAACACATTCCCAGTACCGGGCCGGCCATTTTGGCTTCCAACCATCAGTCCGTGATGGATTCGTTTTACCTGCCGTTGATGTGCCCCCGGCAGATCACCTTCTTGGCCAAGCAGGAGTATTTCACCGGCACCACGCCGGTAGGTAAATTGCAAAAGTGGTTTTTCTCCAGCGTCGGCCAGGTGCCCATCGACCGCAGCTCCGCCAACGCTGCGCAGGCCGCCATCGATGTGGGCATGCAGGTGCTCAGACGCAATGATTTGCTGGGGATCTACCCGGAGGGAACGCGGTCACCCGATGGCCGTATTTTCCGGGGCAAGACCGGCATGGCGTGGATGGCGCTCGGTGCGGGTGTGAGCGTGGTTCCGGTCGCCATGATTGGCACGCGGGAGGCCAACCCGATTGGCTCCTGGGTGCTGCGGCCGGCGAAGGTGCGCATCCGCGTGGGCGAGGCTATCGACGCCGAGGGTTATGTCAAGGCGCTGGGGCTGGATCCGGATTCCTATGAAGCGGCACGCGCCTTGACGGACCACGTTGTGCAAACCTTGGCGGCCCTGTCGGGCCAGACTTATGTTGATGCCTATGCGGCCGATATCAAGGCGTCGCTTGCGGCCGGTGAGGGCTATCCGGAGGGAACTGCGCCGCAGTACAACTAGGTTGGCAGGAGCTGCGGGGCTACCAAATTCGCTAAAGGTGCAGTAAGGTTGTTCAAGGCCCAATCCAATGGGCTTCAACTATGCCCAAGGAGAGGTAAGGCGTGAGCACTCAGGTGGCCACCCCGCGTAAGGTTGAACGCCTTGCGTGGCCAGACGCTGCCCGCGGATTGTCCATTATCGGCGTGTTATTGCTGCACGCGTGTCTGACGGTGCCCAGCGCCATGGAGACGACGCTACCCGCGCAATACAATGAGATGCTGGCGCCGCTGCGCTTGCCGCTGTTTTTCCTGGTCAGTGGGTTTTTTTCCGTTAAGATTCTGCACAGCACATTGTTCGAGTTAGTGTCTCGGCGGCTGTGGTATTTTGTGGTGCCATATGTGATTTGGGTGCCGGTGGAGCAGTGGCTGAAGGCGTCCGAGTTGGCAGCGTTTCAGGATAAACCCATGCCGGACTTGTGGTTCTACTGGGAAGCGATCACGGGCGGGAACAATACCTATTGGTTTTTGTATTGCCTGATCCTGTGTAATCTGCTGCTGTGGGCGACGCGGAAGCTGCGGCCGTGGCTGGCGGTGGTCTTTTCGTTTAGCCCAGTGGTCTTGCTGGTCGCCGGGGAGTGGGATCCAATTGTGGCGAATTCGATCATGTTTATCCCCGTGTTTTTTATCGGGGCGCATGGGCACTCGCTGATCAATTGGTTCGCGGAGCACACCCTGTACCTGTGGGGCCTGGGTGTGGCCGGGCTGAGTTACGCGTCCGGATATGTGCTGGAGACGCTGTGGGTGCTGCGCCAGGAATACCCGGTGGAAGGCTGGCAGCTGCCCGGCGGCATCCTGCTGGATAGCAACGATATCGATATCATGGTGCGCCTGATGGTGCGGCTGTTGATGCTGCCCGCCGCGGTGGCGTTGGCGGTGGTCTTGTCCCGCGTGCCGGTGGTCAATTCCGTGTTGGAGTTTTTCGGGCGGCATACCCTCGTGCTGTATTTGGGGCATCCGCTGGCGCTGACATTGCTATTTAATTTTCATTATCGCTACGAGGACATTGCGTTCACGGAGGATTCGGGCAATCTGTGGGATTCGCCGACACTGTGGGTTGGGGTGTGCCTGCTGTTCGCCATGTTTGGCGGGCTGGTCTTCGAGGGCCTGCGCCGGATCCCCGTGGTCAAGTGGACCGTGGTGCCGCCGGCACTCACCGAGCTTGTGAAGGCTGCCCCGAAGCGGGCCGAAAAGGTGTATCGCTAAACAGACGCACCCTACAGCCACAGAGCGAGGGTAACTCTCCGCCGCTGCTCGGCCCCGGTTATTGTGTACAATGCAACTAAGTGTCTGTATTCATAATCAGCACTTATAGCGCGGCGTTTGCCCAATGCTCCAAGACACCCCTCATGAAGGAGTGACAATGAAACCTATTCGTCTTGCTGTATTTCTGTCCATCACCACGCTCAGCCTCGCTGCTTGCAGCGGCAACTCCGAGACCAGCAGTGCGATGTCGTCCGCGACTTCGGCAGCATCTTCGGCGATGTCCTCGGCTACTTCGGCGGCTTCCTCGGCGATGGCTCAACCCTCCGGCGGCGATGTCACCGTTGAGGTCGATGGTTCGCCACTTGAGGCGAATTTTCTGAACATCACCTGTACCCCCGGTGATTCCAATGATGATGTCGACGATGCGGATGATGTGAACGAGGGTCCCGAGTTGAACATCGAATCCCAAAAGGGCGAAGCCCACGAGCTGGACATTGATATCAATAACCCGGACGATAACCCCACCCTGGATAACCTCGATATCGATGTGGACACCACCCACTTGGACACGGAAGACGCCCAAGAAATGGCCGCCACCGTGACGCGGGATGGCAATACGTGGACCATCGAAACCGACGCCTTCCATTCCGAAGGCACCATGAATGATGATGCCGATGACGGTACCGGCAAGGTTGCCCGTGTGAAGGTCAGCGTTACGTGCCCTAGCTAAGGGAGCCGCGGCGTCGATAATGGGCCGCAATAACGCCGAACACAATGGCGAGGGAGAGTAGCACGTAGGAGCTTCCTACCAGCTGTTGCGCGAAATTCCACGCCTCTTCGGCGTTATTGTTGCGCGGCAGCATCCAATGCGGGGGGAACAATGCGGTGCCAACCACCAGCACAAACGCCACACCGGCGGCCACGCTCTTGCGCATGGCCACGGCCAGCAGCAGCGCGGCGGGGACGATCCACACCCAGTGGTGCGACCAGGAAACGGGGGAACACAGAAGCGCAACCAGCGAATTCAATGTGACGGCGACTACGGGTTGCGCGTGGTACATCGCCCAGGCGATCAGGGCGAGGAGGATCACGATGCCCACCTTCCACAGCGTTTCGGAAGTTTGTTCGCCCACGAGGCGGAACAGCAGGCCACGCAATGATTGATTGCCGGCGTATGACAGGCCGCCGATGCGGGAGGGGTCGCTCAGCGTGTGCAGCCAATATTGGGAGGAGTTCGTGGGGCTGATCAGCCACGCCAAGGCCGTAAAACCGATTCCCGACGCCGCGCACACGCCCGCCGATTTCCAATCCCGGCGCAGCAGGAAATACAGGCCGAACACCGCGGGGGTGAGCTTGATGGCGGCGGCGAATCCGATCCAAAATCCGCGCGGCAGCCAGGGCTTTTTGGTCAGCGTGTCCACGAGGACGAGGGCCATAAGGAAAATGTTTACCTGCACAAAGTCCAGGGTTTCCGTGATCGGTTCGAGCAGGAGCGCGGCGGGCAGGAGCACCAAGGCGCTCAGGCGGGCGGGCAGCGCGGGCGCGGCGTGGCGGAGCACGATCACCATGCACCACCACAGCACGATCACGGAGGCGATATCGAAAACCACCGCGCCGAAGGCTAGGGGGAGCACCGCCAGCGGCGCGAACAGAATTGCGGCGAGCGGCGGGTAGGTAAAGGGCAGTTTGATGTCCGCGACGCTGTAATCCTGGGTGTACAGGTTTTCGCCCCGCAGGAAGGCCTTTGCGCCCTCGCGGTAGACGTCAATATCGATGTGGTAGCGCCAGAATTCGGAGCTGCCGATGGCGTCGAAATTCACCGTCCGCAACGAAACCGCGTACAGGGCAAACAGGAGGGCGCTGGCCACCACCGCGGGGTGGCTTAACGCTCTGGTGAGGAGCCTGGAGTACGTTTCGGATTCGCTCTGGAGTGTGTTCACGTTTGGAGAGTCTAATGCCGTTGCCTGGAAAGGACTATGCTGAGTGCGGGATTGTTTGTAAGCGAAAGTGTAGGAATCTGCTGTATGCGCTTCTTTTACGACACAGAATTTATTGAAGACGGCACCACAATCGACCTTGTTTCCATCGGCATCGTCGGCGAGGACGGTCGCGAATATTACGCCGTCTCCACCGCCTTTGACCCCGCCAAGGCGAACACGTGGGTGCGCAATAATGTGTTGAACCAATTGCCGGAGCCGGGCCATAAGGCGTGGCGTTCCCCGCAGCTGATCCGGGAGGAAATCCTGGCGTTTTTGCTGGATTCGCCCGGGGATCCGGAATTATGGGCGTGGGTCGGCGCGTACGATCACGTGGTCCTAGCCCAGCTGTGGGGCGATATGGTGGCGTTGCCGCGCAAGATTCCGCGCTATACGCGGGAGTTAAAGCAGTATTGGGAGTTTGCGGGCCGCCCGAGGTTGCCGCGGCTGCCCAATAATAATCACGATGCGCTGGTGGATGCCCGCCATAATTTGGCCAAGTTTAAGGTGTGTTTTGCGGCGTTGCCATTGACGCCGAGCAATGCCGCCATTACCCGCCGCTAACACGCGTTTCCCACATTATGAAACGGCGACGTCTCACATTTTAGGAATGCTGTGATGCGCGTGGTTAAATGGTGTGCGTGAGTTGGACTGTAGATATTCCCGTGGCTGAGCTCCCCGATTTGCCGCCGTTGCCCGGTGGTATCCAGGAGCGATTTGATGACGTTATTTCGCGCCCTGCATACCAGCAACCGAGCTGGGACCAGCAGCAGGCCGATACCGTCCGCAAGATTTTGGAGTCGGTGCCGCCGATCGTGGTGGCCCCGGAGATTCGGGGGCTGCGCAAGCAGCTCGCCGAGGTTGCCCTGGGTAGGGCGTTCCTGCTGCAGGGTGGCGATTGCGCCGAGACTTTCGAGTCCAACACCGAGCCGCATATCCGCGCGAACATTAAGACGTTGCTGCAGATGGCCGTGGTGCTCACCTATGGCGCCTCCACTCCCGTGGTCAAGATGGCCCGTATCGCAGGCCAGTATGCGAAACCACGTTCGTCGGACCTCGATGCGAACGGGTTGCCGAACTACCGCGGCGATATCGTCAACGCCGTGGAGGCTACGGAGGCTTCTCGACGCCACGACCCCGCCCGCATGATCCGCGCTTACGCGAACTCGTCTGCCGCCATGAATTTGGTGCGTGCCTTGACCACTTCCGGCACGGCCGACCTGCACCGCTTGAATGAGTGGAACCGCGAATTCGTGGCGCAATCGAAGGCCGGCGCGCGCTACGAGGCGTTGGCGCAGGAAATCGAACGCGGCATGGCCTTTATGCAGGCCTGCGGCGTGGCGGACCATAATCTTCGGCACGCGGATATCTTCTGCTCCCACGAGGCACTGCTGGTGGATTACGAACGCGCCATGCTGCGCCTCGCGGACGATGATGAGGGCAATACCGAGCTATACAACCTGTCTGCGCACCAGGTGTGGGTGGGCGAGCGCACCCGCGGCATGGAAGATTTCCACGTGAACTTCGCAGCGTTGATCGCCAACCCGGTGGGGTTGAAGATCGGCCCTTCCGTTACCCCGGAGGAGGCCGTGGCATACGCGGATCGCCTGGATCCGAACTACGAGCCGGGCCGGCTGACCCTGGTGGCGCGCATGGGCCACGATAAGGTGCGCAGCGTGCTGCCGGGCATCGTCGAGGCGGTGGAGGCCTCTGGGCACAAGGTGATCTGGCAGTGCGACCCCATGCACGGCAATACCACCACCGCATCCAATGGCTACAAGACCCGCCACTTTGACAAGGTGATCGATGAGGTGCAGGGCTTCTTCGAGGTGCACCGCAAGCTGGGCACCCACCCCGGCGGCATTCATATCGAATTGACCGGCGAGGATGTCACCGAGTGCCTCGGCGGCGCGGAGGACATCACCGATGTGGATCTGCCGGGCCGCTACGAATCGGCCTGCGACCCGCGGTTGAACACGCAGCAGTCCCTGGAGCTGGCGTTCCTCGTTGCGGAGATGCTGCGCAACTAAGCCTGCAACAGATAAGCCACAGCGCCGCCGCTACGAATAGGTAGTGGGCGGCCAGTAGGCTTTCCCACCCGGCCCATTCGCCCCAGGGAAGCCATTTGTGGAACTGGCCGATGGTCATTGCGGCCAGCGCCCACCAGCACCACCAGCGCGCCACCCGCCACATGATCACTACCCCCGGCACCAGCCATACCCAGTGGTGGGACCAGCTGACGGGGGAGGCGACAAGGCCGAAGTACGCTACGGTGAGTAAGCACGCGGCGTCGATAGGCGTGCGCCAGGCAATGACAAATACGCCGCACCCAAGCGCGGCAATCAGCCACCACCAATGCTTATCGACGTCCGCTCGCACCAGCACAGCCAGCAACGAAACGTTCGTAGCCTCCCCCAGATCCCCAATGCGGTGGGCATCCCACAAAGTGCCGGTGAAATACGTGATGGAATCGCGCGGCCGAAACGCGGCCGCCAACCCCGTTGCCGCCGCACCAGCGCCCGTAAACCAGGCGGCGGCGCGGAAATCACGGCGGGCCAGGAAATACAACAGGAACACCCCGGGGGTGAGCTTGCAGGCGGCGGCGAGACCCGTGAGCAGGCCGCGGGGGAGCCTGCGCTGGGGCGCGAGGCAATCATGCAGGACCAGCGCCATGAGTAGGATATTGATCTGGCCGAAGCTGATCGTACTGGTGACCGGTTCCAGAAGCAGGGCGGCGGCCAGGATCGCGCCGATATGCGGGGTGTGGAGCGTGCGCAGGGACCAATAGAGGCACACGACGCTGATCGCGGTCATCGCTACCTCCGCGGCGAACTGCGGCAGGGCGGCCAGCGGGGCCAGGAGCAACGCGCCGAACGGGGGATACGTAAAGGGCAGCGCGCGATCCGCCGTGGGGTAGGCGCGGTGGTAGAGATTGCCGGGGTCGTGCAGCAATGCGGCGGCGCCCTGGCGGTAAACATCCACATCCACCAGGTAGCGCCAGCCGTCGCCGTTGACGCTCACCGCCGCCAGCGCGGCGAGCACAAGCAGCCAGCTAGAACGGGTAGAGAGTAACCGTTGCACCATATTCAGTCAGGGAGGCCGGGGACGGCGACTGGGAAATAATGCGGTCGCTATTGTCTGCGTCATCCACGCCGGTGACCTTGAAGCCCTCCCGCTGCAGGGTAGCCACGGCGTCTTTGACGGTCTTGCCGATCACAAGGGGGACGCGCACCTGGTGGGTCACCGTGAGATCCACTTCCGCATTGGCGGGGTCGAGGAAACGGCCCGCGACGGGGACGGTGCCCGAGACCACCTTGGTGCCGCCCGAAGCGGAGGAATCCGTGGTGACGGTGCGCACGCTAATGCCTACCTCCGAAAGCTTTTTGCGGGCCTCCGATTCGGTGAGGCCGGTGACGTCGGGCACCTCGATGGCATTGGAAAGGATCAGCTTGATCTCCGTGCCGCGATCCACCTCGGCGTCGGTTTCCGGCGAGGTGGAAATGACCTTGCCGCGGCCAATCTCGGCGTCGAATGCCTCTTCGATCCCGGAGACCTTCAGGCCGGCGTCTTCGAGGGTCTGAATGGCCTCCTGGCGCGTTTTATTGCGCACGTCCGGCACGTGGACCGGGGCGGGCCCCTTACTCAACGCCACGGTCACCGTGGAATGCGTGCTCACGGTGGTGCCAATGCCTGGGTCCGTGCTCACCACCCCGCCTTTTGGGACCTCGTCCGAATACACATCGGCGCCCTGGGCCCACACCAAGGTGCGTTCCTCAAGCCGCTCGCGATATTCGCTGGCGCTATAGGATTCTGGAATGCCCGGCACGCTGGGCTTTCCCAAGGAAACCAAGAGCGCGACATTGCCGCCGCGCGTGGCCCATTCGCCGGTCTTCGGATTGGTGTCCGCGACGAAACCCGGTTCGATTTCGTCCGAATACACATCCTCCGCGACCGGGGTAAAGCCGGCCTCCTGTAGGGCGGCCTCCGCGACGGTGCGTTCCATGCCGATCACCTGCGGGACCTCGCCATAGCGCCCGGATCCTAACCACCAGCCGCCTACCACGACGGCGGCGGTCACGATACCGATCACCAAAAGCCACACCGCAAGCTTGGCCTTGGATCGGTTTTCCACGGCCGGGGCTTGCTTTTGCACCACAGGCGGCCCGGGGGGTGCGGGCTGCTGCGACGGATCCGGAACCGGCGCCGGCACCACCGGGATTTCGCCGGTCGTTTCGGGGCGGCGCTCGTAGGCGGTGGTGGCGTTGATCGGGGGCGCGGCGTCGACAGGCAACATCTGCGTGGTCTCCGCCTGCTCCTCGGTGACTGCGGGAATTACGGTGGTCGCGGCGTGCTCAATCGAATTGCCGACGCCCGCCGCAACCATCGCCGAAGTAAGTAGATCCGTCGGCGGGGAAGCCTTCTCATTGGCACGATGCGCGGCGGAATTCAGTGGGATCGGCACCTCATAATCCGGCAGGCCCAGGTCCCGGACCGTGCGCTCCATATCCGCCAGAAACTCCCCGGCGTCGGCGTAGCGCTCGTGGGGGTCGCGGGCGGTGGCGCGGGCAAGCAGGGCGTCGAACTCCGGGGGAATATCCGGCACCTTCGACGAGGGCGGCGGAACGTCTTCATTCAGGCGCTGATAGGCGTGGGCGACGGGGGTATCTCCCGAAAACGGGGTGCGTCCGGTCAGGAGTTCGAAAAGCAAGAGGCCGGCGGAATACACATCGCTCTGCGGGCCGGTCTCCCCGCCGGTGACCTGTTCGGGGGAGAGGTAGGACACCGTCCCCACGATCTGGTCCGTGGAATGCCGGGACGCCGCGCCCGCGCGCACCAGGCCGAAATCCGCCAATTTCACCTGATGGTTGCCGTTGATCAGCACATTGTCAGGCTTAATATCGCGGTGCACCATGCCCGCCTCGTGGGCTACTGAAAGGCCGGTAAGAACGCTGCGCATCACGGCGGCCGCGGCGTACGGCTTCATCGGGCCTTGCTCATCCAGGAGTTCCCGCAGCGTACCGCCGGTGATTAATTCCATGATGAGGTAGACGTGCTCGCCGTCGCTGCTGGCGTCGTATACATTTACTAGGCACGGGTGGGAAAGCATTGCCATGGAGCGCGCTTCCCGGCGAAATCGGGTGCGAAAAACAGGGTCATCGATAAAACGTTCGTCCATGACTTTGGCGGCGACACTGCGTCCCAAACGGAGGTCAATACACCGATACACGGTAGACATACCACCCCGCGCGATGGGGGTTTCAATTCGATAGCGTCCCTCAAGGACATCGCCAGCGTGCAATCCTGCCATGCGCACCATCTTGCCCGATTCGGCTTGCTGAATGCTAGCTAGGTGAGGGGAGGTTCGCCACCGGCGCACAACAGGGCTACATTGAACACTGTGAGTTCTATTCCCGCGATGCACAAGGTATTGCCAGCAGACGAACCCGTATTGACCATCCCCGAAGCCGCCGAGCTGATGGGGGTGGTGGTGACCAGGGTGTTCCACCTTATCAACGACCACCAAATCATCCCCGTACGCCGCGACGGCGTGAAACTATTGCCCAAAGCCTACTTCAATGAACACGGCGAGCTGATGAAGTTTGTGCCCGGCGTAATCGCCCTGCTCTCAGACGGCGGGTTCCAGGACGAGGAAATCCTGAGCTATCTCTTTACCGAAGATGAATCCCTGCCGGGGCGGCCAATCGACGCATTGCACGGCCACCTCGCGCGGGAGGTTATGCGCCGCGCGCAGGCGATGGCGTTTTAATGCGCAAAGTGCCGAACTCGATCCATCGCACGGCGTACCAGGCGGCGGTGCCCGCTATGGCGATCCACACGATGTTGTAAAGCTGGTGGTTGCCGCTGCCCGTAAACGAGCAGGCGATCAGGACGGAAAGGCCGGTGGTCCAGCGGACGATCCGCTGGTCCGGATTAAACGTGCCCACTAAGGCGATCAGGCTGGTGTAATACCAAGGCAAGGTCACCGCGTTGAACACGACGGCGACGGCGTATGCTGCGGTGATGCCGATCACGGCGTCGCGATCCGTGCGGCGGAACAACCACCACACCGTAACCAAGCCCAGCAACATGAGGATCTGCGACACGCTGCGGGCAACCCCCAGAAACGCGTTATAGGAAAAATCCTCGTTGACCAGGGAAGCGGCCGGCGACACCAACCCCGCCAGCAGCGACGGAAACGCCAAAGGATTAATCACCTTCGAATTACCGGAAATCTGGGAGACCCAGCCCCAGGAGGAGCCGGAAAGGTAGGTCACCAGCGCCACCACCGCCACGGACAGGGCGGTCATCCAGGTGCCGGAAACCACGAAGTTCCACATGCGGCGCGGGCGGCTATGGTCCGGACGCTGCACGGCGCGCATGGCCATCCACACCATAAATGGTAGCGCAAACACCGCCGTAGCTTTCAACGAAACGGATAGTGAGACAAGGACAACGCCCAGCGCGAAACGCCTGTTCAGGGCGCACAGGACGCCCACGCACACCAGGCCCACCATGATGGATTCGTTGTGCATGCCGCCGATAAGGTGCAGCGTCATCACAGGGTTGGCCACCCCCAGCCACAGCGCCAGATTGGGGTTGCCGCCCAGGGCCGTGGCGATGCGCGGCACGGACCACACGATCATGGCGAACCCGGCCAGCGAAACAAGCTTGTATAGGAACACCCCGGCGGTGACGTTTTCGCCGACCAGGCGGGTAATTCCCTCGCCCAGCCACAGGTGTAGCGGGCCGTAGGGGGTGGTGGTATTGCGCCAGTCGTGGCTGACCTCCAACAGGTAGGGGCCCGGATTGACGGCGGCACCTTGGGTGTATGGGTCGAAGCCGTCGCGCATCATGGCCCCCTGCATGAGGTAGGAGTAGACGTCGCGCGAAAGGATCGGCCCGGCGAACACCAGCGGCGGGATCCACCACGCCAGCGCCTTCAGCGTTTGCTCCTGGTGGCGGCCGAGCATGACCCACGCCGCCACGAACATCATGATCGAACACCAGAACGTAACGTTGGAGAACCCGGCGCCGTGGCCGAAGGACAGGAAGGAAAGCCCGAATGCGTCCAGTAGGCCCCCGCGATTGCGGGTGGCCCCACCCCCGAAAGAGGCCAGTGTGAGCAGGATGGAGCCGACGAATCCAAGGTAGATGGGGTTACGCATGTCGCGATGTCGCCTTTTGTGCCATGCTGTGCAGCCCGCTGGTCACTTCCGGCGGCAGCGAATCGTCCAAATGTGCGAGGCCGGATTCGGTCAGCGTTGCTATTCTCTGTTCGATAACGTCCACCGCCCCGCTGGCGCGAATAATGTCCACCAAACCGGCGGTATTGGGCGTGCCTACGCCGGCGCGGAGGGTGGCCGCGGCGGCTGGGTCCGCGGCGTCGAGAAGCTGCAAGGCGGTGGCTAAGAGGACGGTGCGTTTCCCCTCGCGCAGGTCGTCCCCGGCGGGTTTGCCCGTGACCGCAGGATCGCCGAAAACGCCTAATAGGTCGTCGCGCAGCTGGTACGCCACGCCGATATCCCGCCCGTAGCGCAATAGGGAATCCGCAGGTGTGTTCGCAATGGCTGCGCCGAGGTGCAGTGGACGGGCAATGGTGTACGCGGCTGTCTTGTATAGATTGATCTTTTCCGCCTCCGCAATCGATTCATCGCCGCTGGCCTCCACGCTCACATCGAGGATTTGCCCAGCTATAACCTCGGTTCGCATGGCCCGCCACGGCTCCCACGCGCGCGCTAATGCGGCGGCGCTTAGGCCCGAGGAATTGAGCAAATCATCGGCCCAGCTTAGCGCGAGGTCGCCGAGGAGGATCGCCACGGACGCCCCATAATGCTCGGAATTTCCCGACCATGCGTTCGATCTATGGTGTGCTTCCACCGCGCGATGGACGGTTGGCTTGCCGCGCCGGGTATCGGAGGAATCGATAATATCGTCGTGAATGATTGCGCACGACTGAATGAATTCTAGGGCGGTGATAGCCCGCAGCACGGCTTCCGGGTCCTCGTCGCTGGGCGCGCTCATAAACCCCGCCCAGGCGAATGTGGGCCGGATGCGCTTGCCGCCGCGTAGCGACTCTCCGAGCAGCTCAAACGCCGCCGCCGTGGCCGGGCTAATATCGCACACCTCTGCGCTTCGGGAGGCAAGGTAATCCTCGATAATGGTGTCGATGCGGCGCGGAATGTCGTGGAGTGCAATCACTGTCGTGTGTCCTCATCATTGGGGGAAGGATGATATGAGAATAAGATACCCAGGCATGACCCCAACGAACTACCAGTTAGCCATTTCCGACGCCCTCAAACGACCAACCCCTGGCCGCATACCGTTTTCCGTGGAATTCATGCCGCCGCGTGACGACGCCGCTGAGGCCCGCCTGAAACACGCGGCGAAAACGTTCCACGACCTCGGCGCTTCCTTTGTATCAGTCACCTACGGTGCCGGTGGTAGCACACGCGAACGAACCGCTCGGGTGGCGCGGCGGCTGGCCCGGCAGCCCTTGACCACGCTCGTGCATCTCACACTGGTGGATCACACCCGCGAAGAACTCGTGGATATCCTGCGGGAATACGCGCGATTGGGGCTTTCGAACCTGTTGGCGCTGCGTGGCGACCCGCCGGGTGATCCGCTCGGCGAATGGATCCCCACCGCCGGCGGCCTGACCTACGCGAGCGAACTCATCGAATTGGTGCAAAGCCTGCCGGAGTGCGAACACTTTGAAATCGGCATCGCCTCGTTTCCCGAGGGGCACTACCGCGCTGCCTCCCTCGAGGAGGACACCCACTACACGCTGGCGAAATTGCGCGCCGGGGCGAACTACTCGATCACACAAATGTTCTTCGATGTGGAGCATTACCTGCGGCTGCGCGATCGGCTGGCGGTGGACGCCGAGCACGGGCACAAGCCGATCATTCCAGGGCTGATGCCCATTACAAGCCTGCGATCTGTGCGGCGCCAAATGGAACTAAGCGGCGCCGCATTGCCTCCCGCCCTCGAACGCCGGCTCGAACGCGCCGCCGCCGGCGATGAGGAGGCCAACCGGGAGGCCATCCGCGAAGTTGGCATCGAGGTGACCACCGAAATGGCCGAACGCCTTATCGCGGAAGGCGCCCCTGACCTGCACTTTATGACCCTCAATCTCGTGCGGGCCACCCAAGAAGTCCTACACAACCTCGGCATGGCCCCCGCCGCGGACATGGACGTGATCCGCTAGCCCACCGGCGGTACGGCGGTTGAGTACAACCTATCGGTGACCTAGGCGGTGGCTGCGCAGCCTATCGGCGACCTCGGCGGTGAAGCGATCTGGAGGCGTTTAATCGGCCGCTGGCAGCTTGCGCGGATAGGTTGTGTGCAGCCGTTGACCTGCGATCGTCCGGAATTTCTTCATTAGGGTGGTCAACGAAGAATAAAAAGATGATTTGCAGCGTTTTTGGGCCAGATTCGTCCTGGATTTCTTCGTTGGGGCCCCGAATGAAGAATAGAAAGACCAGCCCCAGGTCGGCAGTTGTGCACAACCCATCGGCGACCTTGGCGGTGGTGTATAACCTACTGCCGCTGGGCGACTTGGGGGCCGAAATCAGCCGACAATTCTCCGCGCTCAGGCAGATCCGACATGCCGGGGTGCTCGGGACGGTGTTTCCGCTGGACGCCGAATTCGCCGTGTCAGATGTGCCTGAGGCAGATCCGGCACGGCCGATGGTTCGAAAAAGTTCAATCTTGTCCGCGCTTCACGGCCTTGCCAATAGCTTGCGCGGATAGATTGTGTGCAGCCGTTGACCTGCGATGGTCCGGAATTTCTTCATTGGGGTGGTCAACGAAGAATGGAAAGACGAGCTGCGGCGTTTTTGGCCAAGATTCGTCCTGAATTTCTTCGTTGGGGCCCCGAATGAAGAATAGAAAGACCAGCCCCAGGTCAGCGGTTGTGCACAACCTATCGGCGACCTAGGCGGCGGCACACAACCCATCGGCAACCCAGGCAGTCGCACACAACCCATCAGCCAGCACGCGGCACCCATCATTCAACCGCAACCCGCCGCCCGAAATCCCAGCCCCTAATTTAAGATCTTGTCTCCAACGGCAATGGAGCCCACAGCACGGCGAATGGCCGGTCGTCTCCGGAAAAGTGGAAGTTTCGCAGGACGTCTCGGAATCCTAGGCTCCGGTAGAGCCGAAACGCAGCATTGTTTTCGTTTTCCACTTCCGGCGTGGACAGTAGCGCGTAGTTCGATTCGGCGTGTCGCGCGAGTGCGGTGATCAGTGCCCGCCCGATCCCTTCGCCTTGCCTGCTCGGCAGCACGTGGACTTCGGCGATTTCGAAGTAGTGGCGGAGGATTTTTTGTGCTTCCGGCCCGTATTTTCCGGCGCGGATGAGTCCGTGGTGGATTTGTTGGTACCACCAGTGGTGTCGCATGCCGATGTATCCGAAGGCGATGCCCACGGGTTTTGTTCCGTCGAGTGCGCATACGGCGGTGAATCCGGCGTTGCGGGTGAGGTGCTGCCATGCGTTGATGCGGGTGTGGCGGATGCCGGGGTGATAGCCCATGGCTTGGATATAGATGTCCACAAATGCGGGCGCGTGCCGGGCGAATTCGGGGGTGCTGAGGTGGCGCAGAGAAACACTCACGCCCACCAGCATAGGACGAACCCACTCGAACATACGTTCAAGCCATGTTCGAAGTCCTCGATAGCGTTGCATACATCAGTTCGAGAATCGAGGAGTTACACCATGTCAACCGTAGTTTCCGCCACTTTCTACCGCGCACAAGACCGCAAGGCCGATTTCCTTTCGCGGGCGTATGGTCTGCTGGATCAGGCGCACAGTTACCTCCGTGCGGGGGATCTATTGCTCGCTGTTGATTGCGGTTACCAGGCCGCCTTGCGTGCCGCCGGTGCCCGACTTGTGGGGGGACGCGCGCGGGGTAGTGCGTGGGAAAGACTCCGGCGTATCGACGCCGCGGGTGCCCGCCAGGCTGCCCATTTTCAAGGTTGGTCTGCGGTGCGGGCGCGTGCGGTAGTAGGGTTAGATATTGGGAAAAGTGCTACGGAAGTCAACATTTTTCTCGCCGATGTTGCATCTTTTATAGAAGAGGTAGAAGGCAGGTTGCCGCTGGTAGCGTAGCGGTGCCGACAATGCGGGAACTTTCCGACTACTCTTGGCGTTAGACCTAACGTATAGTAGGCCAGCACACAGTGTGGAGGAATCGTGTCCCTTTCTGAGCAGGAGCAGAGGATGCTTCGGGAGATCGAGCAGTCGCTCGCCCAAGATCCTGCATTCAGCGCTGTCGTTGCAGGGCACAGCCCAAGTCCGCAGTCAGGCCTTACGCTGCGTGGTCTCGCGATCACGGTTGTTGGGCTTGTCATGTTGGTCGGTGGCGTGGCCCTGAGTCAACAGAACCTTTGGTTTACTGCGCTGAGCGTGGTGGGTTTTTTGGTGATGTTTGGTGCGGGGGTTTGGATGTTGCGCGGGGGCGGCGGAGATCCAATGGTTTCGCCACGTCCAGTGAAATTGCAATCGGGCGCGTTCGGCGCCCGCATGGAAGAGAATTTCCGCCGTAGGTTTGATGATCCGCAGAACTGATCCGGTGTGCTAGCCGCACGCGTAATGCTTTCCCCGCCTCGGCGGGGATTTTTTCTGCCCACTTTGCCCCACATTTGTTCACGCACGATCTAAATGCGCGGTACACAAAGTGTCTAAAGGGGTTGGTGTGACGCATGTGAGGGGGTTTTCGGTCATATTTTTCACTGACGCCCCACCTCCCTCCACCCCTACTGACCTGCTGAAATTAAATCGAGTGGGGCGAAATGGGGGTTTTGGCATGACAAAAGTGGGGCAAAGTGGGGTAGTGTGGGGCACAACGGAGATTATCTCCGTGAGGTTGTATCGACTGGAGTGAGGAAGGTAGGCCGCCGATGTTTCTTGGTACCTACACTCCGAAGCTCGACGATAAGGGTCGCCTCACCCTCCCCGCGAAGTTTCGCGAGGAATTGGCGGGCGGCCTGATGGTGACCAAGGGACAGGATCACTCTCTTGCTGTGTATCCCCGCGAAGAGTTCGCGGCACGTGCTCGCAAGGCGGCGGCTGTCTCGCGCACGAACCCGAAGGCGCGTGCGTTCATTCGTAACTTGGCGGCAAGTGCGGATGAGCAGCGGCCCGACGGGCACGGGCGCATCACTTTGTCTGCCGCCCATCGCGCCTACGCGGGTTTGACCAAGGAGTGCGTGGTGATCGGCTCGGTGGATTTCCTGGAAATCTGGGACGCTGAGTCCTGGGCCGCATATCAGGCGGAGACGGAGGATTCCTTCTCCGATGCTGAGGACGACGTTTTGGGTGGCTTATTGTAGGTCACCGCAGAGTGCGTGTACGGACTCTGCCCGCAGGATCTGGTGTACTTCCCCGATACCAGATCCTGCGGACAGGGCCCTATACGCGCCCTGCAATACCTGTTAATCTCCGGCACCGAGAGGGGGACAAGCCTTATGGACACATTTGAAAAGCATTACGGGCACGTTCCCGTTCTCCGTGACCGTGTAACAGAGTTGATTGCCCCGAGCATCAGCGAGGGCTCCGTGATTATTGACGCCACTTTGGGCGCCGGCGGCCACAGCGAGCATTTCCTTAGCGTGTTCCCAGACGCCTACGTGATTGGCCTCGACCGCGATCCGAACGCCTTGGCTGGGGCTCAGCAGCGGTTAGCACGTTTCGGCGAGCGCTTTGTCGCCGTTCACACGCGTTTCGACGGCGTGTTCGATGCGATCGCAGGCGGCTCCGGCGCCGCATTTGAATGGGCGCGCGAGGGAGTATCGGGGGCACTGTTCGATCTGGGCGTGTCCTCGATGCAATTGGACCAAGTGGATCGTGGCTTCGCCTATAAGGTCGACGCCCCGTTGGATATGCGCATGGATCCAACCCGTGGCATCACCGCCGCGGATGTGCTCAATACGTATTCGCACGGCGAGTTGGCGCACGTGTTAAAGGCCTATGGCGAGGAGCGTTTCGCGGGCAAGATCGCTGCGGCGGTGCTGCGGGAGCGTGCGAAGGAGCCGTTTACGCACTCCGCTCGTCTAGTCGAACTCTTGTACGCCACGATCCCGGCAGCCACGCGCCGTACCGGTGGGCATCCGGCGAAGCGGACGTTCCAGGCGCTGCGGGTCGAGGTGAATCGCGAGCTGGATTCTCTGGCCGCCGTTATACCGGTGATTGCGCGCATGCTCAGCGTCGGTGGTCGGGCGGTGTTTATGAGCTACCAATCGCTCGAAGACAAGATTGTGAAAAAGCAATTCGCCGAGCTTACGGCTTCTAAGACTCCGCCGGGTTTGCCCATGGATCTGCCCGGCACTGCGCCGGAGTTCCGGTTGGTCACGCGCGGCGCGGAGCGGGCTTCACCTGAGGAAATTGAAGAAAACCCAAGGGCTGCACCCGTGCGGGTGCGCGCAATTGAACGAGTCGAAGTGCAATAGAAGGAGGCAGCGATGACTACTCAATTAACCACAGTGCGTCCTCAGCCCACCGCACTTCCCCGTACCCCTACGACTACGCCCACGCGGAGGCGATTCCAACACACTCCGGGGTCGCGGCAGGTGGTGTCGGTTCGCGGTCGTCGTGTTACCACGACGCACAAAGCTGATCCCAAGGTAGTGAAGTTCTTAGTCCTCGTGACAGCTGTGCTGGCTGGGGGCATCGCCACCACCATCGGCCTGTCTGGTATTTCTACCGAACAGACTTTCAAGCTCCAGGAGCTGCATGCGGAAGAAACCCAGCTGAATAATCAGCTGGAGACGCTGCACCGCGACGTCGAAACTGCGCGTTCCTCCGCGGAAATCGCGCGCCGTGCCGCCGGTTTCGGCATGGTCGTCCCGGATCAGCCCGGGGTGCTTGCGGTCGGTGAGGACGGCACCGTGACGGAGCAGCGCCCCGCCGATCCGAGCAAGACGCAACCCATTATCGATGTCAATGGCAAGCAGATCAGCCCTTCGCGCGCATCTTCGAATCCCGATGAGACCCGCGATGTGAGCGATAACCTGAATCCGATCCCGCAGAGCAACCTGCAGCGGCCGAACACTGTTCCAGGGGTGACTCCGTACGCGCCGCGACATGATGGTGGCGCCCAGTGACCCGGCAACACGATGCCATTAAGCTTGGTCAGCGTCGCCTCCGCATGATAAAAATCGTCGCGGTGGTGACGGTGACCCTGCTGGTCGGAAGGCTGGCGTGGGTGCAATTGGTGTGGGGGCCGGCGCTCGCGGCCGTAGCGGAACAGCAACGCGCCCGCACCTATAAGGACCCCGCCCGTCGCGGCACCATCACCGATCGGGACGGTAAGCGTTTCGCGTACACCATGCAGGCCCGTTCGCTCACAATTTCGCCGAAGCGGCTGCGCCAGGAGATCGAGGAACGGCACGCCAGCAATCCCGACGATTACGCGCCGCTGGATGACACGCTCAAGGACATCGCCAAGGGCATCCCGGAAATGATCAAGCAGGCCGGGGAATCCTCCGATAAGGCGGCCGAAAAGGTGTCCGAAAAGGAGATCTTGGAAAAGCTGAAGGCGGACACCCAATACGAGGTTTTGGTGCGCAATGTCGACCCCGATGTGGCCGCCGATATCGCCGCCAAGTTTAAGGGCATCGCGGCGGATCACCAGGATATCCGCCAATACCCCAATGGCGCGATTGGGGAAAACTTTATCGGCAAGATCAGCATGGATGGCGTCGGGCAGTTCGGCTTTGAGGCTTCCTCCGACAATCTGCTCGCGGGTATCGACGGCCGCTCCACCGAAGACGTGTCCACGACTGGCCAGGTGATTCCGGGCACGCTGCGCGATAAGGTGCCGGTGGTCGATGGTGCGGATGTGCAATTGACCATCGATCTTGATCTGCAGACTTATGTGCAGCAGCAGGTGGAGCAGGCGCAATCGAACTCTTTGGCGCAAGGGGCGTCGGCGGTGGTGCTGGATGCCACCACCGGCGAAGTGCTCGCCATGGCCAATGACAATACGATCGACCCCACCGGCGATATCAGCAGGCAGCTGGAAAAGGGCAAGAACTTTGATAATCCGGCGGTCACGCACCCGTTCGAGCCGGGCTCGGTGGCCAAGGTGGTCACGGCGTCGGCAGCCATTGAAGATGAGGTGACCACGCCGGACGAGGTATGGCAGGTGCCGGGCAGCATCGATATGGCCGGCGTAAATGTCAAGGACGCGTGGGAGCACGGCACGGTCGGCTATACCACCACGGGGATCTTTGGAAAGTCCTCGAACGTGGGCACCCTGATGATGGCGCAGCGCGTCGGCGAGGACCGCTTTGCGGAAATGTTGGAGAAGTTCGGCATCGGGCAATCCACGGGAATCGAATTGCCGAGCGAATCTGAGGGCCTCTTACCCGCGCGCTCCCAATGGTCCGGCGGAACCTTTGCCAATCTGCCGATCGGGCAAGGAATGTCCTTAACGCTGCTGCAAATGGCGGGCGTGTATCAGGCGGTGGCCAATGATGGTGAGCGTATCCAGCCGCGCATTATTAAAAAGGTGACAAACCCCGATGGCACCGAGGTGGAGCAACCCGAGCCGGAGCGCGTGCAGGTGGTCAGCCCGCAGACCGCGGTGACGGTGCGCGAGATGTTCCGCTCGGTAACGCAGAATGATCCCAGCGGCGTGCAGATGGGTACGGGTGTCGGCGCAGCGGTCGAGGGGTACCAGATTTCGGGTAAAACCGGTACTGCACAAAAGGTTGATCCGGCATGTAATTGTTATTCTAATTCTAAGTATTGGATCACGTTTGCGGGCATTGCTCCGGCCGATGATCCTCGCTATGTTATTGCATTAATGCTGGATGAGCCGAAGCGTGGCGTACATGGTGAAGGTGGCCAGAGTGCCGCACCTTTGTTCCATGACATTGCGTCGTGGTTATTGAACCGCGATAACATCCCCCTTTCTGCCCCTGTGGAAGGTCCGTTCGTCCTCCAAACCCCGTAGTCTGGAATAGTTCGGCCGAGACTCGTGACCAAGGAGAAAACTCAAATGGACTTGACTACCCTTGCGAAGATCGCAGGTGGCAGGCTGGTGAACCCCGCAGATATAGCAATCGATGCGATTGGGTTACACGCCCAAGAGCTGGAGCAGGGTGGCTTGTTCGCCGCCGTGCCGGGGAGCAGAGTTCATGGCGCGAGCTATGCGGTTGATTCGAAAGCGGCGGCGATTCTCACGGACGAGGCTGGCCTGGAGTTGCTTGCGGAAGAAACCCGGCCGATTATCGTGGTGGCGAATGTGCGTGCGGTTTTGGGGGAGGTTGCGGCGGCGATTTACGGCGACCCCAGCACGGACCTGGTGGTTATCGGCGTGACCGGCACCTCAGGGAAAACCACAACCACGCACATGTTGGAGTCGGGGTTGCGCGCCTTGGGCTATACCGTGGGGCTTATCGGAACCACAGGGACGCGGATCGCGGGGCGTTGGGTGCCCACCTCGCTGACCACCCCGGAGTCCACCACGCTGCAGGAGCTGTTTTCGCTGATGAAGCAGCGCGGCGTGACGCATGTGGTGATGGAGGTATCCAGCCACGCGTTGTCCTTGGGGCGGGTGCAGGGCACCAAGTTCGATGTCGCCGCGTTTACTAACCTTTCCCAGGACCACCTGGATTTCCACCACACGATGGAGGAATATTTCTCGGCCAAGGCGGTGTTTTTCGCGGGTATGGCCAAGCAGAACGTGATCGTCGCGGAAGACGAATGGGGCCGCCGACTGTTGGCGGAGTATGGCGGGATCGAGGTCGGGGAGCTGCACGTGACGGGGCCGCAGCGGTGCCGAGTGCGGGTGGGGGAAAGCGACGTGGATATCCAGCTTTCCCTGCCGGGGCGGTTTAACCTGCAGAACGCGGCATTAGCGACGACGTGCGTGGCCGCCGTGGGCATAGACCCTGCGGCGTTTGCAAAGACGCTGGTAGATGTGGGTGTTCCGGGGCGCATGGAGGCCGTGGATGAGGGGCAGGATTTTCTGGCTGTGGTGGATTATGCGCATAAGCCCGCGGCGGTGGCGGCGGTGCTGGACACGCTGCGCACGGATTATCGGGTGGGCATCGTGATCGGTGCCGGTGGGGATCGAGACGCCGGGAAACGCCCGCTCATGGGAGAAGCCGCCGCCACCCGGGCGGCCTTTGTGGTGGTCACGGACGATAATCCGCGTTCGGAAGATCCCGCCGCGATTCGTGCCGCCGTGCTGGAAGGTGCGGCGCGGGGGAGCGCGGAGGTGGTGGAGATCGGCAATCGGGCACAGGCTATCCGCGCCGCCGTGGCCTGGGCGCAACCCGGGGATGCGATCGTTATCGCAGGTAAAGGGCATGAGACCGGGCAGCTGATCCAGGGTGTGACGCACCCCTTTGATGATCGTGTGGAATTGGCCGAGGCTTTGCGTGAGGTGCAGCGATGATCCAGATGACGGTGCAGGAACTCGCGGATGTGGTCGGCGGCACCTTAAGCGGGGTCGATCCGCAGGCGCTGATCACCGGACCGGTGGAGTTTGATTCGCGCAAGGTGACCGCAGGCTCGGTGTTCCTAGCGCTGCCGGGGGCGCGCGTGGATGGGCACGAGTTCGCGGCGTCGGCAATCGCGGCGGGCGCGGTGGTGGTGCTGGCGGCGCGGAAGGTCGACGCCCCGGCTATCTACGTGCCGGAGGTGGCGCGGCCCGAAACCAATGCGGAGGCCTATGCGCACGACCCGACGGCGGACACGGCCTCGCTGCTGCGGGCGCTTTCGCTGCTGGCTCGGCACGTGGTGGAGCGCACCAAGGTGCAGGTCATCGGTGTGACCGGGTCGGCTGGGAAAACCTCCACAAAGGACTTTTTGGCGTCGCTGTTGCCGCACGTGGTCGCGCCCCCCGGAAGCTTTAACAACGAGATCGGCCTGCCGTACACGGCGCTACGGTGCACGGAGGAGACGGAGTTTTTGGTGGCGGAAATGTCCGCCCGCGGGCTGGGGCATATCCGCCAGCTCACGGAGATCACCCCGCCGCAGCTCGGCGTGGTGCTCAATGTGGGCACCGCTCACCTGGGGGAATTCGGCTCCCGCGAGGTGATCGCGCAGGCGAAGGGCGAGCTGGTCGAGGCGCTGCCGGAAACCGGCGTGGCGGTGCTCAATGCGGATGATGATGCGGTGGCGGCCATGGCGCAGCGCACCAAGGCGAAGGTGGTGCGATTCTCGGCCTCCGATTCGTCCGCGGAGTATTACGCCGCGGGGATTTGTAGCGACGAGTTCGCGCGGGCTTCCTTTGAATTGCATACCCCCGTTGGGCACCGGCCGGTCAGCCTCGGCGTGCATGGGATGCATCAGGTTTCCAATGCGCTCGCCGCTGCCGCGGTGGCATTGGAGGCGGGGGTGCCGTTAGACGCGGTCGTCGCAAAGCTGTGTGCATACCGCGCAGTTTCCCAACATCGCATGGATGTGCGGACGCGTGCGGATGGCGTGGTGATTATCAATGATGCCTATAACGCAAACCCAGAGTCCATGCGGGCCGGGCTGGAGGCGCTGGCACACACGGCACGCGGCCGCAGCTGGGCGGTTCTCGGTCAAATGGGCGAACTCGGCCAGGGTTCGGCGGAGGAGCATCGGCGGCTCGCGGACGTGGTGGCGGAACTCGGCATTTCCACGCTGATCGCGGTCGGCGTCGGAGTGAACGCGCGGGCCTTGGCCGATGCCGCGATCGCGCGCGGAGTACCCACCCTGATGGCGGATAGTTCAGATGCAGCTATTAACTTAATTGCGGAAGAACTTCAGCCTGGGGATGCCGTGCTAGTCAAGGCGTCCTTTGCTGAACGCCTGTGGACGGTAGCCACGGGCCTTTATGAAGCATGCCCAAACGAAAAGTGAGCAAACAGTGACTCAGATCCTAATTAGTGCCGCGATTAGCTTTCTCGTGGCGATCTTTTTCACCCCAGTGCTGATCCGCTGGTTCAGCGCGGAAGGGATCGGCCAGGAAATCCGGGCGGAGGGTCCTAAGTCGCACCTGCGCAAACGCGGCACGCCGACGATGGGCGGGATAGCGATCCTCACCGGAATCCTCGTGGCCTACCTGATTTCCGGGGTTATGGGCCTGCTCATGGGCTACGGCGGCTTTACCGTGTCCGGGCTGCTGGTGCTGGGGCTTACGCTCGTGTTAGGCGGGCTTGGGTTCGCCGATGATTACATTAAGCTCGCCATGGGCCGCAACCTGGGCTTGAATAAGAAAGCCAAGCTGATCGGCCAGGCGGTGGCGTCGCTGGTGTTCGGTTTCCTGCTTACCCGGTTTGCCAACGAGCAAGGCTTAACGCCGGGTTCCACGCACCTTTCCTTTATCCGTGACATTGATATTTTGGATATCAGCTTCGGCGGCAGCATCCTCGGCATGGGCCTGTTTTTGCTGTTTATTTACATTTTGATCAGCGCTTGGTCCAATGCCGTGAACTTAACGGACGGTTTGGATGGCCTTGCCGCGGGCGCAACGGCGATGGTGATGGGCGCCTACACCATGGTGACCTTCTGGCAATTCCGTAATTCCTGCGAATTGGCCGTGAAGGCCGGTTGCTATTCCGTGCGCGATCCGCTGGATTTGGCTATTTTGGCGGCGGCGGGTTTGGGCGGCTGCCTGGGCTTTTTATGGTGGAATGCGGCGCCTGCAAAGATTTTTATGGGGGATACGGGTTCCTTGGCGTTGGGTGGTTTGGTGGCCGGCCTGTCGGTGGCTTCCCGCACGGAGCTGCTGATGATCGTGATCGGCGCGCTGTTTGTTATTGAGGCGGCGTCGGTGGTGATTCAGGTGGCGGTGTTCCGCACGCGGGGTACGCGCTTTTTCCGCATGGCGCCGTTCCACCACCATTTTGAGTCCGGCGGCTGGGCGGAAACCACCGTGGTGATCCGTTTTTGGTTAATGACGGCCATGGCGTGTATTGGCGGTATGGCATTGTTCTATACCGAATGGCTTAACGTTGCGGGAGTGTAGATGATTATTGATGGACACGTGCTGGTCGCGGGCGCCGGCGTTTCTGGCGCGGGGTGCGCGCGCATGCTGGTGGACCTGGGGGTGCAGGTTACCGTCGTAGACGACGATGAGACCGCGCGGTTTCGCGTCAGCGAGGCGACGGGTGCGGCGAATGTGTCCAGGGATGCCGTGCGTTGGCAGGACTATACGTGCGTGGTCACCTCCCCGGGGTGGCGCCCCGACACGCCGTTGCTTATCGACGCCGCGGCCAACGGCCTCCCCGTAATCGGCGACGTGGAGCTGGCGTGGCGGCTCGATCGGGACGGTGTGTTCGGCCCGCCGCGCACCTGGATGGTGGTGACTGGGACCAATGGCAAGACCACCACCACGGCCATGTTGGCGGAGATGATGCGCCGGGGCCCGCAGCGCGCCGCCGCGGTGGGCAATATCGGCGTGGCCATCGGCGATGCGCTGACGGCGAATCCGCGCATCGATGTGCTGGTGGCGGAGCTATCGAGCTTTCAGCTGCACTGGTCGGAGCAATTGCGCCCGGATGTGGGCTGCGTATTGAACCTGGCGCACGATCACATCGATTGGCACGGCAGTTTTGATGCCTATGCGGAGGCGAAAATGAAGGCCTTGCGCGGCGGCACCGCCATTATCGGCGTGGATGATCCGGAGGTGGTGGCCCGCGCCGGCGCGGGCTGCATCGGCTTTACCCTCGGCGAGCCCGCCGCGGGCCAGGTGGGCGTGGTGGACGGCTACCTGGTGGACCGCGCCTTTGACGGCGGCAGGTTGGCGCCGGTGGCGGGCATTTCCCCGCCCGGTTCGGCCGGCGTATTGGATGCGTTGGCGGCGGCGGCGATGGCGCGCTCCCAGGGGATCCCGCCGGAGTCGATCGCGCAGGCGTTGTCGAGTTTTCAGGTTTCGGGGCATCGCGGCCAGGTGGTGTTTCATTCCGGCGGGGTGTCCTATATTGATAATTCCAAGGCGACGAACCCGCACGCCGCGGACGCCGCCTTGGAGGGGCATGAGTCGGTGGTGTGGATCGCCGGCGGTCAGCTCAAGGGTGCGGATATCCTTCCGGTGATTCGAAAGCACGCCGGCAGGTTGAAAGCGGCGCTATTGCTCGGCGTGGATCGCGGCCTGATCGCGGCTGCATTGGCTACAATCAATCCGGAGATTCCGGTGGTTATCACCGATTCGACGGATCCGGAGCAGGCGATGGCGGAGCTCGTGGCAGCGGCCCGCCGCATCGCGGCCCCGGGTGATGTGGTGCTGCTCGCCCCGGCTGCGGCCTCCCTGGACATGTATTCGGGTATGAGCCAGCGCGGAACCATTTTCGCCCAAGCTGCCGCTGGGAGTAGTACATGAGCAAACTTGCAGATAAGGTGCAAGCGGTATCGCGCGATGTGAACGCCCGCCCGCTCACGGACTATTACATGATCACCATCGTGGTGGGCGCGCTCACCGGCTTGGGCCTTATCATGGTGACCTCCAGCTCCATGACCTGGTCGGTGCTGGATGGCGATACCGTGTGGGGCGCCGCCGGTAAGCAAGCCGCCATGGTGATGGTGGGTGTGCTCGCCTTTTGGGGGGCGTTGCGGCTGCGCCCGGCCACCATAAAACGCTGGTCGGGGGCGCTGTTGGTGGTGGCTTTCGTGTTGCTCCTGCTGGTGCTTATCCCGGGGATCGGCACGGGCCGCGAGTCGGTTGGCTCCCAATCCTGGATCGCGGTGGGCCCGTTGCGCATCCAACCTTCCGAGATCGCCAAGGTGGCCATCGCGGTGTGGGGTTCGGCGTATCTTGCGGACCGCACCAAGGCCTCCTCTTCATTGGATTCCTCGCATTTCCGCTACCTGGGCGTGTCCCTGTGCATGGTGGTATTGATCCTGCTGCAGGGCGATGTGGGCATGGCCCTCGCCTTTATCGTGGTGGTGGGTTTCGTGCTGTTTTTCGCGGGGGTGCACCCCAAGCTGATCGTGGGCGCGATCGGCGTGGTGGGTGTGGGCCTGCTGCTTATCAGCATGCGCGGCGGTTTCCGTTCGGACCGTTTCACCGTGTATTTTGACGCGCTCTTTGGGTCCTTCCAAGACACCCGGGGCAAGGCGTTTCAGTCCTATCAGGGTTTCTTGTCGCTGGCTGATGGCAGCCTTACCGGCGTGGGCCTCGGCCAATCTCGCGCGAAATGGTTTTACTTACCGGAAGCGAAAAACGACTTTATTTTTGCCATTATCGGCGAGGAATTAGGCCTGTGGGGCGGGGCCATGGTCATTGGATTATTTGGTGTCCTCGCCTGGTTTGGGCTGCGCACCGCACAGCGGAGCCGTAACCGTTTTCAGTGTTTGCTCGCGGCGTCGTTAACCGCTGGGGTGACGGCGCAGGCGTTTATCAATATCGGCTACGTGGTGGGTTTGGTGCCCGTGACCGGCATTCAGCTGCCCATGATTTCCGCGGGCGGAACCTCCGCAATTATTACATTGGCCGCAATGGGGCTATTGGCTAATTGCGCGCGGCACGAACCCGAGGCGATTTCCAATATGCAGAATTACGGACGATCTTTCTGGGATCGATTGTTGCGTTTGCCGGAACCGATGGCGCCCAATGCACGCCGCCCGAAGCCGCAGGTAAGGCCCCGCTTTGGCGAGCCGGTCACGGCGCGTGGTGGTAGCGTCGGTGCAAGGACGCCAGCGAATCGACGAAGGAGAACAAAACCGTGGTGAACATCGTTGTGGCGGGTGGCGGTACCGCAGGACACATCGAGCCGGCACTCGCCGTAGCGGATGCACTACGTGCGCAGGGGGCAGACGTCACTGCATTGGGCACCGCCCGCGGCCTGGAAACCGACCTCGTGCCCAAGCGCGGCTACGAGCTGAACCTTATCGATCCCGTGCCGGTGCCCCGCAAGCTCAACCTGGACCTGCTGCTGCTGCCTTTGCGGGTGCTTAAGGCCGTGCGGCAGACCCGGAAAATCCTGCGCAAACAGCGCGCGGATGCGGTGATCGGCTTCGGCGGTTACGTCGCGGCGCCGGCCTATGTTGCCGCCCGCACGCTGGGTATACCGTATTTTGTGCACGAGGCAAACGCGCGCGCTGGGCTGGCCAATAAGCTGGGCGTGTGGATGGGCGGCACGGGGCTCAACGCCGTCGCCGGTTCCGGCATGCGTGGCGACGTCGTGGGCGTGCCGATCCGCGCGAACCTTTCCGGCGCGCAGTCCGCAGACAAACGCGCCGCAGGCTACGCCAAATGGGGCTTAGATCCCGCCAAGCAAACCCTATTGGTCACGGGCGGTTCCCAAGGCGCGCGTTCCCTGAACCTTACGGTCGCCGATGCGGTGGAAAGCATCACCGCAGCCGGCATTCAGGTCTTGCACGCCTATGGGCGCAAAAACGAGGCCCCGCCCGCCCGGGAGGGCTATGTGGCGGTGCCGTACATTGACACCATGGATTTGGCCTATGCGGTGGCGGACCTGGTGGTGTGCCGGGCCGGGGCCATGACCGTGGCGGAGGTGACGGCCGCCGGGATCCCCGCCATCTATGTGCCGCTGCCGCACGGCAATGGCGAACAGGCCCTGAACGCCAAGCCGGTGGTGGACGCCGGCGGTGCCACCTTGATCTACGATGCGGATCTTACCGCCGAGGGGTTGGCCACGCAGGTGAATGCGATCCTTGGGGATCCGGAGATCCACGACAGCATGATCGATGCCGCCCGGCGCAGTGGCCTGGGGCACGCCGCCGAGGCAATCGCTTCGCGCATCCTACAGACGAAAGAAAACCTAGAGGAACATGACTGACCTTTCTCGAGTACACCTTATTGGTATTGGCGGTGCCGGCATGTCCGGCGTTGCCCGCATCCTGCTCGCCCGCGGGGCGCAGGTGAGCGGCTCCGACGTCAAGGAATCCCGCACCTTGGCGGCGCTGCGTTCCATGGGTGCAAAGATCGCGGTGGGGCACCAGGCGGAACACCTGACCCTGTCCGGCGAATTGCCCACCGCGGTGGTCATTTCCTTTACGGCGATCCCCAAGGACAACCCGGAGCTGGTGGCGGCGCAGCAGGCGGGCATCCCCTTGTTGCGGCGCAGCGACCTGCTGGCGGAACTCATGGAAGGTTCGCGGCAAGTGCTTATCGCGGGCACCCATGGGAAAACCTCCACCACCTCGATGACGGTGGTGGCGCTGCAAACCGCCGGGCTGGACCCCAGCTTTGCCATCGGTGGGCAGCTGAGCAAGGCGGGCATGAGCTCGCACCAGGGCACCGGCGATTGCTTCGTGGCGGAGGCCGACGAGTCCGATGCCTCGCTGCTGCGCTATAGCCCGACGGTCGCGGTGGTGACCAATATCGAGCCGGATCACCTCGACTTCTTTAAAACCCCCGCGGCGTACTTCCAGGTATTCGATGATTTCAGCGAATGCATTACCGAGCAGGGCGCATTGGTGGTGTGCCAGGATGATGAGCACGCCAAGGCGCTCGGGGAACGCGCCCGCGCCCGGGGCGTGCGGGTGCTTACCTATGGGTCCGCACAGGAGTGCGACGCCCGCGTGGTGGGCTTTACCGCCACCCACGAAGGCTGTTCCTTTGACATCGTCACTGCCGATGGTGCCGTGCCGGTGCGGTTGCGGGTGCCGGGCAAACACATGGCCTTAAACGCCACGGCGGCGTTTCTGGCCGGCACGCTGGTCGGTGCGGAGCCGCAGCGGCTCGCCGAAGGTTTGAACGGTTTCACCGGGGTGCGGCGGCGCTTCGATTTCCGCGGCGTGGTTACCCATGGCGATTACGCCGGGGTGCGGGTGATCGATGATTACGCGCATCATCCGACCGAGGTGCGCGCGGTGCTGCAGGCGGCGCGGGAAAAGCTGGAATCCGAGCGCGCGGAAAACGGGGCGCAGGGCCGCGTCGTGGTGGTGTTTCAACCGCACCTGTATTCCCGCACAATCGAATTCCATAAGGAATTCGCGGAGGCTTTGTCGGCGGCCGATGAGGTCATAGTCATGGATATATTTGGTGCACGAGAGAAGCCCGTGGAGGGTGTGGACGGTCGCATTATTAGCGATCTTATTGGTGCACACTACGTCAAGAGTTTTTCTGATGTGCCGAGGCGTGTCGCGGAGATCGCTCAGCCGGGAGACCTTGTGCTTACAATGGGTGCCGGAAGCGTGACCATGCTCGGACCAGAAATACTGAACGAACTCCATTGAAACGGTTGAATCGAAAACTCCTGTACGTTATCGCCGCAGTGATAGTTATTGTCGCTGCGGTGATTGCCGTGTTTTTTACCCCGCTGTTTACCGTGCAGCGCTTCGAGGTACACGGACAATCGGTCACCAGTGCGGACGATGTGGTGGCCGCCACCAAGATCCGCGAGGGGGATGTGCTGGCGAGCGTGGATGCGCACCGCGCCGCCAACGATGTGGCCACGCTGCCATGGGTGGCCAACGCGACGGTCTCGCGTTCCTGGCCCGACACGATCGTGGTTGATGTGGTGGAACGCACGGCGGTGATGTACGTGCACCGCGAGGATGGCGATCACCTTGTGGATACCACCGGAACCGCTTTTTTGATCGATACGCCGCCGGAGGATTCGGTGGAGATTCGGGGCACCGATGAGGACGATCAGAAATTATTCGGCAAGTTGAGCGAAATTTTGGACGCCTTGGGGGATGTTCGGGGGCAGGTCGAGGCCTTTGAGGTTTCGGGCCCGTATGAGGTCACACTTGTGTTCGACGATGGGCGCACTGTGGTGTGGGGCGCGCCGGAAAACAACGAGGATAAAGCGGTTGCCACCCGCATTGTCTTGGGCCGGGAGGGCCAGCACTGGAATGTGAGTGACCCAATTCAGGTCACCGTAAAGTAGCGTTTCCGCAGTTCAGCAACTTTAAAGTAGAGGTTGAATGTACCGACACGCCCCGAAATGTCCGCCAATTTTTGGGCGTTTTCACCGATGATAAATAGGTCCCTACATGGTTGTAGGAATGTCTAGCATTCATCATCGTAAAAGAAAGGCGAGTCAACCTCATATGACCTCTCCGAACAATTACCTCGCCGTGATTAAGGTTGTCGGTGTCGGCGGTGGCGGCGCGAACGCCGTAAACCGCATGATCGAAGAGGGGTTGAAAGGCGTCGAATTTATCGCCGTCAATACGGACTCCCAGGCGCTGATGTTTTCTGATGCCGAGGTAAAGCTCGACATCGGTCGCGAGGCAACCCGCGGGCTAGGCGCAGGCGCAAACCCGGAAGTGGGCCGCACCTCCGCAGAAGATCACAAGAGCGAAATCGAGGAGACCCTTCGCGGCGCCGACATGGTATTCGTAACTGCGGGCGAAGGCGGCGGTACCGGAACCGGTGCCGCCCCCGTGGTGGCCAATATCGCCAAAAAGCTCGGCGCCCTGACCGTTGGCGTGGTGACCCGGCCGTTTAGCTTCGAAGGCAATAGGCGCGCGCGCCAGGCCGAGGAGGGCATCGAGGCGCTGCGGGAAGTCTGCGACACCCTCATTGTTATCCCCAACGATCGGCTGATGCAGCTCGGCGAGCCGAACATGTCGCTCGTAGACGCCTTCCGCAACGCCGACCAGGTGTTGCACGACGGTGTGCAGGGCATTACCAACCTGATCACCACCCCCGGCGTGATCAATGTGGACTTTGCCGACGTGCGCTCCGTGATGCAGGACGCCGGATCCGCCCTGATGGGTATCGGTTCGGCCCGTGGCGAAAACCGCGCGCGTGCCGCCGCCGAACAGGCCGTAAACTCCCCGTTGCTGGAATCCACCATGGCGGGCGCCAAGGGCGTGCTCTTGTCCTTTGCCGGCGGCTCCGACCTGGGCCTGCAGGAGGTCAACGAGGCGGCGCATTGCGTCAAGGAACTCGCCGACGATGATGTGAACCTGATCTTCGGCACTATTATCGACGACAACCTGGGCGATGAAATCCGCGTTACCGTGATCGCAGCTGGGTTCGATCCCGCTACCAATGCGGGGACGGTGACCCACTTAAACAAGAAGGCGGACGCGGTCGTCGATAAGGAGCCTGAGCACAATCCCACGCCGGCGCCCCGCGAATCCTTGTTCCCTGACGTGGAGGAGGAGCGGCATCAACCTGCACCCGCGCCCCGCACCTACGAAGCGCGGGCGGGTGAGGCGCGCAACCGGCTGCAGCATGGCGGCATGTTTACGGGCAATGACTCGCGCAATAACGACGAAGACGACCTCGGCGTACCGAGTTTCCTGCGCTAGATGGAAGCAATTGAGCAACGCCCCGTCCGCAAGGTGTTTACCACCCGAGCAGGCGGGGTTTCCCGCGTTCCATACGACTCCTTTAACCTCGGCGACCACGTCGGCGACGACCTGCAGGCGGTGGCGGCAAACCGGGCGCGGCTGGCCCGGGTCCTAGGGCTGCCGCCCGAGCGAATCGTGTGGATGGAACAGCTGCACACCAATAATGTGACCGTGGTGGACGGTCCGGTGACGGCGGGTCCGGTGGCGGCCACCGACGCTTTGGTGACGCGCTGCAAAGGGCTCGCCTTGGCCGTGCTGACCGCGGATTGCGTGCCGCTGCTGCTCTCCGACACGGAAGCGGGCGTGGTGGCGGCGGTGCACGCCGGGCGAATGGGGGCGCGTAACGGCATCGTGGCCAAAACGATATCCAAGATGGTTGAGCTAGGTGCAACCCCGCACCAGATCCACGCGCTGATCGGCCCCGCGGCCTCTGGGCGGCACTACGAGGTACCCCCGGCGATGGCCGATGACGTGGAGGCGCGGCTGCCGGGAACGAAGACCACCACGGAACGCGGCAGCTGCGGTTTGGATCTGCGGGCGGGAATTGTGCGGCAATTATTGAGCCTTGGGGTGCGTGCGATCGACGCAGACCCGAGGTGCACTATAGAAGAGGAAACAATGTTTTCGTATCGTCGTGACGGTGTTACCGGGCGCCAGGCCGGTTTGGTGTGGCTGCAATGACGCGCCGCGATGACTTGGTAGCAAATCTCACACTCGTTCGAGATCGCATTGCGCGGGCGGCTGCGGCGGCGGGGCGGGATGCGGAAGAGATTCAGCTACTCCCGGTAACTAAATTTCGCCCAATAGAAGATATCGAGTTGCTGTTCGAGTTGGGTTTTAGGGAAGTCGGGGAGAATCGCGATCAGGAGGCGCGCGAGAAAGCGGCTGCGCTACCGGGCATGAATTTTCACATGATCGGTCAGGTGCAGACGAAAAAGGCGAACTCCGTGGCGCGGTGGGCGCACACCGTGCAATCCGTGGATTCGTTGAAGCTCGCGCAGGCGCTCAATAAAGGCGCTGGTCTTGCGCTTGAAACAAGTAAACGCGAGGGGCGTCTGAGGTGCATGGTGCAAATGAGCATTGATGGTGACCCCGGGCGTGGTGGGGCAGTAGAGGCTGCTGTGGAACCGTTGGCGGAGTGGATCGCAGAGGCCGAATTTCTGGAATTTGTCGGACTTATGTGCGTTCTGCCGGTAGGCGACCATATGTTTGATAGCGCGCAACGCATGTTTGCTAAATTGTGCGCTTGTTATGGAGATTCTCTGGATTTTAGCGCCGGAATGTCGCAGGACTTAGAACAAGCAATTTTCGCGGGTTCGACAATCGTGCGTGTCGGAACCGGCATCATGGGGCCGCGCGATTTACCGTAGGACAAGCAAATGACGCACAACGTAATGTTGCACAACGGAAAAGGATTACGACCCCATGTCGCAGTTGCAGAAGTTCAAGGAATTTTTCGGCCTCGACGCGCCTGAGGAACCATACTACGAGGATGAGTACGCCGCGGACCCCCGCAGTGGCGCAGCGTACAAGCCGGCAGAAAGCTACTCCTACCGCGAAACCGTATCGCGTTCCTACTCCCCGAACATCGTGTATGTGCGCACCCAGACGTTCGATGATTGCACTGCGGTTGCCGAGCCATTCCGCGATGGCGACGCCGTGGTGTTCGATATGGGTGGGGCGGCTAGCGGTATCCCTCGAAGGATCGTGGATTTCGCCTCTGGCCTGTGCTTTGCCTTGCGCGGTACCATGCGACAATTGGATAGCCGAGTGTTCGCGATCATTCCGGAAGGCGCGTCCGTGAGCACCATCGAACTAGAGCGTGCAATCCGATAGCTTGTTGGCACCTTTTCCCGTCGGGGTCACCACGTACGTCTGCTTTCGTGGTGGCCCTCTTTTTGCGTTAGGCTCGGTGTGGTGAACTACCTGTTTTTAACGCTATCGCTCATCATTGAAATATTTACTTTCTTGTTGATAGCGCGCATTCTTATCGAGATGGTCCAATCCTTCTCGCGTAATTTCCGTCCCCCTCGTTGGTTCGTGATGATAGCGGAACCCATTTTCGTCATCACAGACCCGCCGGTGAAGGCTTTGCGTCGCGTGATCCCGCCCGTACGTATGGGATCTGTTGCATTAGACGTTTCAGTTTTGGTGCTGTTTTTTGGCCTTCAATTGATTCAGATGCTCCTGAGCAGGGGTTATTAAAATTACTCGGGGGGACTATTCGGGGGTAAATGGTGACTATCGTGTGCGTGTCAGCTGCTATCTTGTGCACCATCTTTACGGGTTTCAGTTGTCAATCACGTGCATTCAGGGAACAATGAGCTATGTAATGCAGTGCGCAAGGGTTTCAATTGGGTTACACTTGCGACTATCTGAACAAAGCGCTTTAGGGTCCCCCCTGAAGCTAAAGGGCCTCTCATTCGGGGCTTTGAATCGACACGCGAAGGGAACCGTCCATGCTGCTGACTCCAGCTGAAGTGCACAACGTGGCTTTCAGCAAGCCGCCGATTGGAAAGCGTGGCTACAACGAGGACGAGGTCGACCAGTTCCTCGATCTGGTGGAAGACACCCTCGGCCAGCTTCACGAAGAGAATCATGATCTGCGCCAGCAGGTCGACGAACTCCGCGCAGAGCTCGCCCAGGGAGGTGGACCCGCCCCCATTGCTGCCGTTCCCCAGGTTGACGAAGCCGCGATCCGTCAGCGCATTCGCGCGGAGCTTGAGTCCGAATTGCGTGCCGAATACGAAGCTAAGCAGGCCAAGTGGGTTGAGGAGCATAAGGCCCCCGAGCCCGCCGCCGATACGAACCTGCAGGCTGCCCGCGTGCTGGGCCTTGCGCAAGAAATGGCGGATCGCCTTACCAGCGATGCCCGCGCGGAATCCCACAATATGTTGGAAACCGCACGCGCCGAGGCAGAGCGTACCGTTGCGCAAGCTAACGTCGCCTCTGAGCGCACAATTTCCCGCGCGAACAGTGAAGCCTCTACAAAGGTCGCTGACGCCACTGAGAAGTCCGAGGCGATGCTTGCAAAGGCTAAGCAGGACTCCACATCTATGATCCTCGAGGCCACCGAACGAGCTGAGGCGCAGATCCGCCAAGCTGAGGATAAAGCAAACGCCTTGCAGCTGGATGCTGAGCGTAAGCACACCGAGATCATGGCTACCGTCAAGAAGCAGCAGGCCGCGCTGGAAGGCCGCATTGCAGAGCTGCGTACCTTCGAACGCGAGTACCGTACTCGCCTCAAGACCTACCTCGAAAGCCAGCTCGAAGAGCTATCTACTCGAGGCACTGCGGCACCGCACGGTGCCGACGATAACTAGTCGCGACGCGACCCGGCCCTTCAGCAAGCGCTGTAGGGCCTTTCCGCGCGAAAGGAGAATGGGGTGCTCATAGCCGCAGTGCTGGTCGCACTGGTCGCGCTGGTGCTGCTGGTCATAGCAGTGCAGGCAGAATCCGACATCTGGTCGTATCTGCTGATTTTGGTCGCCGGAATAGGCTTTGTCCTGTGGATTTGGGATGTGATTCGCACTAGGCGTTAAGCTAGTGTGCGGAAGTGGCGATGATCCGGCAATCACCGGGGAGCTTTCGGAAGAACGGCACGAGGGTGTGCTCAGTAGAACCGGACGGGTGGGACCGTGATAGACCCTTAAACGAAGTGGAGTGTTTTGCACACACTCAAGCCGGGTGGTACCGCGCGCTTTTTGGTGCGTCCCAGCAATAAGTGACAGAACTTTTTGCAAGGAGACGAACAAAATGGCAGTTGGTGGCGTGTACCCCCGCGTCGATCTTACGGGGGGTTCCAGCCGGTTCCCAGACATGGAACAGCGCGTCCTCGAGTTTTGGGAGGCGGATAAAACCTTCCAGGCCTCCATCGATGCGCGCGATGGCGCACCGGAATTCGTGTTCTACGACGGTCCGCCTTTTGCGAACGGCCTGCCGCACTACGGCCACTTGCTCACCGGATATGTCAAAGACATCATTCCCCGGTACCAAACCATGCGCGGCAAGAAGGTAGCCCGTGTGTTCGGTTGGGATTGCCATGGTCTGCCTGCGGAACTGGAGGCCGAAAAGCAACTCGGCATCAAGGACAAGGGCGAGATCGAGGCCATGGGCCTGGAAAAGTTCAATGAATATTGCGCCAAGTCGGTCCTCGAATACACCGAGGAGTGGAAGAACTACGTCACCCGCCAAGCCCGCTGGGTGGACTTCGAAAACGGCTACAAGACCATGGACCTCGGGTTCATGCAATCCGTTATGTGGGCGTTTAAAACCCTGTACGACAAGGGCCTGATCTACCAGGGTTTTCGCGTGCTGCCGTACTCGTGGGCAGAGCACACGCCGCTGTCTAATCAGGAAACCCGCCTCGACGATTCCTACAAGATGCGCCAAGACCCCGCGCTCACCGTTACCATGCCCATCACCGGCGGGCCGGAGGAGTTTATCGGGGTAAACGCCCTAGCGTGGACGACCACCCCGTGGACCCTGCCGTCCAACCTTGCGCTGGCCGTGAACCCGGCGGTGTCCTATGCGGTGGTCAAGGCCGGCCCCGGCGGGCTATCCGAATTTGTTGGCGAACGGTTCTTGGTGGCCGAAAACCTCGTCGGCGGCTACGCCAAGGAGCTCGGCGAGTACGAGGTGCTATCCACCCATAAGGGCGCAGACCTCGTCGGCCTAACCTACGAACCGGTGTTCGGATTCTTCCGCGACCACCCCAATGCATTCCGCGTGCTTGCCGCGGACTATGTCACCACCGAGGACGGCACCGGCATCGTCCACCAGGCACCCGCCTTCGGTGAGGACGACTTAAACACCTGCGCCGCCGAGGATATCGAACTTGTTATCCCCGTGGACATGGACGGCAAATTCACCTCGCTGGTCCCAGACTACGAGGGCCAGCTGGTCTTCGATGCGAACAAGAACATCATCCGCGATCTCAAGGCGGCACGCCGCGTCCTGCGCCACGAGACCATCGAGCACTCCTACCCGCACTCCTGGCGCTCTGGGCAACCCTTGATCTATATGGCGCTGCCCTCGTGGTTCGTCGCCGTGACCAAGTTCCGCGACCGCATGGTGGAGCTCAACCACGAGCAGATCGAATGGATGCCCGCACATATGCGCGACGGGCAGTTCGGCAAGTGGCTGGAGGGTGCGCGCGACTGGAACATTTCCCGCAACCGTTATTGGGGTTCCCCGATCCCGGTCTGGGTCTCCGATTCCGAGGAGTACCCGCGCGTAGACGTATACGGTTCGCTGGACGAACTGGAGCGCGATTTCGGCGTTCGTCCCACCTCGCTGCACCGCCCCTATATCGATGAGCTGGTGCGCCCGAATCCGGACGACCCGACCGGAAAGTCCATGATGCGCCGTGTCCCCGAGGTGCTGGACTGCTGGTTCGAGTCCGGTTCCATGACCTTTGCGCAGAAGCATTACCCGTTCGAAAACAAAGACTGGTTCGATACCCACAACCAGGCGGATTTCATCGTGGAATACTCGGGCCAATCCCGCGGCTGGTTCTACACCATGCACGTGCTGGCCACCGCGCTTTTCGATTGCCCGTCCTATAAGAAGGTCGTCGCACACGGTATCGTTCTCGGCGATGACGGGCTGAAGATGTCCAAGTCCAAGGGCAACTACCCGAACGTCAATGAAGTGTTCGAACGCGACGGTTCCGACGCGATGCGCTGGTTCCTTATGTCCAGCCCCATCCTGCGCGGCGGCAACCTGATTGTCACCGAGCAGGGCATCCGGGAAGGCGTGCGCCAGGCGTTGCTGCCCATGTGGAACGCATACACCTTCCTGCAGCTGTATTCCGGCAAGCCCGCGCGGTGGTCCACCGCCTCCACCAATGTGCTCGACCGCTATATTTTGGCCAAGCTCCACAACCTTGTGGCGGCGTGCCAAGAGGCTTTGGACGCCTCCGATATCGCCCGTGCGTGCGACGAGGTGCGCTGGTTCTGCGACGCGCTCACCAACTGGTATGTGCGCCGTTCCCGCGATCGCTTCTGGGCCGGCGACGAGGAATACCCCGAGGCATTCGACACCCTGTTCACGGTGTTGGAAACCCTGACCCGCGTGGCGGCGCCGCTATTGCCCATGGCCACGGAGGTGATCTGGCGCGGGCTCACCGGCGAGCGTTCCGTACACTTGGCCGATTACCCGAAGGCCTCCGAGTTCCCGGCGGACGATGCCTTGGTGCGCACGATGGACGAGGTGCGCAGTGTCTGTTCCGCCGCGTCGTCGATACGCAAGGCGAACAAATTGCGCAATCGCCTGCCGCTGCCGAAGCTGACGGTGGCGCTGCCGGAGTCCGCGCGCCTGGAGCCGTTCGCGTACATCATCAAGGAGGAGGTCAATGTCAAGGAAGTGGTGCTTACCGACGATGTTGACGCCATCGGGCACTTCGAAGTGGTGGTGAATGCGCGGGTGGCCGGGCCGCGCCTGGGCAAGGACGTGCAGCGCGCCATCCGCGCGGTTAAGGCCGGCGATTATCAGCGTGTCGACGCCGCGGTAATCGCCGATGGTATCGAACTGCAGGAAGGCGAATTCACCGAGCGCCTCGTGGTGGCGGACCCCGAATGCACCGCGCAAATCGAAGGTGTGGACGGGCTTGTGCTCGTCGATCGTAATGTCACCGTAGCCCTCGAGGCCGAGGGGTGGGCGGCGGACCTGATCCGCGGCCTGCAGGACGCCCGCAAGCAATCCGGCTTTGAGGTTTCGGACCGCATTACCGTCACGGTGAGCGTGCCTGCGGATAAGGTGGCGTGGGCGCAGCGCCACCAGGACTATATCGCGGGCGAGGTGCTGGCCACTTCCTTCGCAATCACGGACGAATCCATCGCGGGTCTGGATATCATCGAAGGCGTCACTGCCACGTTGGCAAAAGTGGCAGCCGAGTAGTTCGCATTGGCCCCGGGCACCGCATACACGCGGCCCGGGGTTCGGGAGGGCTGGGGGTAGCGGTCGCGCCACACCGCAGGCAAGGGCGGTAGTTTGGGGGAACGGCACGGGTGGCTTTGCGTCTGTGGCCGCGCAGTGGAGAGACGTTGGAGATTGGAATCAACGATGGCGCATTTTGAATTGACTGGCGAAACTTGCGAATACCGTGGACGGACCTTGCGCCGCATTCGGGCCCTGAAATTCTTGCGGCATTGTGGCGTGCTCCCCGGCGTGCTCGGGGGTTGGGTGGAGCAGCACGAAAACCTTTCCGACGACGCGTGGGTCGCCGACGATGCGAAAGTGTACGGCGATGCCACCATCACCGACGAGGCCGTGGTGTGTGGGGAGGCCGAGGTGTACGAGCATGCCCAGGTGCGCGGGCGCTCGAAGGTATCCGGCACCGCCAAGGTGTTTGGCCATGCCATGGTGTCCGGGGACATCACGGATTCCGCGCAGGTGTTCGGTAATGCGACGGTGTGGCGATCCGGCCCCAATCCGTGCACCGTGGCGGGCGACGCGCGCGTCTTTGAAAACGCCCGGGTGTTCGGCGAGTGCTGGGTCGGCGACCACGCGCGATTGTTCGGTTGCGCTTCGGTGCAGGGGCGGGCCCGCGTGGGCGGCATGGCCGGCGTGTTTACGCACGCCACCGTGACGGAACAGGCCTGGGTATCCGGGCAATCGCAGGTATTTGGCAATGCTCAGGTTGCCGGCCAATCCTGGATCCACGAAGACGCGCAAGTGTTCGAAAATGCGCGCGCCTTCGGGCAATCGCAGGTGCTGGGCAGCGCCCGCATATTTGGGCACGCATGGGTTTCCGGCCTGGCCGCCGTGGAAGGCGGGGCGCAGGTGTTCGGCTATGCGCAGCTGAGCGGCAAGGCCCATGTGTGCGCGGGCCGGTTCAGCGGTACCGCGCGCGCGGGCGAAGATATCGAATTGGATATCCCGGATACGCTTACCACGGAGGAATTGGATGCCCGCGCCGGGCAGGAATTCACCGACGGCGTATTTGTGTTCGATCCCGCGCGGCAGTGTTTTACCGGCGGCTACGAATCCACGTTCTACTTCGATCACGTGGGCCCGAACACCTACCGCGAGGTGCTGCGCTATTGCGAGGGGGAAGAGGTGGAGCCCGATCCGGGCACGGAAATGTACTTTACGGGTTCGCCGCGGCAGCTGAAGGCCGCGGTGATTGCCAGCCAGACCAATGCCGGTGGGTTTATGGGGTATCCCGTCGTGTTCGATAAGAAGTTCGTCACGCTGTTCGTCGGCGATTTAGAGGTGCCGTAAGGGCGCGGCGTCGCTAAGCGGGAAGTTACACTGGGACGCTATGGGTCAACGTTTCGCCGCGCCGGTGCTGATGGTGGTGTCCGGGCTGTCCATGTACGCCGGCGCTGCGGTAGCCGTAGGTTTGTTCGATGTGCTGCCGCCGTCGGTGGTGGCTTGGCTGCGCATCGCCGCCGCCGGCCTGCTCTTGCTGGTGCTGCGCCGCCCAAAGATCGCCGAGTTTTTCGGGCGCGCGGGCGCTGTAGCTGCGGTTTTCGGCGTGGTCACGCTCGGTATGAACATGGCCTTCTACGAGGCGATTTCGGAACTGCCCCTAGGCACTGCCGTGGCGATCGAATTTTTGGGCCCCATTGCCGTGGCCGCGTGGGGGAGCCGTAGCGTGCGCGATTGGTTGGCGCTGGTGCTTGCGGGCGGCGGGGTGCTGGTGCTGTCGGGGGCGCAATGGTCCGCAAGCGCCTACGGGGTTTTGTTCGCCCTGCTCGCCGCCGCGCTGTGGGCCCTCTATATCGTGGTGGGCGCCCGCGTGGCAAAAGAACGTTCGAAAAACAGCCTGGCCGTGAGCTTCTGCTGGGCCGGCGTGCTGGCCATCCCGCTGGCCGTGCTCGCCTGGCCGCAGCACGGCGTGGGCATGGCCACGTGGCAGCTCCTCGCGCTTGCCGCGGGCCTCGGCCTGCTGAGCGCGGTGATCCCATACAGCTTGGACCAGGTGATCCTGCGCATCACCAGCCCCGATTATTTCGCGGTGCTGCTCGCCCTGCTGCCGTTGACGGCCGCGCTGCTGGGGGCGGTGGCGCTCGGCCAGGTGCTGAGCGTGGCGGAGATGGTGGGCATCGGCGCGGTGGTCGCCGCGGTGGCGCTGCGCAAGCAATGACGCATTCGGGGGCGGTAGCGATTGTGATATATGCGACTCTTTCGCGCCCGTTTCCTTGCCTGCTGCTACTGAATGTATATGCGTTTTCCTGAGAAAACTGCTTTTTCGGCCGTGTCATGTTCACAACTTAATAAGCATCTATTAGATTTCCTTTAGAAGCCCATTTAGTTTTACTATGCAGTATTGCGCGCAAGATGACGGCGTGGCGGCGACACGGAAGGAAAACATGCGGGTTTTACATGTGGCGGAATGCCTCGCCGGAGGCGTTCTGACCGCCCTGGAAGGCTACGTGAAGGCGACACCGAACCTGGAGCACATTGTGCTTGGAAATTCTCGGCGCGGGCACAACCTTGCCATGCGCACCGTGGCGGGGAGCAAACAATTCATTCAGCTGCCGCATAACCACGCGCGGGCGATCCGTGCCGTGGCCAAACAATTGCACGAATTGCGGCCCGATGTCCTGCACGCACACTCCTCGTACGCTGGGGTGTATGCGCGGCTGGGGGCGCTGGGTTCGGAGGTTCCCGTGGTGTATACCCCACACGCGATTTCGTACGGACGTCCGGATTTCTCGCCGCCCAAACGGGCGCTTTTGCATGCCGTGGAAAAGCTGCTTTCCATGAATACCGATGTGTTTGCAGCCTGTTCCGTGCACGAGCGCGACCTGCTTGCACGTTTGAACGGCCGGGTCCCCGTGGTCACGGTGCCGAATGCGTTGCCGCTGGACCACCCGGCGCGTCGATACGAATGGCAAGCGTGTGCGGGGCGCAAGGTGGTTGGCATGGTGGGGCGCATCAATGAATACCGCGATCCTGAGCGTTTCCTTAGCATTGTGCGGCGCGTTCGCGAACAGCGCGCCGACGTCGAATTCGAATGGATCGGCGACGGCGACGAGGAGCAGCGCATCCGCCTTACCGCCGCCGGCGTCCACGTGACGGGCTGGCTGAGCAGCGAGGAATTGCAGCGGCGCATCACGGCGTTGTCCATGCTCCTGTACACCTCCCGCTGGGACGGCTTCCCCATGGTGATCCTTGAGGCAATTACCGCCCGTGTGCCCACCATCGTCGCCGATATTGCTCCGCTGCGCGAGTGCCCCACGTGCGCGCGTTTCGACGACGCGGACCAGGCCGCCGCGAAAGTGCTCGCCCAACTCGACCTGAACGAGCCATTGGCTTGGTATTGGGACCCGCTCTTGGCGGAACATACCTTTGAAAACCAGCGACAAGCGCTGATCCGCGCGTACGAACTCGCTACCGCCTTATGAAATTACGCGAAGCTTTGCGGCGGCCGGCGCGCCTTAAGGCGCTGCTTAGCTGGTGGAACAATGATTTTGGTAGCGCCCGGTGGCAGCGCATCGCCGTGCGGCTGGTGGCCTGGTTGTGCATTCCGGTGTTCGCGCTTACCGGGTGGGAAATCGGGCAATCGTATCTGCGCACCCGGGACATCACCTATGTGGTGGATACGAAAATCCTGGTGACCAATCCGCGCATCGAGGATCCCGATGAGCACCAGCGCCTGATCGCCCTTGGAAAAACCCGCGATGACACGGTGTTTTTGGGTGGCGCGGTGGAGTCCCCGGACTTCCAGCGGCTGTTGGTGGCCAATTCCGGGGTGGCCGAGGACTCCTTCGAGGTGACCAGCACCGCCACCCGCGCCGCGCGGACCATCACGCTGCGGGTCACGTCCAAGGACCCCCGGATTAGCTCCGTGGTGGCGGTGCGTGTCTTTGTCACCATGCAGCAATACCTGGACCAGCACCGCGGGTCCGTGTACCTAGACACCGGCATCGCGCCCACGGAACCGGCGGGCATAACCGCCTATTACGCCGGAGTGGGTGCGGATTGGCCGGTGTCCGGCACCGTCCTCGGCATGATTATAGGATTCACCGTGGTGGTGGTCAGCGCGCGGCTGCCGCAGCTACGCAGGGGGTCCGAAGATGCCTAAGCTGCCCGTGGCCGAGCACCAGCGGATCCAATTCCCCTGGTGGGCCAATCCGATGGTATTGATGTTGATCAGCCTGTGCGTGGTGGCATACGTGGTGTTGTTCGTTGGGCCGAGCCAATACGAAATGTGGAAGACCGCCCAGCACGTCACCCCGGCCGACGGCCCCATCGTGGTGGGCATCCTGGTGGCCGCGGTGTGCGGCGGCATCGTTGGCCGCTGCGTGGTCATGCGCCCCGCCGCCACGGCCCCGTATCTGGAACAGACCCAACGCTTCCTGCGCACCCGCATTGTCACCGTATTTTTGTACGCGTTTTTTGCGCTTACCGTGGCGGGCTATGCGCTGTGGATCGCCAAGGCGGTGCAGAGCGGATTGACCATCAGCACGTTGCAGGCCGTGGTGCAGGGCGACCCCGGGGCGATCTCCGAGCTAAAGAAAAACGCCCAGCCCACCGCGGGCGTGACCACCTTTACGCAATGCGGCACCTTGGTGGCGGTGCTGGGCATCGTCCGCTCCCGGCTGACGGGCAAGCGGGCCACGATCCTGATTATCACGGTGCTGCTGCTTTCCCTGGTGCGCTTCCTGTTCTATGCGGAACGCATCGCGTTTTTGGAGGTGGCCGTGCCCGCCATCATCCTGACGGTGGCCCTGCTGCCGGCCCGCGTGCGGTGGCCTTATGCGCGCCGCATGGTCATCCGCGTGTTCCCCGTGGTGGCCGTGGCGGTGGTCTTCGGGCTCTTTGCGCTTGGCGAATATTTTCGCTCGTGGGCCTTTGTCCGCCAGGAGACCGACCAAACGTTCGTGGGCTATATTGCCAGCCGGTTTATCTCCTATTACGCCACCGCCACGAATAACGGCGCGCTTTACGGCCGCATCGCCAACGAAAAGGGCATACAGCACACCGCGTTTTACGCCTTCTACAATTTCCCCGGGGAGCCGTTCGGGGTGGATACCGTAGACGGAACTTCGTTCGACCAATGGTGGGCGCTGCAATTGGAAACCTCCGCAAACCCCACCTTGACCAATATCGGAACCGTATTTCCGCTCGTCGGCGAACTTTCATTGACCACGGTCATAGTGGTGTTCTTTGTATTGGCGTTCCTTACCACCGTGCTATTCCGGCAGGCCGCGCGAGGGCATTTATTGTCCTTGCTCATCGTGCCTATTTTGTGCTTCGCGTTTATGGAATTGCCGCGGATTTCCTATCTCACCTTGGGGCGCAGCGTGCCCATGTTTTTGGGCCTGCTGGTGCTGTGGCTTGTGTTCGATCTTTGGAAGGCGGCGGGGAGCACACCCCCGCGCGAGGCGCCCCCGCAGGAAAAGGCGCGGCGCCATCACCAGCTGCCGGCGGGACACAGGTACCACATCGCGATGAAACAGTATTACGAACTCGTTGAGGAACAGCCATGAAAAAGGTCTTTTATCCAGGGCGCATTTTAGAACGCAATGTGGGCGGCAACACCACCTACACCCGGGCGATCGCATCCGGCATCACAAGCTACGGATGGCAGGTGGCCACCTTGCCCTACCATTCCAAGGCGGCGATCACAGCGCTTTTGGAACAACGCTCCGCATTGGCAAAACCCAAGGCAGGCGAGCTGGTGCACTATAGCGCGGACACGGGCCCCCTGGTGCCGGTGCGGCGCCCGTCGGTGGTAACGGTGCATGGGGTTGCCAGCGCGGTGGCGCAGGGCGTGCGCAATCCGCTGCAGGAGGCGACGTGGCGCACCAGGGTGCGTGCGGCGATCCGATGCACCGACGCGCTTATCACCGTATCCGAATCTAGTAGCGAAACCCTGCAGGAGGTATTCGGCCTCGACGCCGCGCGCATCCACGTGATTCCCCACGGCATTGATATCGCGCAATTTGCCACGCCGACGGTATGCACCAGCGAGGTGCGCGAACAGCTGCCAAGCGAATACCTGTTGTACCTCGGCAATGTGGAACCGCGCAAGAACCTTATCCAACTCGTCAACGCCGTGGACCACCTGGAAATCCCCCTCGTGGTGGCGGGCCGCACCGCCTGGAACGCCGAAGGAATTGAACAGCGCATTGCGGAAAGCCCGAATACCGTCCGCCTCGGTTTCGTTTCGGATCAAGACAGAGTGTATTTGCTGCAACATTGCCGCGCCTTTATTTTCCCGAGTTTGTACGAGGGATTCGGTTTCCCCGTATTGGAGGCGATGGCGGCGGGGGCTCCGGTCTTGGCCACGCGCCGGGGTTCGTTGCGGGATGTCGCGGGCCCCGCCGGGCATATCGAGGATGTGGGTGCCAGCGCCATCGAAACGGCGTTGACGAGGTACTTTGGCGACGACGCCTGGTTGCGCGATGTGGTCACGCCGGGGCGGCACTGGGCCGAGCAATTCAGTTGGGACAAGAGCGTGGCGGCGCATCACCGCCTGTACGAGGAGTTGATTCAGCGATGAGTCCGAAAGTGCTTGTGCTTCATGCGTACAGCGCCCACAACCGCGGCGACGGCTTGCTTGTCGACCGCTCAATCGCACTCCTGCGCGAAGCCTTCGGCGCCGATGTCCAGCTTGAAATGGTCGCATCCTATCCCGAAAGCTTTTCCTATCTCGGCATCCCCGTGTATTGCGCCAAGCCCGGTCGCAGCGGGTGGAACCGAGAGTACCTGCGCGTGTTGCGACGCCTCAACAGCTACGACCTTATCGTCGGCGTCGGCGGCGGTTGCCTGCGCGCCGGGCACCCCGTGGAGATGGCGAAAACGCTGCTTGTCATGGGCCCGCAAATCTTCGCCGCCGGGGCCGCGCGTACCCCCAGTGTGTACCTTCCGCAAAGCATTGGCCCGTTTCGTTGCGGCTCGGCGTATCTGTTCCGCTACCTCGTGGGGCGCATCACCAGCTACATGCTTCGCGACGCCCGCTCCCTAGCCGAAATCCGCCAATCCAACTGCGTGCGCCTGCCGGACCTGGCCTTGACTTCACCCGAATTTACCCAGGCAGTGCGTGGTTTTTCCGAGGTGGATGTGGACGATACGGTGGTGTTTACGGCGCGCGCGGTGCACGGATCGCTGCCGCCCGGCGTGCGGGAATTGTATGCCCGGCTGCGCCAAAGTGATATCCCCGTGGTGGGCTTTATCCAAAGCGCGGTGGGCGGCAATAACGATACCGAGGTGCAGCGCTCGCTGACCGGCGCGGCGGAAATCACCCCCGCGGAATACTTACGCCAGGGGCCCGAATACCCCGCTCGAGTGGTGGTGGCGGTGCGTCTGCACGCGGCCCTGATGGCGTTGCAGGCGGGGCATTATGTGATCCATCTTGCCTACGAGCGCAAGGGCTTCGCGGCGTTTGAAGACGCCGGATTGTCCCCCTGGGTGCACAACGTGAACACCTTTGATCCCGAATGTGTGCTTGAGCAGGTAAAAACGCTGCTCACCGATGAAACCGCCCGCGCCGAGTATCGCAAAAAAGTTCGGGAGCGGTGCGATTATCTAGAGCGATGTCACGCCGAAATGATCGAAATCCTGCAGGCGAGCGTATCGCAACAATGAGCTACGTGGCACGCGTCCTCTCATTCAGCAACGCCTTCGCCGGTTTTCTCGCACAGGTGTTCAGTAGCCTGACCACCTTTGTTATCGTTATCCTCACCGCGCGCTTTCTCGACCTCGGCGTGCACGGCCATTTTGTGTTCGGCGTGGCCCTCTGCCAGATCGTGTTAAGCCTCGTCCGGGCCCTCTGCGGCGAAACCATCGTGGTGCTCTCCACCCGCGGCAAGGTGGCCAAAAAGACTTTCGATTCCGCGGTGAGCGCGGCGGTCCTAGCCACCGCCATCGGATCCGCCGCCTGCCTCGTGGCCGGGGCGTTTTGGGCCGAATACCGAGCCGTGCTCATCACCACCGCATTCGTCTGCCTGCCCGTCTGCTTCCTCGACGTCGTGCGCTATTGCACGATCTCCATGAAACGCAGCACCCTGCTCCTGGCCACCGATGCGGCCGTTTTTATCATCACAATCAGCGCCTATATCATCGCCGGAAGCTACACACAATCGCCGGTGGTATTCCTTATCGCCTGGGGTGCGGCCTGTGGGGTGTGCGCGGGGGCGTTGGCGCTTCGGTTGGGAATACGCGGCGTCGATACGCGAACTACCTGGAATTGGCTGCGCGTGAACTTTGCCCGCAGCTCCGCCTTTGTTGCGGAAGCCGCGCTCGGGGCGCTGGCGGGTGTGGCGGTGCTGTCCGTGATGGCGATCGTGACCGATAGCGAACAAATTTCCATTTTTCGCACGGCGCTGACCATTATGGGCGTGACGGGGCTGATCAATAATTTCATGCGCAGCACCGTATTGCGGGAACTCTCGCCGGAACTGCTTAAACAACGCAGGACGCTGCTGCGCGTATTTTGCCTGATGGTGGCGGCGGTGTCCACGGTGATCGTCGCGTTCGGCGTGTGCATCTGGGTGGCACCGAGCTGGCTTACCGTGGCGATCTTCGGTTCGAATTTCTTGGCGATCGTCCCGGTGTTGCTGCCCACGATCCTGCACCGGGTGAGCGCTAGCTGCTCCACGATCCCCACTATTTTCTTGCGCGCGCAGGGGGTGACCTGGACTGCCACGCGGCTGCGCATCATTGTTGTTACGCTCGGCATTGTGATCGGTCCGCTCGGCGCTTACCTCTATGGCGCGTGGGGAGCGCTGATGGGAGAAATGATCACCTACCTCATGCTGTTTATCGGCTTGAGCGCATTGGTGCTGGTGACGGCGCGCAAACAGGAGGCCGCGTAATGGAACAAACGTTTGGGGTGGTGATTCCGACCCAGGGGCGGCGCAAGAACCTGCCGAATATCCTCGAATCGTTGGCGGGGTTGCGGCTGCCGCCCTATGCCGTGGCCGTGAACGACCAATCCGAAAGCGATGAAATAGCTAGGGTGTGCGAGGAACGCCAGGGGTTATTTCCGATCCTGCGGCGCACAACACGAACCTTTCCGCGTGGCGTGTCATCCGCGCGCAACGGGGCCATCGCGGCGATCCTCGGCGACGTCGACTGGATCTGCACACTCGATGACGACTCCGTGATCGTGGACTCGCCCATCGGCCGCATCGAAGAATTCGGCAACGCCAGCGCCATCGCCGGCCGGTACCGCAGCTCCCGGATTGCCAGCTACGCGCCAATGAGGTTTACCATTGATCTTCGCACTGCGTGGACGCACACCGTCGAGTCCGCAATGTTTTTTCGTAGCGACGCCCTGCGCGCCGTCGGCCTTTTCGACGAAACGCTGGGCACGGGGAGCGCTACCCCCTGGCAATCCGGGGAGGGAACGGATCTGATCTTCCGGTGCATGCGGTATGGGCCCGTGTTGTATGACCCCGATTTTGTGGTCACTGCTGCGGCGTATCGCAGTACCGACTTTCCGATCTCCAAACATCGGCGATACGCCCGCGGAACCGGCCGTGTCATGCGGAAATGGTGCCCGAAATCCCAGCAATTCCAGGGCCTGTTGGGGCCGGCAGGGCGTGCCGCCCGATGTGCCGCGCGTGGCGAATGGCACAACGCCAACTTGCGCTTCAATATCATGCTCGGACGGCTCGAAGGCCTGCTCGGCCGGACGTGGGGCCAAGAATGATCTGGGCGGGGATGGGTTAGTGGGGCGGGTTTGCGGGGTCGAGCCGGATGGGTTTGCGCGGCGGGTTTGCGGGGTCGAGCTGGATGGGTTTGCGGGGCAGGTTTGCGGGGTCGAGCCGGATCGCACCTTGGGAAATGTAGCTTGCTACTATTTTGCGCCCCATAGTTAATTGCCTGCTGTGGGCTTCAAATCAACCGCCCTATATGAGGGCATGGCCGAATTACGTCACTGTGACGAAAAGGAGGCACGGTTGGTTGCGTGCAACCCATTGCCGGACCGGGAGTTGAACGGTGTCTACCGATATTTTTTACACCAAAATCCAAAAATCTGTGTAAAAAATATCGCGCTGGCGGCCCCAGCGAGCCCCGGATGATGAAAATTACACAGAATCGCCGATTCGTGTGTAAAAAACTTCATGCGCAGCACACAACCCATTCCTGCAGCTCATTGACACCTTAGCTTTCCAATGGGCCGCCAGAATATGGACATACACCAGGGAAGGGGCGCGGGCGTTCGGGCTCCGGCAAACGATGGGCAAGCAATCGACAGTAATGAATATGTATGCGTAACTAGATTTGCGGGAGCGGCGGTGCCGGAGTCGAAGCCAAATTGCATTCTTGGAAACGTAGCTTGCCACCATTTTGTGCCCAAGTATAATAACGTCGCTGCGGGCCTCAATTCAACCGCCCAATATGGAGCATGGTCGAATTACGTCACTGTGACGAAAAGGTGACCAGATTAGTCGTGGACAATCTATTGCGATGGCGAGAGTTGAACGGTGTCTACCGATATTTTTTACATCAAAATCCCGAAATCTGTGTAAAACATATCGCGGTGGCGGCCCCAGCGGGCCCCAGATGATGAAAATTACACAGAATCCGGCTTTCGTGTGTAAAAAACTTCATGCGCAGCACACAACCAATTCCTGCGGCGAGCCGATAGCCCTAAGACGGGCCGATTTGTGCTCCTCGCCACCGATGGGTCTGTTGCCGCATGGGAATTGGGACGGGTCGGTGTGGCTGGTTGCGGTTTTTAGGGTTTCAGTATGCGCCTTCGGGTTTGAGCACGGCTTTGATCGTGGCCAACAGGATTCGCAGATCGAGGCCGAAGGACCAGTTGTCAACGTAATAAAGGTCGAGGGCTTGGGCTAGCTCGGGGCTCAGATTGCTGCGACCACTGACTTGCCACAATCCGGTGATGCCGGGTGGTACTTCGAGGCGCATGAACATGTCATTGTCGTATTCATCGACTTCGCGCTGAACCTGTGGGCGGGGGCCGACCAGGCTCATGGTACCGTTCAGGGTATTAAAGAGCTGGGGGAGTTCGTCGATACTATATTTGCGAATGAATTTACCTACGCGGGTGACGCGAGGATCGTCCTTCATTTTGAATAGCAGCGAGGTTCCACCGGTCTGGGCAATGAGCTCTTGCACACGATCTTCCGCGTTGAGGCACATGCTTCGGAATTTCCAGACGTAATAGGGTTGACCTTTGCGTCCGATGCGTTCGCTTTTGTAGAGCACCGGTCCGTTGTCCTCAAACTTTATGGCAATTGCGGTGAGGATCATGATGGGTGCTGCAAGGATTAAGCAGGCGACGGAAAACCCGATATCAAATGCCCGCTTAAACCAGCCATTGGCGGCGCGAATCCGTGGATGATCCAAGGAAAGTACGGTGCGTGGGCCGATTGCGAGTTGGTGGAGTCGGGTTTCTGCCACGTCCTCGATCATCGGCTCTAGGTACAGATTCGTGTTCAGTGAGCGGAGATCCCACGCTAGGCGGCGAAGATTTTTGTGGCCAAAGTGCGTGACGGAGGCGACCCAGACGGTGTCGCAATCGAATTGCTGAGCTGTCTGTGCAACGTCCAGATTGGATACGTAGGATACGACGTGGCACTCCTTGACCGGTGGCAGGAGGCGCTGATTTTCGGGGTCCATGATGGAGAACGCGGCGACCTGATGGTAAGGAAAGCGCACTTCAAAGTCGGTTCCGAGCACATCGAGAATGTCTTCGGTGCGGCCAACAAATAGGATTCGGGAAGGCTGGGAGCGATATGCGCGGCGGCATATCCAGGCGGCGAGCAGCCGGGTTAAGCTCATGACGGCGATGCCGACGACAAAAGAGAATAGCAGGTAACGGTGGATAAATTCTATGTCAAATATTGCACTAATTATTGCAAAAGTACCCGCCACGAATAATGATGACGTGATCACGATTCTTACGCCCGACATATGTTGGACGTAGGAGTGGAATTCGTATCCTTTTTTAAGCCAAATGGCGGCTATCCAACTGGCTGCGACAAGGCCGATGATAAAGCATTCTCGGGCGTGAATCCCGCCCATTTTAGCGAGCGGAATGTGGTGGTTACCCAGCGCTATGCTGAGCGAGATCGATGCGCTAATGGTGACGATATCTGTGCACAAGACAACATTTTTCGGCCGCTCACTGCGCTTGGTGCGGGAGCGGGTATCGGATCTCGTCTCTCTTGTTTTGTATTCGGTAAGCGTCATTTCTTTCGGCGGGTGCTAAGGAGGTTCCATTGACCTCGAACTAGTAGGAACTGATAGATTTCATTGAAGTAAACTGAATATGCTTAGTAGAGTGGAACAATACGTAACCGTCAAGCGTTTTATTAAGTTTCGTTATAACTCACATCAGATTATTAGATGAAGCTCAGCTGCTGCAAGGTTTACGTTGAAAAAACTCAGTTTCGCTACCCCCGCCACCCGCGCAGTTTCGCGCCTTTTCCGTGCGCAGCGGGCCCGGCCGACGCGTTACACATTCCTTGGAAAATATCTATTGGATTAAGTTATCGCCGCCGGCGCGGGCAGGTAAGGCGGAACTGTCGGGGCCGGTCCTTTACCCTAGTGCTATGCAACGGTGGGTTCTGCACATAGATATGGATGCGTTTTTCGCATCCTGTGAGCAGCTGACCCGACCCACCTTGCGCGGCCGACCGGTGCTGGTAGGCGGGCCTTCCGGCAGGGGGGTGGTGGCCGGCGCATCCTATGAGGCTCGCGCCTTCGGGGCGCGTTCGGCCATGCCGATGCAGCGGGCCCGGATGATGGTGGGGTTTCGCGCGGTGGTAGTGCTGCCGAGGTTTTCGGTGTACAGCGCGGCATCCAAACGAGTGTTTGATCTGGTGCACGAGCGCGGCGGCATGGTGGAGCAGCTTGGCGTCGATGAGGCGTTTCTCGAGCCGCCGGAATTAGCGGGCGCGAGCCCTGATGAAGTGCGGGATTGGTCGAACTCGCTGCGCGCAAAAATTTTCGAGGAGACCGGGCTGCCCAGCTCGATCGGCGCGGGCTCGGGCAAGCAATATGCGAAAATTGGTTCGGGTTTGGCGAAGCCGGATGGCGTGTACGTGATCCCGGCCTCTGAGCAGCAGGCGATCCTAGGGCCGATGCCGGTGCGCAAGCTGTGGGGGATTGGGGCGGTGACGGAGGCAAAGTTGCAACGAATCGGTGTGCGAACCATCGCGGAATTTGCCGCGCTGACCAGGAAAGATGTCGAACTGTTGTTGGGGCAGCTAGGCGTGGCGTTATGGGAGCTCGCTCAGGGGCGCGACGAGCGGCTGTTGGCGCCGCGGGCGGAGGCGAAGCAGGTGTCCAGCGAGCACACCTACCCGCAGGACCTAACCACCCGCGCGGGAGTTGAACAAGCTATCGAACGCGCGGCGAATGGCGCGCTGCAAAGGTTGGCAAAGGATGGCCGCGGGGCGCGCACTGTAACGGTAAAGCTGAAGATGGCGGACTTCCACACCGAGAGCCGCTCCACCTCGTTGCCGTACGCGTCTGACGACGCCGCGGTCCTGCTCAACGCCGCAAAAACCCTGACGCGCTATCCCGATGACGTCGGCCCGATTCGCCTGGTGGGGGTCTCGTTTTCGAACTTAGAGCCGGTCTACCAAGACCTGCTGTTTCCCGACCTAGCCCCGGTGATCCCCTTTGATACCGATTGGGAGGCGGGGGTGCGCAGCGAGGCCGCACCGATTGTGGATGTGGCGGTGGAGGAGCCATCGAAATGGTTTGCCACCCAGGATGTTTGGCACCCCGAATTCGGGCATGGGTGGGTGCAAGGCGCGGGCCACGGCGTGGTTTCCGTACGCTTTGAAACCCGCACCACAGAACGCGGCAAGACCCGCAGTTTCGCATTCGACGATCCCGATCTGCAGCCTGCGGACCCGCTGCAGAGCTTGGACTGGGACGACTGGATCGCCGCCAATATTGAATAGGAGTTAGAACAAGGTTGCGGGATGTGCCCCGGTGGCGATCGCCACGGCCAACAGCACTCGAGCCTGGCCCGCCCGATGATAGGTAGACCCGATGGCGCCCTTAGCCGCGAGCGTCGCGCCACCGCCGGTGCCACCGTAGGAGCCATGGACGTCGCCACGCGGAACACGGGTGGAAATGACCACCGGAATGCCGCGGTCCATGGCCTCGCCCAAAGCAATGGCAACTTCCCGGCCCACATTGCCGGCGCCCATGCCTTCGACGACTAAGCCTTGCGCACCGCCTGCGAGCGCGGCGTCGACAAGGTCGCGGGTGGCGCCGGGGAAGGCCGGAATAATGTCCACACGAATGTTCGCTAAGGGGTGCGGCAACATCGGCTCCGGGCGGGTCGGCTCCTCGGGGCCGTTCGTGGCAAAAGCCAAGGTATCCGTGGTATGCCACTTCACGCAGCCGCGGGCCGGAATCACGGCGTGGGCGAACACGACGAGCACGCCCATATCGCGCGCCAACGGGTCGCTCGCAATGATCATCGCCTGGAGCAGGTTTTCCGCGCCGTCGCTCTCCGGGTGGTCGAAGGGCCGCTGCGCGCCGGTCAACACCACGGGGCGAGAATCCGTGTGGAAGCAATCAAGAGCGATCGCCGTCTCCTCCATGGAATCCGTGCCGTGGGTGACCACCACGCCGGAAACCTCAGGGTCCTGCAGCGCGTCGTGGACGCTCACCACAATGTCATCGATATCCGCGAACGTCATATTGGAGGAGTCCAGGCGGGTCAGCTCGCGCGTCTCAATGCTTACCCCTGGGAAGCGCGACACCAGTGGCTGTACAAGTGCTTCCCCGCTTACAGTGGGGATGAGGGCACCATCGGAGCCTGTGGTGCAGGCAATAGTTCCCCCAGTAGTAATCACAACGATTTTGCTCATAGGCACAGCTTACTGTGATCGTATGTGCATCCCGTGTACCATGGTTTCGCATTGTGGTGTCAGCCCAACCAAAGGCACCGAAGAGGAGAGTTATCCGTGAAGAAAATCTACACCGCCGTTACAGTCGGCGCTGCTGCATTTATGCTCACCGCGTGTGGGTCATTGCCGGGAAACATACCGTTCCTTGGGGGTGATTCCTCCACTTCTTCATCGGCCGCAACTTCCAGCTCGCAGGCTTCTAGCGCCGCCACCTCCGCGAGCGCCCCGCAACCCACTGCTGAAGACCTTAACGCTGTGCTTGCTATCGCGACCGACCCTAACGCTTCTGTAGAAGACAAGATTAAGACCGTTGAGGGCGGCGAAACCGCCCCTGAGCTGTTTGAAACCATGACCCGCTCCAAGCAGGAATCCGGCGCGGACTTCCAGGTAGTGCCTCCGGTGCTCCCCGGCTACACCCCTAATTCCGTGCTTGCCACCGTGAATTTCACGCTGCCCGATCGGGAGCCGCAGGTGGCGGACAACGTGGAGTTTATCTACGAAGAAAACACTTGGAAGCTGTCCAAGACATGGGCCTGTACGTTGATCACCAATACGGTGCCCCCGGAGCAGGTGCCGCAAATGTGCCAGGGTGACGTCCCAGCGCCGGTCCCACCACCGGCCGGTGAGCCGCCAGCCGCGCCGGCTCCCGCTCCCGGCGAGGTACCCCCGGCGGAGGCCCCCGCGCCTGCCCCCGAGGCCCCCGCACCGAACCCTTAAAGGTTTGTTGGCCTAGGCCCGTTGGAGTGTGAGCTCCCTCACAAGGCAGGATGTGTGCTGTCGGGCCTTTCTAGGCTGGGTCGCATGAGAAAAAATGAGCGTGCTTTTGACCGTTTCCTTCGGCTAGTCCTGTCTGCGATCACCGGTGCAGTCGCCCGCGAAACCACGGGTACCCTGTCCAAGGTCATGTGGGGTGTTTCCGCAGTCATGGCCGTGACGGGCCTGACCGGCGTCTGCCCGTTGTACCGCGTGTTCGGCATTTCCACCTGCAAGGTGAAGTAGCCCTATTGGAATTGGATGCGGGTGGTGGCCTTTTGGGTCACCGTCACGTCCGAATCGCCGCCGTATTCCACCGTGGTGGTGAATTGCACGTCGCCCTCGGGCAGCGGTTTGCTCAGGTCCACCTTGATGGTCCCCTTGGAATTCGTCGTGGAATCCAGCACCTGGAGGTCGCCGGTGGGCTGCCCGTCGGCTCCCGTGATGGATAGTTTGCTTACCGCCGGCCGTTGCTCCACCTGCACGTCGAGCTCTACCACGGAGCCCGCGATAGATTTCACCGTGTAGGTGGTTGTTTGCAGTAATGTTGAGGCCCCGCTGACCCGGCTTTCCACCTTCCACTTTGCGCCGGTACCAATGTCTTCGCCGGGGAACACCACCGGCAGGTTGATCACGTGCTGCAGGAATCGTTCCGTGGCCGCGCGCGCGGTGTCGGTGGCTTCGTCCGGCGCGGAGAACACCAATGTGTGGATGCGCCCGGTGTCGTCCCCTTCCCAGCTCACTGCGAATCCTTGTGCGGTTGCTAGTTCGTCGTTGAGGGTGGTGTCGGAGTAGGTCGGGGTCCCCACTGTGAGGGTGACCTTGCGCTGCTCGGTCGCCTCCGCCGTCACGGGGAGTTTCATGGTGTGGGTTTCTTCGGGGGTGTCGTCCCCGGTGGATGTTGTCTGGTGGAACCCATCGTCGATAATCAGCGTCGCTTGCTGCGGCGTTGCGGTGGGTTTGAAACGTATGGGCTGTTTCGAGCCGGAGCCGCCGTCTACCAGGGAGATTTTCACGGCGTCGGCTTCCACGGCGATGGGCGGTTCGCTGGGCGCTTCGTCGCTGCAGGAGGTGAGGAGCAGGGCCGCGATAACCGCAGTGAGGATACGAGTTCGAGCATGCACGTGATCCAACCTACCGAAGCCCAGAATGGGAAAACAGCACCAGGATAAGGAATGATGGATTCCGTGACACACAAAGCAAGGCTTGTTTTTGCGATCATTCCGCTCGTGGCTGTGATCGATCAGCTTTCCAAGGCGTGGGTGCTTGCCACCCTCACGCCGGGGGTTCCGCAACCGGTGATCGGGGATTGGTTTCGCTTCCTTTTGGTGTTTAACCCGGGTGCTGCGTTTTCTATGGGCCAGGGCATGACGTGGTTGTTTACGCTGATCCAGGCGGGTTTCGTGGTGGGCGTGTCGGTGTATGCGCGTCGTATTACGCATTCGTGGCAGGCGGTTGGTCTAGGCATGATTGCGGGCGGCGCGCTCGGCAATCTTTTCGACCGTCTGTTCCGCGAGCCCGGCGTATTTTTCGGCCATGTGGTGGATTTTGTGTCGGTGGGCAGTTTCGCGGTGTTTAATCTGGCGGATAGCGCGATCACGGTTGGCGTGGTGGTTTACCTTATTGGTGTGATGTTGGAAGAACGAAAGGTGCGTGCGTGATGCGGGAGTCGCGCCAAATGCCCGTGCCGGAGGGCTTAGACGGGATGCGTGTCGACGCCGCGCTTTCCAAACTGTTAGGCATTTCCCGCACCGTTGCCGCCGAACTAGCCGCCGCCGGGGACGTGGAGATCGACGGCGCAGCCGTGGGAAAGTCTGCTCGATTAGCGGCGGGGTCTTGGCTGCATGTGACGCTGCCCGCCCCGAAGGAACCGTTGTTGCCCAAGGCGGAGCTCGTCGAAGGTATGGACATCCTATATTCGGACGATGATGTCATTGTGGTGGATAAGCCGGTGGGGGTGGCCGCGCACCCGACCGTGGGGTGGGAGGGGCCCACGGTGGTTGGGGGTTTGGCTGCCGCCGGGTTCCGGATTTCCACCTCGGGCCCACCGGAGCGAAAAGGTATCGTGCAGCGCTTGGACGTCGGCACTTCCGGGGTGATGGTGGTCGCGGCGTCGGAACGCGCTTACACGCTGCTCAAACGCGCGTTCCGTGATCGGACGGTGAAAAAGACGTACCATGCGCTGGTGCAGGGGCATCTGGATCCGCTGACGGGCACGATCGAGGCGCCGATTGGCAGGCACCCGTCGGCGGGTTGGCGGTTCGCCGTGACCAGCGACGGCAAGCATTCGGTGACGCACTATAAAACAATTGAGGCGTTTCGTGAGGCTTCGTTGCTGGAGGTGCACCTCGAGACGGGGCGCACGCACCAGATCCGCGTGCACTTTTCCGCACTTCATCACCCATGTTGCGGCGATCCGATGTACGGTGCGGACCCGCAGCTGTCGCAGCGTTTGGGCTTGGTGCGGCAGTGGTTGCACGCGGTGACATTGGGTTTTCACCATCCGGCGGATGGGCGTTATCTGGAGATCACCTCGCCGTATCCCGCGGACCTGCAACATGCCCTTGACGTGGTGCGCGAGGGTTAAATGGAAGCGCGCCTCGCCGTGGCCGGCGTATCGACGGCCGCTATTATCGCCCTCGTGTTCGCCTTTGGGCATTCCGATAGGGTGTCCAAACCCATGAATATCAACGGCGATATCGTGGGCATGGATTCCGAAACTCCCGCAGCCTATCAGCAGCGGGCGCGCGCCACGCTGGAAGCTGCGGACGCCCCGGCCTTTGCGCTGATTACCTTTACCGAGCCCTTGAGCGCGGCGGAGGCGGCGCGGATTCTGGAACCGCTGCCGAGGGTGAATGCGCGGGTCACGGATACAGTCGTGGTGCCGCTGCCAGAGCCGGTTCACGGCGCGACGCGGGTGGCCGTATTTGGCTCGGACTCGATTCCGGGTGTGGTGGCGTATGCGCCTGGCGACGCACTCCGGGAGGTTGCGAAAGACGAACGTGTGTTTGCTATCGAGGTTTTGCCCTCCGACGCCGCGTGGGGCAGGTTCGGGATTCGACCGGTGCACGTGTCCTAGCGGCGCGAGTTTCTTGGTGGGGGCGGTTGTTTTGGGCAGGATGTTTTGCGGGGCGTGTTGGCGGGGCGGTTGTCCGCGGTGGGGCGGTTGTTTTGGCGGGGGCGCGAGCAACTCGGGATAGGTCGCACGTAATCTATCGAGGCTGAGCTGGCAGCATTTCCACAGGACCCCGCACTGTCCGCCCTCATTCTCACGCGCAGAATCTGCCTGCCTCACCTGCCCTGACCGATCTGCCTGAGGCAGATTCGTCGCGGCCGCATTTCCCCAGGAAAACTCGGCCCAAAAATCAGGCAGATCCCGCGCAACCAGGCAAATGTGACATAGCAGGAGCGCGAACAGGCAGATTTAACGTGGCCGGGGAAAGGGGCGCTTCAGCTACGGACAGCTACGGGGTGCTGCGGGCAGACGGCAGTGGCGGGGCAGGCACGGAGCACAAAAACGGCCGGGGTGCGCCGGGTTTCGGGCGTCACCGTACCGGTTGTGGGGTGTGGTGGGCATGCCAAGATTGTTGGGGTGCAGCGAACGATCGCCGCGAGGATTCGACGTGAGTATTCAGCCGTCAGGATTCAGTCGTTTGGATTCGGCCGTTAGGGTTCGGCGTGAGGATTCAGCCGTTCGGATTCGCGTCGGGTTTTGGTGTTTGTGTGGTGTTGGTTTCGGCGCGGTGGATGGCGCGGCGCAGGGTGGTAATGAGTTCGCGGGGTTTTTGCAGCAGCCCGTGGGTGATACGCAGTGGTTCCCAGCCGAGTTCGCGTAGCCGGATTAACACTTTGGCGTCGTAGTCGCGTTGGCTGCGTTGGAGGTGGTGGGCACCGTCGTAGAACAAACCGACGCGGATATCTGGCCAGCCGGAATCAAGCACGGTCAGCAGGGGTGTGCCGTCGTCGACTAGCGCACCGGAGTTATAGATCGGGATTTGCACCTCCAGGTGTTGGCGAAGCTGCTCGGCAATTAACCGTAGTACGGTTTCCGGGGGCGATTGCGCACCAGAGTGGGACAGCTTCAGCAGTTTTTTCAGTTGGCGGGCGCTGAAAATATTCCGCGCGATGTCACGCACCAGCTGAAAGTTCAGGGTGGTGCATGCGCGCAGCGCGTCAATCAACTGGATGGCGCGGACCTCCCAGTTAGCAAGGTTGGGCACCTGGTAGACCCACCAGGAGTGGCGGTCGCGCTGCAGATCAATCAGGCAATCCACCAGGGCGTATTCGGGGGCAACGACCTGCATGCCGGGCAGTTCCTGATCCGGTGTCCACACCCTGGTGCCCGGCCGCAGTCTGCGGCGGGTGGCGTCGAACACGTTGTGGCTGCGTTGGAAATTACTGGCCACATGCACGGTGATGTGGGCATCATCCACCCAATACTTCAAACCGGCGTAGGCTGCGGCGGCCCAGCCGCCGATAATGACATTCGGGGTTTGGGTGAAATGGGCCCGTGCCCGCAGCATGATCGGGGCGGCAAACCCGAGGCGCTGCGGGTGATACCGCGAACCCCACTCCACCTCCCGGCTCGCCCGGCAATACCCACGCGGCATGGCAAGCCGGCGAGTGATGTTGATGAAAGAGGTGTCAAGCAATTTGGTGCGACGCTGAAACAAACCCATAGCACCAGTGATAACCCCAAAACAGCACAAAACCCAGGGTTTTCCCAAACACACCCCACCAACCTGTGGATAACCCCAAACAATCCACAGGCACGTCGCGTACCAGCGGCAACAAGGTGGCGCCCAGCAAGCCGAAAGGGTATAATGTCGTCCGCCACAGCACGGGAAACGGCGGGACAACAACGTTGCAGGCAGGTGGATTATTTGCGTGGTCTCGGTCGTGACGCGGTGGCTAGGATTTTCCAGCGCTTCAAATGTGCGACGCGTTGCTAGTGCACCAATCGCGTTCGCCCAGCGACGGGCCGGATAGCGCCGTGATAACTGATGGTCTACCGCAGTATTGCTGTATTGTACGGGGACGTTGATGGAATGATTTACCGGTGATGAGGGCTTACGCTTCGCGCATTGACTGGCGGTACACCAACCTCCTCGATGTCGTGACCCGAACAAGGCTCACCGGTGACAACAGCCTTTTTTACCCGCGACAGCGCGAACCAACGGACCGCTGATCGTAGACGGCACCACGCGATCAGATACCAACGCCCGCCGGTGGAAGCGAACAACATCGGCTCGACATCGCGGCAGCTTTCAACCCCCTCTTTGGTGACGTACTGAATCCGAACCACCTTCTGGTCTGTCATAGCTTGCTCCAGCGCAGAACGGGTTGATCTCAACGATGTGGCGGGGTGATTGACCCACACCCGCTCAGTCAGTCGCTCAGCCTGTTTTCGCGTACAAGGATCAAGAACATCAACGATCTTCCCTGCGGCCGCAGCTGCCAGATCGGCATACGGCGCATCAGCTGATACAGCAACCGCAGCTAACAAGGCCATCGCTTCCGTCGGGGATAACCGTACCGGTGGGAGCGATGCGCCTGGGACCAAGCCATATCCACCGCCAGGGCCTGGACGCGACCAGATGGGTAGACCGGCGTTTTCCAGTGCAGCCAGGTCGCGCTTGATGGTACGGACTGACACCTCAAACTCGTTGGCCAAGCGTTCAGCGTTGGTTCCACGCGATCCACTACGCCGCAAAACATCCGTGAGAGCGTAAAGCCGCTCAGATCGCTTCATGATAATGCCTGGTCAAAATTCATGACATCAATAGTGACACACTGTTGTCCACCAGCACTGACATGATCGCATCATGACATCAAATCACCAGGAAAAAGCATCTCCGGCGATCATCTTGATCGCGGGCCATTGGCTTGGGGCATGGGCATGGGACGAAGTCGTCGAACAGTTGACATCCGACGGTATGCGAGCCATTCCCATCACTCTTCCAGGACTCGACGTTCACGACTCACAGCGCGCAACCAGGACTCTTGACGATCAGATCGCGGCAATTCAGTCAGTTGTCGATGCACAGGGAGGTGATGTTGTTCTCGTCGCTCATAGCGGTGCTAACGCTCCGGTCAGTGTCGTGATCGACCGAAACCCCGAACTGATCCGACGGGTCGTGTGGGTCGACTCCGGCCCCGTTTCGCCAGGCAGCACCTTCGCTCCAGATCTCCCCGAATCAGTTGTGGAGGTGCCCTTACCTGCTTTCGACGCTCTTGGTGAGCAGGCCAGTCTCGATGGGCTGAGCTCCGAGCATCTCCATCGCTTCCGCGAGAAGGCCGTCGCCGAACCGGCAGCTGTTATACGTGCAACTGTCGAGCTGACCAATGTTGACCGCTTAACGGTGCCGACCACGCTGGTGTGTTGCTCTATGTCTAGTGAACAAATCCTGGAGTTGGCTCAGGGGGGACACCCGATGTTCACGGAGGTGTCGAAGCTGACCAATGTCGACGTCATTGATCTTCCTACTGGGCACTGGCCCATGTGGAGCTGTCCCTATGCGTTGGCCAAAGTGATCAGTAACACCGCTCTCCGATAGCCTAACCGACCATTTAGACAATTTATCCATAGGGACGAGCTTGCCTAGGCTGGCCGCTTTTCTTCGCTGCTATCCCGGGAGGATATCGTGAGCCATGCCAACGCCGCCCGCGGCATCATCGTCGAACGTGTGCTGTCGGATAACGGTGGTGCATAGCGCTCGAATCTGTGGCGAGATGCCTGTACCGGACTCGGTGTCACGCACAGACGGACGCGACCGTATCGCCCACACACGGCGTGTAATCATCAGCCGCCGAGTTCCGCGCTCAGGCAGATCGGACGCGCCGGACGATCAGATCCGCGCTCAGGCAGATTCGACATGCCGGCCATCGAGCGGTTGCGTTTCCGCAGGAGGCTGAACTTGCCCTGTCAGATGTGCCTGAGGCAGATTTGGTGGGGCCAATGGTTCGAGAAACTTCGAACCATTATGTGCGGGAAGGCCACGCTGACCTGGGCGGTTGCGCACAACCTGTCCGCAGGCGTGAGGGAGTTTTAGCGGCGCGGCGCGCGATGCAGTGCAAGGTCGAGAAGATACACCGATACGGACACCCAGATGATCACAAACCCGACCCAGCGCATGGGCGTGAGGTGTTCGTGCACGATAAACACGGCCCACAGCATCTGCACCGTAGGGGTCATGTATTGCAGCATGCCCAGGGTGGATAGCGGGACGAGTTTGGCTCCCATGCCGAAACACAGCAGCGGGATGGCGGTGACCACGCCGGTGGATACGAGCAATAAGGTGTGCCCCCAACCGTGCTGCAGGAAGGAGCTGGTGGCAGTGAATTCCAGGTAGGCCAGGAACGCGGCCGCCGCGGGAAACAGAGCCAGGGTTTCGGCGGTGAGCGAGGCGGATACGCTCATGTTCACTCGTTTTTTAATCAGCCCGTAGAACCCGAAACTAAAGGCCAGGATCAGGCCTAGGATCGGCGGCTCGCCGCCCGCAAAGGTGAGCAGCAGCACGGCCGCTGCGGCGATGCCTACCGAAAGCTTTTGCAAGGCGCGCAGGCGTTCCCCTAAAAACACCATGCCGAGCAGGACGTTGACCAGCGGGTTTATAAAGTAGCCGAGGGCCGCCTCCGCCACGTGGCCGCTATTGACCGCGATCACATAGGTAAGCCAGTTGATGGCAATCACCGTCGCCGCCACCGCGATAATTAGCCAGGTGCGCCGGCTGGCGGCCCGCAATTGGCGCAGGGTGCCGCTATACCAGATCACTGCCACCATAAATACTGCGGTCCACACGATGCGGTGGGCCAGGATTTCCAGCGGCGAGGCCGGATTCAGCAGCGGAAAGAATGCCGCAAAAAATCCCCAGAACACGTAGGCGAGTACAGCGTATGCCATGGGCATGTACAGTACTCGCCAGGCAGGTCGAACACCTAGCCGCCGAGTGCTTCGGGGGATTCGGGCAGCACCTGGCCACCATCGACGATAATGCCCTGGCCGTTGATGTAGCGGGCGGCGTCGCTAGCTAAGAATGCCACCACGTTGCCAATGTCTTCGGGAGTGCCCAATTTGCCGCCGGGCACGGAGCGCGCCATCTGGTCGCAATATTCCTGGCCGAGCGCCTGCAGGCCGGGCGTGAGCACATTGCCGGGGAGCACGGCATTGCAGGTGATGCCGTCGTTAGCCAGTTCGATTGCGGCGGTGCGCACGTAACCCATCTGCGCGGCCTTGGTGGCGCCGTAGTGGGCCCAGCCGGGGAAGCCGGTCACATTGCCGGTAATCGAACTGGTCACCACGATGCGCCCCGCCCCGGAACGCTTGAGATATGGCAGTGCCGCCACCACGATATTGGCGGTCCCGCCGACGTTGAGCTTGGTGAGTTCGCCGAGGGCCGCGGCGTCGATATCCGCGATGGCGAGCTGTGGGTACGCGCCGGCGTTGGCGGCTACGATATCCAGGTTGCCATAGGTTTCCACGGCGAAGGCTACGGCTTTGTGGCATTGCGATAGGTCGGTGACGTCGCAGGGGACGGTGGGGAATTCGGTGACGGCGGCGAGGTGGGCGTCGTCAAGCGCGGCGATGACAACGTTGGCACCGGCCGTGGCTAGCGAGCGTGCAATGCCGAGGCCGATGCCGGTGGAGCCGCCGGTGACAAGGGCGGTGCGGCCGGCGAGCGAAGTGGGGGCGTTCATGGAGTTCCTTTCTGCGAGGGGGCTTACCCGCCAGCGTAGTCGCAGACGTTAATGAAAACGCGTGCCATTAATCGGTGACGTACAATGAACACCTATGAGCAATTCCTCCTTTGTGCACCTCCACAACCACACGGAATACTCGATGCTGGACGGCATGGCGAAGGTGGACATGCTGGCCGCCGAAGTCAAGCGCCAAGGCATGCCGGCCGTAGGCATTACCGACCACGGCAATATGTTCGGTACCGACGCTTTCTACCGGAAAATGGTGGACGAGGGGATCAAGCCGATCATCGGCATCGAGGCGTACCTGGCTCCCGAGTCCCGCTTTAATAAAAACCGCGTGCGCTGGGGGGAACCGCACCAGAAGGCTGACGACGTCTCGGCTTCCGGAGCGTACCTGCATCAAACCATGATTGCCGAAACCGTTACCGGGTTGCAAAACCTATTCTACCTGTCCTCCATGGCCTCCTACGAGGGGCAATTGGGCAAATGGCCCCGCATGGACGCCGAACTTATCGCCGAAAACGCCACCGGGATCATCGCCACTACCGGGTGCCCCTCCGGCGATGTGCAAACCCGGCTGCGGCTCGGGCAATTCGACGCCGCGCTGGAGGCCGCCGCCATGTGGCAGGACATCTACGGCAAGGAAAACTACTTCCTTGAGCTCATGGACCACGGGCTGGACATTGAAAACCGTGTTCGGTCGGAGCTTTTGGAAATCGGCCGCAAGCTGGGGCTGCCGCCGCTGGTGACCAATGACTGCCACTATGTGCTGCAAGATCAGGCGCACGCCCATGAGGTGATGCTCTGCGTGCAAACCGGCAAAACTATGCAGGACCCAGACCGCTTTAAATTCGACGGCGACGGCTACTTTATTAAATCCGCCGCGGAAATGCGCGCCACCTGGGACAACCTGGTGCCCGGTGCCTGCGACAACACGCTGCTGATCGCGGAGCGCGTGCAGGACTATAGCCGCCTGTGGGAGCCGCACCCGCACGATCGCATGCCCATAGCGAACGTGCCCAGCGGGCACACGCCCGAATCCTGGCTGAAGCACGAGGTGATGGAGGGCCTGAAAGAGCGCTTCCAGGGCGGGCAGGTGCCGCAGGCATATGTGGATCGCGCCAATTACGAGATCGAAGTGATCGCCATGAAGGGGTACCCCTCGTACTTCCTGATCGTTGCGGACCTGATCAAATACGCGCGTTCCGTGGGTATCTTGGTGGGCCCGGGCCGTGGTTCCGCCGCCGGCGCGTTGGTGGCGTACGCGCTGACCATTACGAACATTGATCCGATCCAGCACGACCTGCTGTTTGAGAGGTTCCTGAACCCGGAGCGCCCGAGCGCCCCCGATATCGATATCGACTTTGACGATCGCCGCCGCGGCGAAATGATCCGCTACGCCGCGGATAACTGGGGCGAGGACAAAGTTGCGCAGGTGATCACCTTTGGCACGGTGAAAACGAAGCAGGCGCTGAAAGACTCCGCCCGCGCGCTGTTCGGGCAGCCTGGCTACCAGATCGCCGACCGCATCACCAAGGCCCTGCCGCCCGCGATCATGGCGAAGGATATTCCGCTGGCGGGCATTATGGACCCGAAGCACGAACGTTACGGGGAGGCCGGGGAGGTGCGCGGCCTGATCGAATCCGATCCCGATGTGAAAAAGATCTATGAGACGGCGCGCGGCCTCGAGGGCGTGGTGCGGCAGGCGGGCGTGCACGCTTGCGCCGTGATTATGTCGAGCGTGCCGCTGCTTGATTGCATCCCCATGTGGAAGCGCGCGGCGGACGGGGCGTTGATTACCGGCTGGCCGTACCCTGCGTGCGAGGCGATCGGCCTGCTGAAGATGGACTTTTTGGGGTTGCGTAACCTCACCGTGATCGGCGATTGCATCCGCAATATTAAGGCGAATCGTGGGGAGGACATCGACCTTGATACCTTGGCCACCGAGGACGAGGCCACGTATAAGTTATTGGCCCGCGGCGATACGCTCGGCGTGTTTCAGCTGGACTCCGGCGGCATGCGTGAGCTGCTGAAACGCATGGAGCCGACGGGTTTTGATGATATCGTGGCCGCGCTGGCGCTGTACCGGCCGGGCCCGATGGGCATGGGTGCGCACTGGGCGTATGCGGACCGCAAAAACGGCCGCGAGGAGATCACCCCGATCCACCCCGAGTTGGAGGAGCCGCTGCGGGAAATCCTTGCCGATACCTACGGTTTGATCGTGTACCAAGAGCAGATCATGCGTATCTCGCAAAAGGTTGCTAATTACACGGCCGGTCAGGCGGATGGTTTCCGCAAGGCGATGGGCAAAAAGAAGCCGGAGGTGCTGGCGAAGGAGTTTGTCACCTTTGAGGCGGGCATGAAGGAAAACGGGTTTTCCGACGCCGCGATCCGCGCGCTGTGGGACACCATCGAGCCGTTCGCGTCCTACGCGTTTAACAAGTCTCACGCGGCCGGCTATGGTTTGGTGTCTTTCTGGACCGGCTATCTCAAGGCGAATTACACCGCGGAATATATGGCAGCCTTGTTGACCTCCGTGGCGGATCGCAAGGATAAATCCGCGATCTACCTTGCGGATTGCCGTCACCTGGGCATCAAGGTGCTGTCCCCGGATGTCAATGAATCCGCCCTGAATTTCCAGTCCGTGGGCACCGATATCCGCTTCGGTTTGGGCGCGGTGCGCAATGTGGGTGAAGACGTGGTGGAATCCATCGTGCGCACCCGCAAGGAGAAGGGCGGGTTCCGCGATTTCTCGGATTATCTGGAGAAGATTGACACCCTGCCGTGCAGCAAACGCGTCACGGAGTCCTTGATTAAGGCGGGCGCGTTTGATTCATTGGGGCACCCGCGGCGCGGCCTGATGTTGATCCATGAGGATGCGGTGGATTCCATTACCGCTACCAAGAAAGCCGCAGATAAGGGGCAGTTTGACCTGTTTGCCGGGTTTGGGGGCGAGGCCGCCGGAGCTACGAACGTGTTTGCGGTTCAGGTGCCGGATGAGACCTGGGAGCGCAAGCACGAACTCGCACTGGAGCGCGAAATGCTGGGCCTGTATGTGTCCGGCCATCCCCTCGATGGTTACGAGGATGCCTTGGAGGCGCAGACGGATACCGCGCTGACCACGATCCTTTCCGGCGAGCTCAAGCACGGCACGGAGATCGTGATCGGCGGCATTATTTCGGCGGTGGACCGCAGGTTTTCGAAAAAGGATGGCTCCCCGTGGGCCATTGTCACGGTGGAGGATCACAACGGCGCCTCGGTGGAATTGCTGGTGTTTAACAAGATTTACGCCATGGTGTCCAGCCTGATCGTGGAGGACAATATCATCCTGGCCAAGGCGCATATTTCCATCCGCGACGATCGCATGGGCGTGTTTTGTGATGATCTTAAAGCCCCTGAATTAGGGATCGGCTCCGGCACGGGCCTGCCGGTGCGGTTAACGCTGCGCACGGACCAATGCTCCATGGCGAACATTTCCAAGCTCAAGGGTGTGCTCCAGGCCAATCCCGGGGAATCGGATGTGTATTTGAACCTCGTGGATGGCGACCATTCCACGGTTATGATCCTGGGCGAACACCTGCGCGTGTTGCGCGGCCCGAACCTTATGGGTGACCTCAAAGCCACCATGGGGGCGGCCATTTTAGGTTAGTTTGCGTCACATCTGCACCACTTGCAGCGTGGGTGCTAGGGCGAGGATACACTGGTCTGCATGAGCGTAACCGATGTCCAGCAGACCTTGTTTTTCCCGCTATTTGGCCGTGCCCAGGCGGCGCAGAAATGGCCGGAGTGTTTCTCTGATCCGTGGGCCGTTGAGGTGACTCAGGCGGCTCAGGATCAAGGTGTCACGGTTGAGGAAATGGATGGTTTCCCGGCCATGGTGTACGGCCTGCGCCACCTGATGGCTGTGGAAGAGGCGAAGCGTTATGTAGCGAATCATCCGGGCGCCGCGGTGGTGAATTTGGGCAGCGGTTTCGGCGAGCTTGGTCGCGACCTTACAGATTTTGATTGCACCGTATATAACCTTGATGTCCCCGAAACCCTCGAGCTCCGAAAGAACTGGTGTTCGGATGACGGGGTGGATTTGCCGTACGCGATTACGGACCTCGCATGGCTGGACCAGGTGGACGCCGCCAAGGGCTTTATCGCCATCGCCACCGGCAAGTTCCATTACCTTGAGGTGGCGGATGTCAAGCGGCTGGTGGCGGAGTTGGCGCAGCGTTTCCCCGGCGGGCGTTTGTGTTACGACGCCGAGTCTCCCCGCGTGCAGGCCGGCGGCCAGGTCCAGCGGCGCGCTCTCGAAGACGCCCCGATGCCGTTTAAGGTGGAGGATCCGTACGAGATCCGCGAGTGGAGCGACCGTGTCACCGATGTGGATATCGAGTTTAACCTGACCAATTACTTGGATCCGGCTGATCGCGAATTCCTGCCGTTTGGATACCGCGCGGGATTCAATTTCTTTGAGTTGATTCAGGGTATGTATGTGGTAAAGGCTGACTTCAAATAGCATCGGCGCTTTCGGCTTGCATGCTTAACGGGCTGCACATCTGCGTGTGTGTGGCCCGTTGAGCGTGTTTGGCGACCAGCCCCGCGCATGAGTGATGTATATTATGAGCGCGATAACATCTTCCACAATCGAACAGCGATTCGAAATTATCGACGCCCCGACCCACGGCGACCCACTCGCCGCTCACGTCGCGAAAGTCCGCCGCCCGCACGAAAACGCATACTTCGAATACCTGCACGAATAATCGCCAAACCTGGCGGTGTATCCAAGGCAAAGTTCGGCAAAGCAATGTACCTGTGGAAGTAGTTACTATCCGCGTTGTGAGCGTCTCTAGGGGTTGACATGATTCCGCGAATAACCGTTGTAGGTTCAATTCATGCCGATTTGAGTATGTGGGTAAAGCAACACCCACAGCCAGGCGAAACGGTGATCGGCACGGGCGGTACCATCTCGCCGGGCGGCAAGGGGGCAAACCAGGCGGTAGCTGCGGCGCTCCAAGGGGCCGGGGTCGCCTTCGTCGGCGCGATTGGAAACGACCCGCACGCGTTGAGTGCCACGGCGCTGATGGTGGACGCGGGCGTGATGATGATGGGCGTCGAAAAGCGGGGAGATAGCACTGGGTTGGCCGTGATTACGGTGGCGGAGGACGGCGAAAACACCATCGTCGTGCTGCCCGGTGCCAATGCGTGGGTGACGGAAAGCTACGTAAAGCTCCACGCGGACATTATCAGAAACGCCGAAATCGTGCTGCTGCAGGGGGAAATCCCGGCGTCCGGAATCGAAGCGGCCGTGCGCCACGCCACCGGAAGGGTAGTGATCAACCTCGCGCCAGTGATCCCCGTGGCGCGGGAAACGCTGCTGCGGGCGGACCCGCTGCTGGCCAACGAACACGAAGCCGCCCGCATCCTCGAGCTTTTTGACACGCCGAGCGCGGGGGATCCGAACATTGTGAACGATCCCGAAACCATGGCCAAAGAATTGCTGGGCGCGGGTTTTAGCAGCGTCGTGCTCACGCTCGGGCCGAACGGCGCGCTGGTGGCAACCCCGGATGGGCTGCAACACGTGCCTACTCCTGCGGTCACGCCCGTGGATACCACCGGCGCGGGCGATGCATTCACCGGCGCATTGGTGGCCAGACTTTCCGAAGGCGATACGCTGCTGGACGCGGCGAAGCACGCCTGCCGGGTCGCCGCATACACGGTAACGGGGTATGGTGCGCAATCCTCGTATCCGACGGCGCAGGATCCGCTGCCCGAGCTTTAACGCTCGCAGGCCACGCCGTCTCCGTCGCGGTCCAGTTCGGAGCGATAACCGGGGGAGCCTAGGTAGATCGGTGCCACGCCGGCGGCCTTGGCTTCCCCGCAATTGCGATAGTATGCGGCGGGTGCGGGCGCAGGTGCAGGAGCTGGGGCGGGGGCCGGTTCTGGGGCGGGCGGCGGGGCGACAAAGCCATGAATCTGGTTTTGCTCTTCCGCGACCTCATTGCCCACCACCGGTACCGGCGCGTTTTCCTCCGATGCGGGTTCGGCGGGCGGCGGGGCCGGTTCGCTGGAAGGGGCCTTGGTGACGGTATGCGTCGTTGATTTCACTACGGTGCTGATCGCGGTGCTGGTGACGGTGCGGACGGAGTCCTTGGCGCTGCAGCCGACCATCGCAAAGCTGACGGCGAAGAAGAACAAGAGGAACAACGCTCCGCGGCCGATGCCGATGGCCTTCAAGGGCTTTTTATTATTGGCGGCGGGGATGCCGTCACCGTCATACGCAAACGACGCTGTCATGTTGGAAAAACCTTCCACGAAACTAAGGATTACCTAAATGGTTACTGTGAAAAGCTTTGTTCGCAATGGGTACCCACCTTTGGGGTGAACATAGCAACATCACGGCAATGGCGCAGCGTTTGTTCTACGGTCGCGCTAGATCCTCGGGCGGCAGGCAATATGCTTGACGTGGACAAGGGGGCTACAATGTGCTTTCATGACCGATCACGCTCTTGCCGTTCCTGCCTTGTCTTCCGATCTGGAGCCAGTCCGCGCTGCAGATATTCAAATGGCGCAGGCACGAATTTCCTCCGTGATCGCGCCGACTCCGCTGCAATATTGCCCTCGGCTTTCGGAGGAAACAGGGGTGGAGATCTACCTCAAACGAGAAGACCTTCAGGACGTGCGTTCGTACAAGATCCGCGGCGCCTACAACAATGTGGCGCAGCTGACCGAGGAACAACGCGCGGCCGGCATTGTCGCGGCGTCGGCAGGCAATCACGCGCAGGGCGTGGCCTATGTGTGCCGTGCGCTGGGCATCAATGGTCGCATCTACGTGCCAAACCAAACGCCAAAACAAAAGCTCGATCGCATTCGCGTGCACGGGCGAGAATTCGTGGATGTTGTGGTCACCGGCAATAGTTTCGATGAAGCCGCAGCCGCCGCCCGCGACGATGCCCACCGAACCGGAGCCACCCTCGTGGAGCCTTTCGACGCCCGTGACACCGTCGTCGGGCAGGGGACCGTCGCCGCCGAAATCCTCGCCCAGCTGTCTACCCTGGGCAAAAACGCCGATGCCGTGGTGGTGCCCGTGGGTGGCGGCGGGCTGATCGCAGGCGTTTTAAGCTACCTGGCGGACATGGCGCCGCACACGGCCGTGATCGGCGTGGAGCCCACCTCGGCGGCCTCGATGAAGGCGGCCCTAGACAATGATGGCCCCGTCACCCTGGAAACGATCGATCCTTTTATCGACGGTGCCGCCGTCAAACGCATTGGCGATGTGAACTACCGTATTGTGGACGCCAACCGGTCGCGCCTGCATATGCTGACCGTTAGCGAGGGCGCGGTGTGCACCGAAATGCTGGGCCTGTACCAATCGGAGGGGATCGTGGCGGAGCCGGCAGGCGCGTTGTCCGTCGCCGCGCTCAAGGAGCTGAAATTGCGCCCCGGCGAGGTGGTGGTGTGCATCATCTCCGGCGGTAACAATGACGTGCTCAGGTACGCTGAAATTGTGGAACGTTCCTTGGTCCACCGCGGACTCAAGCACTACTTCCTTGTCGATTTCCCTCAAGAGCCTGGCCAGCTCAAGCATTTCCTGTCGGAGGTGTTGGGCCCCCACGATGACATCACGCGATTCGAATACCTTAAGCGCAATAACCGGGAAACCGGGACCGCGTTGGTTGGGTTGCAGCTCGGCAGTGCCGCCGACCTTGAACCGCTGCTGGAGCGGATGAGGCAATCACGCATTCACACGCAACAGCTACAACCTGGTACCCCCGAATACGACTTTTTGGTGTAAATGTCTCCTAGTTCCAAACCTTCCCCCACTACCAGCAATTCTTATCCGCAACGGTGGTGGGGGCTAACAGTGTTATGCGTTGCGGTCGCCGTGTTGGCAATCGACACGACGGTGCTGAACTTTGCCATCCCTGCCATTAATTCCTCGCTGCAACCCTCGGCCACCCAAACGCTGTGGATCGTCGACGTGTATGCGTTCGTCCTCGCGGCGTTGCTGGTCACCATGGGCACCCTCGGCGACCGCATTGGCCGCCGCCGCGTGCTGCTGATCGGCGCCGCCTGCTTTGGTGTCGCCTCCGTGATCGCCGGCGTGTCTACCAGCGCCGAAATGTTGATCGCGGGCCGCGCGTTGCAGGGCGCGGCGGGCGCCACATTGATGCCCTCAACGCTCTCGCTGATTCGAACAATGTTTCAAAACCCCGGCGAGCGTGGCCGCGCGATTTCCATCTGGGTATCCGTCTATTCCATGGGTGCCGCGGCTGGGCCCTTGCTGGGTGGTTTCCTGCTCCAGTTTTTCCATTGGGGCGCGGTGTTTTTCATTAACGTGCCGCTCGTGATCGTGATGATCCTCGGCGGCGTGAAATACCTGCCCTCCTCGCGTTCCGCCGAGCCGCAACCGTTCGACCTTACCGGTGCGATGCTCAGCATCCTCGCCCTGTTTTCGCTGGTGTATGCGGTGAAGGTGATCCCGGTGGAGGGCCCCAGCCTGATCGGCCTGGCCACGGGGCTGGTCGCCGTGGTGGCGGGCTTCCTACTGCTGCGCCACCTGCGGCTTGCCTCGCACCCGCTGATCGATATTTCGCTGATGTCCAACCCCGTATACGCCACGATGGTCACGGTCAACGGTTTGTCCATGTTTTTGTATGTGGGCGTGCTGTTTTACCTAAGCCAATACCTGCAGGTGGTCCTTGGTTTTCCGGCGATCACGGCGGGCGCGTTGATGGTGCCCGGCCTGCTGATGTCCATGCTTGCGGCGCTGGTGACGGGCCGCGTGATGTCCCGTTATCCGGCGCGCACGCTGCTGATTATCGCGCTTTCCATTACTGTGGTGGCTAGCTGCCTGTTGGGCTTGGACGCCTACGGCGCGTTGGAGCATTCGGCCTTTTGGCTGGCCTTCGCGTTCGCGGTGTTTGGCACGGGGGTGGGCATGGTTGACCCGGTGAGCAACGATTATATTATCGCGGCGGCTCCCCCGGATCGGGTGGGCGCCGCGGCGTCGATTTCGGAGACGGGTTATGAGCTCGGCGGGGCGTTCGGCACCGCGATTCTGGGTTCGATTCTGATGGCGGTGTACGGCTCCGGCGTGCCCGAAGCTATTGGCGATTCCGTGTCCGCCGCCCATGCCACGGGCGACGCTTCCCTTATCGCGCTTGCCGACGCCGCGTTCCGCAACGGTGTCGTCGCATCCTCCGCCGTGGCGGCGGCCACCGCCATCGTGATCGCGATCGTGGTGGCCCGGTTTGTGCCGCGCGACGTGGCCTTGGTTTAGTCACACGTGAGGTATTTGCAGAACGCGAATTCCCACGGCCCGAGCACCATATGGGTTTCGGTAAACTCCGGCGAACCGAAACTGTATACGAGCTCCCCGGTGAATGGCAGGGTGACGGGCCGATCCGAAAGGTTGGCCACCAGCGGGTGCGCACCCAGCAGGGCGATCCAGCGCTGCCCGCCGATGGCCTTGACCGGTTCCTGCACCTGGTCACTCAGTTCGAAGATGCGCTGGTAGCCGGCGAACACCTCCGGGTTGATCTGCCAATCGAGGCGCGCCGCCTCGAAGGTGGCGGGGTCGGTGGGGTCCAGCGGTGGTTGCGTCAACCCCATATCCTGAAATTGTTCCGCGCGCCCGGCGATGGTCCCCGCCTGCAGGGCCGGATCGGAGTGCGAACAAAAGAACGGAAACGGGGTGGTGGCGCCGTATTCTTCACCCATAAATAGCATGGTCGGCGAGGGGATCGCCGCGATGATCGCCGCCTTGAGCAATTGTTGCGCCACGGTCAGATTCTGGCTCGGCCGGTCGCCGCGCGGCCGGTTGCCCACCTGGTCGTGCGTGGTGGTGTACACCACCGAGTGGTACCGATGATTTATCGCATCCACCAGCTGCTGCACCGTGCCATAGCCCTTGTAATAGGCGTGTTTTTCGCCGGTGACCAGGGTGTGCAGGCAATGGTGGATGGTGTCGTTCCATTGCAGATCAATGCCGCGGCTGGTGGTAATTTCCGGGTCGTCCCGCAGGTCCTCCGCGATCAGCGTGCGGGGGATTCCGGTCTCCGCGGCCACAGCTGCGGCCAGTTCCGCGATATCGTCGAGCAGGCTAAGGTCCGTATAGGCGTGCGTGGCGTCGAGCCGCAGCCCATCGACCCGGTATTCGATAAACCATTGGCGGATGGCATCGAGGATATAGCCGCGCACATGCGGGTCCGCCATATTGATCGCGTCGCCCCAACCGGTGGGATTCGGGACGGTGTAGGGCCCGAAGCGGTTCATATAATTCCCTTCCGGCCCGAAGTGGTTGTATACCACGTCGAGGTATACGGCAATGCCGTGGCCGTGCGCGGCGTCGATAAGCTGTTTGAGGCCGCGGGGGCCGCCGTAGCCGGCGTGGACGGCGTGCCAGAATACGCCGTCGTAACCCCAGTTTCGGTCGCCCGCAAAAGGTTGCACGGGCATTAGCTCGATCGCGCCCACGCCAATCGACTGCAAATAGGGCAACTTTTCGATCACCCCTTGGAAATCACCCCGAAACGTGCCCACGTGCAGCTCGTAAATCCGGCTCCGCTGCTGCCCGCGCCACGGGTGCTGCCAAGCGAACTCCGGATCGCACACCTCGCTCAGCCCGTGCACCCCGTCCGGCTGGCTTTGGGAACGCGGGTCCGGCAGCAGCTCGCCATCGACGCGAAACCCGTAACGCATGCCCGGCACCGGCGTAATATCGCTGGTCCAGACGTTGCCGCGCCGCATCGGGTGCGCAACGCCATCGATGACGAGTTCAATATTGCTGGCCTTGGGTGCCCATACAGAAAAGTGTTTCATGCGTTCTAGCCTAAGCTACAACCATGTATCAGTTGCCGGCCTCCGCACGCACATTCACCGACGAACTCGAGATCAAACGCTCCCGCTTTCTTACCTTTATTCGACGCGTGCAAAACGCCGAGGAGGCGCGCGCCTTTATCGCCGAAATCAAACATAAATTCCCCGATGCGCGGCACCATTGCAGCGCCTTTATTTACCACGTCGAAGGCGCCAATCCCGTCGAACGTTCGAGCGACGATGGCGAGCCTGCCGGGACCGCTGGGCAACCCATGCTGGACGTGTTGCGCGGCTGCGGAATGCTGGACATCTGCGCCGTTGTGGTGCGCTACTTTGGCGGCGTAAAGCTCGGCACGGGTGGCCTGGTGCGCGCATATTCGGACGCCGTTTCGGGTTGCTTGCGGGGCGTTGTTCCGGTGACGCGCGAGCTCCGCGAACTCTACGAAGTTTCGTTCGGACACGACGTTGCCGGGCGGATGGAGGCCGAACTCCGCAACCGGCTTTTCGACGTCGTGGACACCAGCTACGGCGCGACCGTCACCCTTACCATCGCCGTGCCGCCCGGACAGGACACTCTTGCGACCACGGTAGCGGCCCTTACACAAGGCAATACTCAGGTGCGGGAGGCGGGGCAACGGTGGGTGGAAATTGCTGACTAGAATGGAGTGCTATGAGCATGCAGCGCTATCCCCAGAATCCAATTGAACTGCGTAAACAGGCGGTTCGCCGCCACGCCCGAAACGGAGTTGTCGCCGTGGCGGGCGGGGTTATCGGCGGCGCGGCACTGTCTTTGCTCTTTCAAACGGGATTCTTTTTGATTGTCGGATTGATTATTGCGGTCGCCGGTGGGGTCACGGCCTATCAGCGAGTACAGCGCATCGTCAACTACAAGGATTAGAAAATATGAGCGGCGTTCGTATCGATGCTTGGGTCTGGGCCACCCGGTTTGCCAAAACCCGCACCCAAGCCGCCGACGCCTGCAAGGCCGGACACGTCAAACTTGGCGGCGCGTCCGTGAAACCTGCGCAACAGGTGGTGGCGGGGGACCGAGTCCAAATCTGGGTAAACCACCGGCAATACGATGTGGAGGTTGTTGAGCCCATCCGCAAACGCGTCAGCGCCGCCGTCGCCCGCACCTGCTATATCGACCATTCGCCGCCGCCACCGCCGAAGGAAATCTTGGCCTCCATGCCGCGCCGAGACCGCGGCGCGGGGCGCCCCACCAAGCGCGATCGGCGCGCCTTAGATCGCCTCCGCGGCCGCGAATAAGCTAGCGGGAACCGAAGGTGCCCCAGTGGGGCGGCGGGAAGTTAATCCCGAAGGGGCGGAAAAAGTCAGCGCTGGTAAGCGCCCACACGTGGATGAAATCGAGCGATTGTGGGGATAAACCCATGGACGGACTCCTCAGTAAAACAACCGTTGACGCGTTCATTATACTGCTACCTTTCATGCAGCCGCATGGTTTCTAACCGATCCCGCAGTCGCGTGGCGCGCGCCAGGCCCCGGCGGCCCTTGGTGGTGCGCAGGATGTGTTGGTGGCCGAATTTGCGGAGCAGGACATCGTCGATAATGCGCACGTGACCAGGCTTAAAGCGGTAGCGCATGGCCTGTTCCACCTTGGCGATATCCGCATCATTGAGCAGATCCTTAAGCTGCGCGATGGTGGTGATGCCATTGGCGGTAAGTATTTCTTCGAGCCAGCGATACGATTCGGATTTGGAGCGCGAAAAGCGATTCCCGATCAGCACGGAAAGCACGCCCGGGAGGGTCTCTGCCGATAGCGCAACATCGTCCGATTGCGCCGGGGGAGCGGCCTGAATCGCCGCGATTTGGTCGAACTGTTGATCGGCCAGCTCGATCAGTCCGGCGGCGAGTGTGAACGCACGATCGATGCGCGGGTCCATGGACCCGCCGGGGTCCTTATACCGAATATCGTGCTCAAATTCGGCCCATGCATGCTGCAAAACGGTGCGCACCTGCACTTCGAACACCATTCCGTGATAGGCGCTGAGCTCCTGCTGGGTTTCCGGAACTTTGATCACCACGTGATGGGACCCATAGCCGAAGCCCCCAGAGATCCGCGTTTCCGCCGCCTTATCCACGGAACGGATCACGTGAAAGGAATCCTGCAGCACGGACACCACCGATGGAATCTCCGTCGAATGATAGGTGGTCACACGGACGCCAATAATGTCATGAATATCATGCCAAGGGTCGGGGTAAGCGGGGGTACCGGCCGCGGTTTTCTTATTCGCCTTTGTTTGCAGCGAGCGCCACTCCTTAATGCGCGCCGTCACGCGATCGTAGGTCACGCCGGAATCCGCCAGCAGGTCCTCGACCACCTCCCGGAAATCCGCGGCCGCGCTCGGGTGTTCCGCCACCCAATCGTGGTAGCGAACCTCAAGTTCAGTGGTGTCCATGCACTCCACATTAGCGAGCATGAGCGAATTGCTGAGACACTGACGTGGGGTAACCCTGGTGATATATCACGCCGTGCGGAACCAGCCCACGCGCACCCGCCGCCGCGTATGTTTCCGCCGCCCACAGCTGCAATTCCGGCAAATAACCGGCGGCCCAGGGCGCGGCCACCAGCAGCGTGGTCGTGGGCGCGAAATACAGGATCGTGCCCCCAAAAAATTGCTGGAGGTGCGTGTGCAGCAGCCAAAACGAATGCGGGTGCGCCAACCAATCCACGGCCGAGCCGGGATCCGCAGCCACCTCGATCCCGCCCCGGACATGGCTTCGGATGCGCACGCGCGCGCTGGTGGTCCGTTCCGCCGTAAGGTCCCACATTGATGTGCTGCCTACCCCGAGGGCATCCAGCTCGGCGTGGGTGACCAGCTTGCCCCGCCGCACAAACACCGCACGCAATTCGTCCGAGAGTGCGATGGAGACGGGGCAGTGCGCAAAGGTGAGGTCATCAACCAGGGGCGAGCCTTGCGCCCGCCGCACCTGCAACGAGAAATCTTGTCCAATGTCCATGGGAACCCCTTTTTTCTTTCTTGGACGCAGCCAGCGCCCACCGGGGTTCCCAAACCACCTAGAACGGGGGTTCCTCCTCCAATTCCAGCGCGGCATACAATTGTTCGGCGCTCCACAGCTGGATCGCCTGCCCCTGCTTGATCAGCTGCTCCGCGCGCTTTTGTTTGGAGGTGACCGTGGCCCACGGCCCGCACACCAATAGCGTGGTTTTCTTGGTTACGTTCTTTCCAATAGTCGCCCCGAGTTCGGCCATACGTTCCCACAGCATGCCCTTGTCATAGGGTTCGAAATCCCCCGAGAGCGTCACGTTTTGCCCGAACAGCACGCCCTCCGGATCCGCCTCCGTATTGGCCGCCGGAATCACCTCCGGGGTGGCGGCTTTGGACCAGGCGGTACGCTTCCGGGGCTGCGCCGGCGTCGCGCTCGCAAATTTGCGCAGCATGGGGTACACGCGCTCCGCCACCAGCGAGCCCGCCGTCCACCCTTCGTGCTCAAAGTAGGACACCACGTCCCCCGTGTAGCCGGCGCGTTTGGCCAGCTCGATGGCGATCCCGGCGCAGGTCAGGGCATCATCTTCCGCGTCGTGATGCTGGGCCTGCGGCACGCCCAGCACCTCCGCCACCACCGGCAGCCGGTGCGCCGGGAATTTCACCTTGCTGTGCCTGGCCAGCGATAGGGTGCAGCCGAACGTCAGCTCCGGCGTGGGCACACCGCTGGCGGCGCAGGCGCGCCCCAATGCCGACATATCGAATTGCGCGTTATGCGCCAGCACCGGCAGCTCACCGATAAAATCGCTGATAGCGGGCATGATTTCGCCGATGCTCGGGTGCCCCGCAACATCGGCGGCGGTGATCCCGTGGATACCGATATTGAATTCCGCAAATTCCGATACGCTCGCCGGGGGTTGGCACAACCAAGAGCGCGATTCCATGACATTGCCGTCCTGTACGCGCACCACGCCGACCTGGCAGATGGACCCCCAATCGTCGTTTGCGGTTTCCACATCCAGCGCCACGAAATCGAACCCAGGTATCACCGCCGGAGCATCGCCTTTTTGTGCGGAAGCAATGGCCGCCAAGAAGTGCTCCTGGTGCTGCTGCTGGTTGGGCGCAAAGGTAACGCTGACATTCGCGCCGTCGAGAAGCACACGCCCGCAATCGGTGTCCGTGGGCGCGGCGATCACCGTCACACCCGACACGTTTGCGAGCGGAACTCGGGAGCCGGGCCCGCGCAACGCCGCCACTAACGGCGAGTTGCTGATGTAAATCTCAGCTGGGGAAACGGTAATGGTAGCGCCGTGAGCGACGATCACGAGCGATCCTTTCCTTATAGTGGTGGATATGAAGATTTCATTTTCAGCAAGCAAACTGACCATAGGCGAATTGCGCAAGCTTATCGACGCCGTGGACGCCATCGGCCTGCCCGACACCACGCCCGTAGTGGTCGAGGAAGACGATCTCGTTGTGGACCTCGGCGGCCAGCGAGACGCCCGCGCCGACCGCCGCCCGCCGCGCCCGAGCGAGGCAGGCAGCCCCATCGACCCCGCCGTGCGCCGCGTACGTGACGCATTCGGCGACGTCCTGCGGGACTACTTATAACGGTCCGGGTCGTTATATTCGTCTTTAGCCGCCTGTACCTTCGATTCCTCCGGAGGTTCCAGCTGCTTGAGCAACATCGTCGAGCGGGCCGGCACCTCCAGTGTGCCACCCGCGGCGATGATTTCCTCGGTCAGCGGGTAGCCCGTCTCCTCCGTGGTATCCACGATGAGCTTCCAGCGGCGGCCGAAACGGGCATCGGGGAGGGTGAACTCAATGCTTTCGTGGTACGCATTGAAACACATGATGAAGGAATCATCCAGGATCCGCTGGCCGCGCTCGTCCGGCTCCGTGATGGCGTTGCCGTTGATATACACCATGAGCGACTTGCCAAAGCGGAAATCCCAGTCGCCCTGGGTCATGAGCTTGCCGGAGGGCACCAGCCATGCGATGTCCCGCTGCGTTAAATCCTCGTCGCCCAGCGGGCCGCCCGAGAAGAACCGGCGGCGGCGGAACACCGGGTGGTTGGCGCGAATCCGCAGCAGGCGCCGGGTAAAGCCGTGCAGGGTGGCGTTGTCTTTCACCTGCGCCCAGTCGATCCAGCTCAGTTCCGAATCCTGGCAGTAGACGTTATTGTTGCCGCCTTGGGTGCGGCCCATTTCATCGCCGTGCGCGATCATCGGCGTGCCTTGGGAAAGCAGCAGCGTGGTCAGGAAATTGCGGCGCTGTTGCGCGCGGAGCTGCAGCACGGCGGGGTCGGTGGTCACGCCTTCCACGCCGCAGTTCCAGGAGCGGTTGTGGCTTTCCCCGTCCCGGTTGTCTTCGCCGTTGGCCATATTGTGCTTATGGTTGTAGCTCACCAGGTCATTCAGCGTAAAGCCATCGTGCGCCGTGACAAAGTTTATCGACGCCGTGGGACGACGGCCGTTGTTCGCGTACAGGTCGCTGGAGCCCGTCAGGCGGGACGCGAATTCGCCCAGGGTGGAATGCTCCCCGCGCCAGAAATCGCGGACGGTATCGCGGTACTTTCCGTTCCATTCCGTCCATTGCGGCGGGAAATTACCCACCTGGTAGCCGCCCTCGCCGATATCCCACGGCTCGGCGATAAGTTTGACCTGGCTTACCACGGGGTCCTGCTGCACGAGGTCGAAGAAGGCGGAAAGGCGGTCCACATCGTGCAATTCGCGGGCGAGGGTGGAGGCCAGGTCGAAGCGGAAGCCGTCGACGTGCATTTCGGTGACCCAGTAGCGCAGCGAATCGAGGATCAATTGCAGCGAGTGCGGGTGTCGAACATTGAGTGAGTTGCCCGTGCCCGTGTAATCCATGTAGTGGCGTTTATCACCATCGACCAGGCGGTAATAGGCCGCATTATCGATACCGCGGAAGGCGATGGTGGGGCCCATGTGGTTGCCCTCGGCGGTGTGGTTATACACGACGTCGAGAATCACCTCAATGCCCGCCTCGTGGTACGCGCGCACCATGCCCTTGAACTCGGACACCGCGCCGCCCGGCTTTGTCGACGCCGCGTAATCCTGATGGGGGGCGAAGAAACCAAACGTGTTGTACCCCCAGTAGTTTCTGAGCCCGATGTCGCGGAGGCGGTCATCCTGCAAAAACTGGTGCACCGGCATGAGCTCGATGGCCGTGATGCCTAGGTCCTTGAGGTAGCCGATGATCGACGGGTGCGCCAAGCCCGCGTAGGTCCCCCGCAGCTTCGCCGGCACATCCGGGTGGGTCATGGTCATGCCTTTGACATGAGCCTCATAGATGACCGTCTCGTGGTATGGGATTTTTGGTGCGCGGTCGGACGCCCAATCAAAAAACGGGTTGATCACCACGGATTTCATGGTGTGGTGCAAGCTGTCCTCAGTATTGCGCTTGCTCAGGTCGCTCGGGTCGGTGATGTCGTAGCTAAACAGCGATGGGTGGCCGTCGAACTCTCCGTCGAAAGCCTTAGCGTACGGGTCGACCAATAATTTGTTCGGATCGCAGCGGTGCCCGTGAGCCGGATCGTACGGGCCGTACACGCGATATCCGTAGCGTTGTCCCGGTTGCACGCCAGGGAGATAGCAGTGCCAAATGTGAGCATCTACTTCGTCTAACTCGATGCGCGTTTCATTGTCCTCTTCATCGATCAGGCACAGTTCTACCTTTTTGGCGATGTCGGAGAACAGGGCGAAGTTGGTGCCCGCACCGTCGTAGGTGGAGCCCAACGGGTAATCGCTACCCGGCCAGACTTGATAAGCAGTTTCATGGGATGAGGGACTCATGGTCCCATATCTTATCTGCCTTTCGCTTCAAGTCCCGCCAGGATGAGATCGATCCCGCAATTAAATACCCGCGCTCGGTCCGCAGGGGCATCCACCGCGGTGCCCGTAGCCTCTGCCAATTGCGTTGCGGTCTGCTCACTTAAGGTGGCGCCGGTAACAAAATACAGTAAGGCTAGCGAGCCGTCGTTACGGTCCTTTTCGCTCAGCGGTGCGTCACCTAACGCTTGCTCGATCAGCTGCTCGAGTTGGATGCGTAATTCTGAGGTGCTGCTGAGGGCCGCTATGACAACCTCAGCGCCGTCCCGGTGCGCCTGCATCGCGCCCCGTAGCGAACGGCACGTGGTGGCCACGGCGGTTTGCCAGCTGTCGCCCTGGACCTCCGAACTCTGATATACAGCCGGTTCAATGATCCGGTTCGCAATCGCCGCGATAAGCGCTTGCTTGTTCGGAATGTGCCAATATAATGCTCCAGGTGCGACCGATAAACGCTTGGCAACCCTCCGCATGGTCATGTCGGCGAGTCCGTAATCGTCCAGGATTTCGATTGAGGCGTTAATGATCGAGTCTTTTGTCAACTGCACAAGCTTTAATCGTAGTCATATCCCAAGTTTTATGGGGGAAGTGCGTCAGAATCGCCGAGTTGCCATCGTTGTGGCGGCAGGCGTCTTTGGTAGGCTAGTCGTACTTGAACCGGAAAACCCGTAGTCAGGAGTCCAATTGTCCGTTCAATCTTTCACTCGAACCCGTCAGGTGGTATTGGCCGCGGTGCTGGTTCTTCCGCTAGCGCTTACGGGATGTGGCTTGTTTGGCGGCGAAGAAAACCCCAGTACCTCTACGTCGAGCTCAAAAGCCTCGGCCGCTGCGAAGTCTTCATCGTCCGAAGCTAAGTCCGAAACCTCATCGGAGGAGTCTTCGAATTCGTCGAGCGAGGAGCCGAAGCCGGAAGAAAAATCTGAGGATGCCCCACCGGCAAATGTGGAGATTCCGCAACACGCTCCGATCGAAGGCGGTTCTCCCGCCAGCCCCGAGGATGCTGCGGCTATCCAGGCGATGGTGAACGGGATGGCGAACCCGACGACGACCCGCCAGTTCTTCGGCTATATGATCGATAACACCTGTCGCCGGGCGCTTGAGGCGCAGGGTGGTCTGGGCCCCCAGGACCTGAACCAGATTCCGGACGCGGAGATCCCCCCGCACCAACGTCCGACTGTGAATTCGGTCTCCGATATCAAGGTGGATGGCGATACGGCTTCCGCGACGGTGACTTCCACCGCGGAGGGTAAGCAAGAGACCTTTACCATGCGCATGCTCCGGGAAGACGGCACCTGGAAAATGTGCAACTAATCTGACACTTTACCCCGCAACTTGAACGTTGTTCATACCGCGGGGTATTGTCATGCGTGGCTCCCACCACATCCCCCACTTTGAAGGAGGCCGCGCACATGACTCATCCCGGGGCAACTGACATCCTTGAGATCGCCCGCGACAAAGTACTGGGCCAGGGCATTGGCCTTGACCAGCAAGAAACCCTCCAAGTGCTGCAACTTGGCGATGACCGCCTTTCGGAACTCCTGTCCCTCGCCCACGAGGTTCGCCTCAAGTGGTGCGGCGAAGAAGTCGAGGTAGAAGGCATTATTTCCCTGAAAACCGGCGGCTGCCCGGAGGACTGCCACTTCTGTTCCCAGTCCGGCCTGTTCGAATCCCCCGTGCGCGCAGCCTGGCTCGATATCCCCGGCCTGGTCGAAGCGGCGAAGCAGACGGCAAAGTCCGGCGCCACCGAATTCTGCATCGTGGCAGCGGTGAAAGGCCCCGACGAAAACCTGTTGTCTCAGATGGAAAAGGCCGTCGCGGCGATCCAAGCCGAGGTGGATATCCAGGTCGCCGCGTCTGTGGGAATTCTCACTCAGGAGCAGGTGGATCGCCTCGCCGCCGCGGGCGTTCACCGCTATAACCACAACCTGGAAACCGCACGTTCGTTCTTCCCGAACGTGGTGACCACGCACACGTGGGAGACCCGCCGCGAAACCTTGCGCATGGTGAAGGAAGCGGGCATGGAGGTTTGTTCGGGCGGCATCCTAGGCATGGGGGAGACCCTCGAACAGCGTGCCGAATTCGCGGCTGATTTGGCGGCCTTGGAGCCGGATGAGGTGCCCATGAACTTCCTCGATCCGCGCCCGGGCACCCCCTTCGCCGATTACGAGGTCATGGAGACTGCCGACGCCCTGCGCGCCATCGGTGCGTTCCGCCTCGCGCTGCCTAAAACCATCCTCCGGTTCGCCGGTGGCCGCGAGCTTACCCTCGGTGATCTGGGCGCGGAGCAGGGCTTGCTCGGCGGCATCAACGCTATTATTGTGGGCAACTATCTGACCACGCTGGGCCGCCCGCAGGAACAAGATCTGGAAATGATGGGTAAGCTCCGCCTGCCGATTAAGGCACTGAACGCAACGGTGTAATGGAAAAAGACGACCTTTTGGTGGCGCTGCTTACCGACGCCGCGCCCGTGTACCACCCCAACACTGGTCAACGCATCGAGGATGGGGTTGAGATTAAACTCTCACCGTCCGCACGAGCCGGTTTGGAGGCCCCCCGCTTCTGCCAGCTCTGCGGACGTCGAATGGTTGTGCAAATTCGCCCGGATGGCTGGGATGCGCGTTGCTCTCGACATGGATCGGTAGATTCCGCGTATCTTGGTCAACGATGAATCTTAAATCTGCAGCCATTATGCTTCTTGCCGTCAATGCGTGCGCGTTTGCCATTGGTGCCATCACGCACGTGTTGCCGCCGCTTGGGCGCAGCCCCGAATTCGCCTTGTACGCCTTGATCGTGTTTTCGAATATGGTTCTGGGCTTGGCGGTCGGAGCGATCAGCGCCCGCCGGCTGGGCATCGGCCCCCGCGGCATAGTATTCGCACTCCTGTGCGCCGCCTCTGCGGCTAGTTCGCTCGTGGTGGGGCTGGCACATTACCCCGGCGCTGCGGCCCTGGCTCTGGGCCCCGTGATGGCCGCTTTGGCGTATTGGTCCGCCATGGTTACCGAAAGCTAACCGAGCGTACCCGGTTCGCTGCGATTGTGGCACGTGTGTTTCCCTTACAACGGCCAATGCACCATGCTGTTCCCCGTCGCTTCGATGCTTAAACTATCGACGGCCGTGAGCACATTGTGAATAGCAACGCGCACCGCACCAATAAGTTGCGCTTCCCCCAGCCCGTGGCGGATCAATATGGTATTGGTCACGCTCACCCGAATTGCCTCCGTGCCGTTGGTGTGACAGGCCGCTTTTACCGACACGGAAGACTCGTTCCACTCGTTGCATATCTGAAACATGCGCACGGAATCTCCGATCGGGACGAGGTCGGGCTCCCAATCCGCCTCAACGACCAGTGCAAAGGAGTGCGGATCCGTATTCGGAGCTATGGCGGTGATCACGAAACTCAGCCGGATCCCGCCCAGCTGCGTAAGCAGGGAGCTTCCATGAATCTGGTATTCGAGATTCCGAGGACCCCACCGTTTGAGTATGTGTTCGATGCGTTTGGGGGTTACCGCCGAGAGCTCGGGATCAATGACCAGTAGTTCCTCCAGCCGCCGCGATTCGTCCGCCCACGTTGTAGGGGTGTGCGCCGTGATCAGGCTTTTGCCGGCAATGTTTCGAGCGTATTCGCGATCCTGTTCTAGTTGCTGGTCCGCACTTTTTACCGGACGTCCAAGGCTTGGAAATTGAATCATAAAATGATCCGCCGCGGACCGCGTTTCCGTAAACGCTTGCTCCAGAAATGAATGCAATTGGTGCGTGGTCAACCCGGCCCGGATCGGCAATGAGATTCGAAAATGTACCGCAATGGAAGAATCCTTGGCGGGCTCCAGCAAGGTGGTGAGCCCGACGAATTCGCTATTGGACCAAGTAACGGCCTCCGCAGCCACCTCAATCTCCTGTGGTTCCAGCCGATTGCGGAGGAACGAACGCACAATCAGGTGGTCCACGGTCTCGGAGGCGAAATAGATGACGCTGCAAAAGTCCTGGCTAGACACCACAATATGGTCGTCTGCTACGTCCGGTAATTCGTCGATGCCACGGAGGAATGCCGCGACGTCGTCAAGCGAAGGAATGTGCACGTTGCTGCCTTAAATTTGGTTCGGTTACTCTGCCCAGTGGACCACGCTGGTGCCGTCGGCGGTAGTGCTGAGCTTGTCCACGCACGATAAAATGTTCGAAATTCCGACTCGGAGTGCCTGCGCCAATTGGGCATCCGAAAGGCCGCGCGTCATGGGGATCGTGTATTCGACATTGACCACAATGAATTCGCGGTGTTTGGTGCTGCAATACGCGTCGGTGGAATGCGCGCCGCGGTTCCAATCATTGCAAAGCGTAAATACGCGCATGAAATCCTTGTTCGGATCCGACTTTGAAATCCAGTGCCCGCGCAGGATCAATGCGGGGCCCGCCGTCACCGAAATATTGAACAGCACATTGCACAGGCTCACCATGACGCTGTTTCCCTCGGCGCGGAGCGACAAGCTGGACGGCCCGAGCCCCGCCAACATATGTTTGATTCGCACCTGCGTTACTAGGGAAATGCCTTCGAGGATTTCGTCTTCGGTGCTCATGAGGTGTTCCATAAGCCGCGCTTCTTCGATCAGGCGAGCCGGGCGTTCCGGGGTGGGGTCGGAATGTGCGGTCAGTATGGTTGCGCGTTGTTGCGCGCGGGCGATTCGTTCGCTGAGCGTGCAGATCCGGCCGAGTTCGGGGAAACGTTTGAGGAAGAAGTCGGCCGCGCTGTGGGCGGCGTCGCAAGCCTGCGCGATGGCGGCGGTGAGTTGGTGCTTGGTAACGCCGGTCGCGATTGGCAAGGAGGTTCGAAATTCGATATTGGAGGAAAAGCCGTCGTTGGTGGTGATTGTCGCGGTGGGGTCGTAGTTTTTGGTGTTCCACCTTGAGACTTCTTGCGCGAGTTCGAATCGGTGTTGGTCTTCGAGCGGGCGGTACATAACGGAACGCACCACGAGGTGGTCGACGAATTCGGAGGCGAAATAGAGAACGCTAAAGAAGTCCTCCCAGACGAAAATAACGTAGTCTTTGCCGATGATTGGGTCCAACTGGTTAAACCTGCCGACAAGGGTGACGTCGAACAGCGTCGGAATTTTCATGCGGCTATTCTATGAGAGTTCTAGCAACCGTGCGGGCACCGATGCTGTTGCGCGCAAAAATATGTCGCCTTCATCGTTGTGCGTTTTTGGTTTTGCGGATTGTGTTGGGCTTAGGCGGCGGGCGAGCAACCAGCCAACGCTGACGGTGGCTGCGGCGCACGTAAAGCGCACGGAGTTTCGGAGACCTCGGCGGTTTTCGCACGTGTGTTAGGTCCGTGTAGTGGACCTCACTGCCCTCGCGGTGCTCCCTCGTGCATACAATGAGGAATCTGGTGAACCCGCATGATTGTGATCCTTAAGGGAGCTAAAAGCCCATGTCGTCTATGTTGAGCGTTATTGACCTGCGTGGTCGAATTCCGTCTGTCAGTGAGTTGCGTCGCGCATTGCCGCGTGGCGGGACGGATATTGATTCCGTGTTGCCGGTGGTGCAGCCCGTGGTGGCGGCGGTAATTGACCGTGGCGCGGCCGCAGCGTTGGAATATGGGGAGCAATTTGATCGTGTGCGCCCCGACTCGGTTCGCGTGCCCGCAGCGGTAATCGAACAAGCGCTCGCCGAGCTGGACCCGAACGTACGTGCTGCGCTGGAGGAAAGCATCCGGCGCGTGCGGCGCGTTCATGCCGCGCAGAAGCCGCAGGAGCACACCACCGAGCTGGCCCCCGGCGGCACCGTGACGGAGAGGTTCCTGCCCGTGTCGCGCGTGGGTTTGTACGTCCCCGGCGGCAATGCGGTGTACCCGTCGAGCGTGATTATGAACGTCGTGCCCGCGCAGGAGGCCGGCGTGGAAAGCTTGGTGGTTGCCTCCCCGCCGCAAGCCGGTTTCGGGGGTTGGCCGCATCCGACCATACTTGCGGCATGCGCGATCCTTGGCGTGACGGAGATCTGGGCCGTGGGCGGCGCGCAGGCCGTGGCTTTGCTGGCGTACGGCGACGAGGAGCACAGCGAGAATTTGGTGCCCGTGGATATGATTACCGGCCCGGGCAATATTTACGTTACCGCTGCTAAGCGGCTTTGCCGTGGCATTGTGGGTATCGACGCCGAGGCTGGACCGACCGAAATTGCCATCCTCGCCGACGCTTCCGCCGACCCCATCCATATTGCTTATGACCTGATTAGCCAGGCCGAACATGACGTCATGGCGGCCAGCGTGTTGGTGACGGATTCGCCCGTATTGGCGGAAGCCGTGGATAGGGAAGTGGCGGCTCGATATTCGGTGACCCGCAACGCGGAACGTGTGAAGGAAGCGCTGACCGGGCCGCAATCCGGGATCGTTCTGGTGGATGATCTGGAGGCCGGAATTCGGGTTGTCGATGAATATGCCGCCGAGCACCTCGAGATTCACACGGTGAACCCGCGCCAGGTGGCCGAGCGGATCCGGAACGCCGGCGCCATTTTCGTAGGTACGTTCGCACCGGTGCCGTTGGGGGATTACTCCGCTGGCTCGAACCATGTCCTGCCTACCTCCGGTTCCGCCCGCTACAGTTCCGGGCTTTCCACAAACACGTTCCTCCGGAGCGTGCACCTAATCGACTACGACGAAGCCGCGCTCAAGGAGCTTGCAGATACGGTGGTCGCCTTTGCGGACGCAGAGGATCTGCCCGCCCACGGCGAGGCTATCCGCGCCCGGTTCGAAACTTTGGAGGCTTAACCCATGACCATCACCCTGGCAGACCTGCCGTTGCGGGAGGAGCTCCGCGCCGAGGAAGCCTATGGCGCCCCGCAGCTCGATGTTTCCGTGCGCTTGAATACGAACGAAAATCCGTATTCGCCCTCCGATGCCCTGATCGCCGACCTGGTCAACGAGGTGGCGGGCTTGGCGGCGGGTTTGAACCGATATCCCGAGCGTGATGCGGTGGCGTTGCGCGAGGCGTTGGCGGAATACGTGACCCACCAGACCGGTGTTGCGGTGACTAAAGACAACGTCTGGGCGGCCAATGGTTCGAACGAGATTTTGCAGCAGCTATTGCAGGCGTTCGGCGGGCCCGGCCGTTCCGCATTGGGGTTTGCGCCGAGCTATTCTATGCATCCGATCCTGTGCAGCGGCACGCACACCGAGTTTTTCTCCTGCGATCGCGATGCGGATTTCCAAATCCCCATCGACAAGGCCATCGAAACCATTGCCGTACGCCGGCCCGATGTGGTGTTTGTAACCACCCCGAACAATCCCACCGGTGGGCTCACCCCCATCGAGGACCTGCGCCTGCTGCTCGATGCGGCACCCGGCATTGTGATCGTCGATGAAGCGTACGCAGAGTTTTCGGAGGCACCCTCGGCAACCACGTTGCTTAGCGACTATCCCACCAAATTGGTGGTCTCCCGCACCATGAGCAAAGCGTTCGATTTCGCGGGCGGCCGATTGGGTTATTTCGTGGCGCATCCGGCGTTTATCCAAGCCGTATTGTTGGTGCGCCTGCCGTACCATCTGTCCTCGCTTTCTCAAGCTGCGGCGATCGTGGCGCTGCGGCATCGTGAGGATACGTTGGCCACCGTTGCCACCCTGGTTGCCGAACGTAAGCGCGTCGTCGAAAAGCTCGAACAGTTGGGCTATTACGTGGTGCCGAGCGAGGCGAACTTCGTGTTCTTTGGCAAATTCGACTACAGCGCCGCGGTGTGGCAGCGCTTCCTCGACCAGGGGGTGCTGGTCCGCGACGTTGGGGTGCCGGGATTCCTACGGGCTACCATTGGTACGCCTGAGGAAAATGATGCTTTTCTGGATGCTGCAAAGGAAGTGCGATGAACCGCATTGGGCGTATCAGCCGCGAGACCAGCGAGTCCGCAATTACTGTTGAAATCAATCTAGATGGAACCGGCAAGACGGACATCGATACCGGCGTGCCATTTTTCGATCACATGCTCACGGCGTTCGGCGCGCACGGGTCCTTCGATCTCACCGTGCACGCCAAGGGGGACACCCATATTGACGCGCACCACACCGTCGAGGACACCGGCATTGTGCTCGGACAGGCGATCAATCAAGCGCTCGGCGATAAAAAAGGCATTCGACGCTTCGGTTCCTGCCAGCTCCCCATGGACGAAGCGTTGTGTGAGGCCATCGTGGACGTTTCCGGTCGCCCATACTTTGTGATCACCGGCGAGCCGCCCCAAATGCTCACCGCTGTGATCGGCGGCCACTACGCCACCGTGATCAACGAACACTTTTTTGAAACCCTGGCCGGGAATGCGCGCATCGCCTTGCATGTGCGCTGCCACTATGGCCGCGATCCGCACCACATCACCGAGGCGGAATACAAGGCGGTGGCGCGGGCGCTGCGTGCCGCCACGGAACCTGATCCCCGCGTGACGGGCATTCCCTCTACCAAAGGCTCGCTCTAGGTGGAATATTCCTGGCTGATCTACCTGCTGTTTGCTATTTCCGGGCTGTTGGCGGGCGGAACTTGGTCCGCCTACCAGGCTGAACATCGTTTGTTTACGTTCCTGCTTGGCATCCTTTCGGCGCTTGCCGGGGCGGCGGCGCTGCTGTGGTTATTGGGCGCTCGGTAGGCTGGGCGGACCGCACATAATAGCTTTGCGGCCAATACTTTCCTGCCCGCATTTTGCTGTGCCGCCGCAGGAGCCCCGCTGCGGCCTTGAAAACCGCTACCCTTATTAAAACCATTGCCGAAATGCTCCGAACGCCGTTATCCCAGCTCATCGCGTTGCCCGCAACCTTTCCCCAAACGGGAGTTGAACGGTGTCTACCGATATTTTTTACATCAAAATCCAGAAATCTGTGTAAAAAATATCGCGGCAGGGCCTCCAGAGCGCCCCGGAGCGATGAAAATTACACAGAAATCCGATTTCGTGTGTAAAAAATTTCATGTGAAGTGCGCAACCTTTTTCCGTCGGGCCAAACTCTAGCGCTAGCCAGGGCTCGACGGCGTATGCAACCTAAGCGCACGCTACACTTTCAGTCATGTCAACGACTGTCGCCGTGCTTGATTACGGTTCCGGAAATATTCGATCTGCCGCACGCGCGGTAGCACAAGCGGGCGCTCGGGTGAAGGTGACGCACGATCCCAAAGAGGTTCTCGCCGCAGATGGTTTACTGGTCCCAGGCGTGGGGGCTTTTGCGGCGTGCATGGAGGGCTTGCACCGAGTGCAGGGTGCCCGCATGATCGGGGAGCGGCTCGCGGGCGGTCGCCCGGTATTGGGGATTTGCGTGGGAATGCAGATTCTATTCGAGCATGGAGTGGAGCACGGCGTTGACGCGGCTGGCTGCGGCGAGTGGCCGGGCGTCGTCACGCGTCTCGACGCCGCGGTATTGCCGCACATGGGCTGGAACACCGTGCGCGCCCCACAAGGTTCGCAAATGTTTGCGGGGATCGCGCCGACGGAGCGTTTCTATTTCGTGCATTCGTATGGGGTGCGCACGTGGGAGTTTGCGGAGGATGGGCTGACCACCCCGCCACTGGTGACGTGGGCGACGCACGGGTGTGATTTCGTGGCGGCCGTGGAAAATGGTCCGTTGTGGGCTACGCAATTTCACCCGGAAAAATCCTCCGAAACGGGGCAAAAGCTGCTGCGGAACTGGTTGGCAAGCTTTTAGCGACTACACTTTAAGGCCATGAGTCTCACACTTCTCCCAGCCGTTGATGTCGTTGATGGTCAGGCGGTGCGCCTCCATCAGGGCGAGGCAGGCAGCGAAACTGTGTACGGAACGCCGCTGGAGGCCGCGCTGAATTGGCAGGACCAGGGCGCGCAATGGCTGCATTTCGTGGATCTTGACGCCGCCTTTAACCGCGGTTCGAATCACGAACTTATGGCCGAAGTTGTGGGCCGGTTGGATATTCACGTCGAGCTCACCGGGGGTATCCGCGACGATGCTTCGCTGGAACGTGCGCTTGCTACGGGGGCGCGGCGCGTCAATATCGGCACCGCGGCATTGGAGCATCCGGAATGGTGCCGAAGCGCCATCGAACGTTACGGCGATCGCGTGGCGGTGGGCTTGGACGTGCGCCTGATCGATGGGCAGTGGCGCACGCGCGGCAATGGCTGGGTGTCCGACGGCGGTGACCTGTGGGAAGTGCTGGAGCGCCTGGATTCCCAAGGCTGTTCGCGCTTTGTGGTCACGGACGTGTCTAAGGATGGCACCCTTGCGGGACCGAACATTGATTTGCTTCGTGATGTGGCGGCGGCGACGGACGCGCCGATCGTGGCTTCCGGGGGCATTGCCACGCTGGCGGATGTGATCGAGGTGTCCAAGTATGTGGCGGAGGGTATCGATTCGGTGATTATCGGGAAAGCGCTCTATGAAGGGCGGTTTACCCTCGCGGAAGCACTCGCGGCAGTAGGCAAGTAGGCATATGGACGCGCGCGAACTCCTTGCCGTCGCGGAAGCGATCGTAGATGAAGCCGAACGTGTTTTCGTTGCGCGTATTGGTGCGCAGCCGGAGGTAACCAAACCCGGCGGCGATTTCGCAACCGTAGCCGACCTTGAAATCGAACATTTATTGCGCCAATTATTGACCCTGCACACCGGCATCCCCGTGTTTGGCGAGGAGGCCGGCGGCAACCTTTGCGCGGACGCGGTGTGGGTGGTGGACCCGATCGACGGCACCTCGAATTATTCGGCGGGCAGCCCCATGTGCGCGATCCTGGTGGCGCTGCTGCTGGCGGGTAGGCCGGTGGTGTCGGTGATCTCATTGCCGCTGCTGGGCAAACGTTTGTGCGCCTTTGAGGGTTCGCCACTGTTTTTGAATGGGCGCCCGCAGCCGAAGCTGGAGGATCAGCCGCCGTTGGTGGCGCCGATCGCGTTTGGGTCGATCGTGTCTCCGGTGAATTCGACCTTTCCCACCCTGCTGCGCCACAACCTATTGGCCAAGGTGGCGATGCAATACCCGCGCCTGCGGGTGACCGGTTCCGTGGGGATCGACCTCGCCTTTACCGCGTTGGGCATTTTCGCTGGCGCGGTCACGTTTAGCCCATATGTTTGGGATAACGCGGCGGGTGTGTTGGCGATTCAGGCGGCGGGCGGCCGCGTCACGGATCTCCACGGTGAACAGTGGCATCCCGCGTCGCAGGGCCTGGTGGCGGGCACCCGTGCGGTGCACGAGTCGATCCTGAGTACGATCAGAGCGTTGGAATCCTAACCGTTATAAGGAGCGTGTGGCCATGGCAGTGGCAGTGCGGGTGATCCCGTGTTTGGACGTGGACAATGGCCGCGTGGTCAAGGGCGTAAATTTTGAAAACCTGCGCGATGCAGGCGATCCGGTGGAACTCGCCGCGCGTTACGACGCCGCCGGGGCCGACGAACTCACGTTCCTTGACGTGAGCGCTTCCAAGGCGGGGCGGGGAACCATGCTGGAAGTGGTGCGTCGAACAGCCGAGCAGGTGTTTATCCCATTGACTGTGGGCGGTGGCGTGCGCAGCGTGGCGGATGCCGACGAATTGTTGCGTGCCGGTGCGGACAAGATCAGCGTGAATACCTCGGCCATTGCACGCCCCGAACTATTGCGCGAACTATCGGAACGGTTCGGCGCCCAGTGCGTGGTGCTTAGCGTGGATGCCCGCCGCGCCCCCGGCATGCCGAGCGGTTTCGAGGTGACCACCCACGGCGGTTCCCGCGGGACAGGCCTGGATGCCGTCGAATGGGCGCGCCGCGGCGCGGAGCTCGGGGTGGGGGAGATCCTGCTGAACTCCATGGATGGCGACGGCACCAAAGAAGGGTTTGATATCGAACTCACCGAAAAGGTGCGCGAGGCGGTACGGATCCCGATCATTGCTTCCGGGGGTGCGGGCAAGGCGGAACATTTCCCGCCGGCCGTGGCGGCGGGTGCGGACGCCGTGCTCGCGGCGTCGATATTCCACTTTCAGGAGGTCACCATCGCGGAGTGCAAACGGGCGCTGGCGGAGGCTGGGTACGAGGTGCGCCTGTGATGAGCGATAACCCCGCGGACTACGAGCTCGCCCCCGCAATCGCGGCGAAAGTACGTTTTAATGATGCCGGGTTGGTGCCCGCCATCGTGCAGGCGGCGGAAACCCACGAGGTGCTCATGATGGCCTGGATGGATTCGCACGCGCTTGCGTTTACCTTGGCCACTCGGCGCGGCACGTACTATTCCCGTTCGCGGCAGGAGTATTGGATTAAGGGCCTGATCTCGGGGCACGTGCAGCGGGTGGTGTCGGCAAGTTTGGATTGCGATGGGGACACCGTGCTGCTGCAAGTTCATCAAACGGGCGCGGCGTGCCACACTGGGAGCCGTACCTGTTTCGATGATCGGCACTTGGAGCTTGCCTGATGCGTATCGCGGCTGTCTTTTTAGGCCTCGGCGGCGCAGCCCTGTGGGGCGTGTCCCGGCTCCCGTGGCTAACCGTTAATGTGTTCGATGATAAGTCCGGCGAAAGCACCCAGGACCTCGTGGGGGCGGTGTGGTCGACGGAGCTCACCGCACTCGCCCTGGTTTTGCTCGCCGCGATGGTCGCCGGGCTCGTGCTGCGTCGCACCGCCCGCCGCATTATCGGCATCGTGGGGGCACTCGCCGCCGTGGCCGCCAGCTGGCAGCCATTGGTGCTGCTCGCCGGGCAGCCTGACCTGGCCCGCGCCAAAAATATCTTGACTTCCGGGGCCGCCACGGAACGCACCCAGGCGCCGGTGATGATCTCCCCATGGGCGGAGGTGACCGGCGCGGACGTGCACGTGCTTGGCCCCGCGCTCGCCTTTGTCGCCTGCGGCGTCGCGCTGTTCGGCGGGGTGCTGTTGGCCATGCGCCCAGGCGTGGACACTGCCAAGTCACACACGTATGAGCGCACCAGCAGCCGCCACGAGCGCTTGGAGCAGGATCTAGCGGAGGCCCCCGATTCCGGCCGCGTATTGTGGGACGCGCTGGACGCCGACGTGGATCCCACCGACCTCGATTCGACCGATATCGATCCGAAATAGATTTAGCTTTTAGCTGCGTAATTTCCGGTGAACCAGCTTGCACAACTAGCCTGTAATGCAAGAGGAAAGGGATCGCCATGACGTCGGTGTTTAACCGGATCATCGCGGGCGCAGCCGAGGATGTAGCGGCCCGCAAGTCACGCGTCCCGTTCTCCGAAATCAAGGCCCGTTCCTACGATGTGGAACCGCCGCGGGACGCGTTGGCGGCGCTTCACGCGACAGGTTGCGGCGTGATCGCGGAGATTAAACGCGCCATGCCGCCGAAGGGCATTATCGCCGAGATCGACGCTCCAGAGGTCCTTGCACAAAAGTTCGAATCCGGGGGCGCGCGTTTGATTGGCTGCCAGACGGAGCGGCGAAGATTTCACGGTTCGTTGGAGGATTTGCGGCGGGTGCGTGACGCCGTCCAGGTGCCGGTGATGTGCCGCGATTTTATCGTTGACCCCTACCAGATCCATGAGGCGCGCGCGTACGGGGCGGACGTGGTTCCCTTACTTGTTGTGGCCCTTGAGCAGTCCCGATTGGAGGCGTTGCTGGATCGGGCGCAGTCTTTGGGGATGGTGGCGTTGCTGGAGGTGCGCACGCCGGAGGAGGCGACGCGGGCCATTGCGGCGGGGGCGCGGGTGATCGGGGTGAACGCGCGGGATATTGCGACGCTGGAGGTGAACCGCGAGACTTTCGCGGAGATCGCCCCCGGGTTGCCTCGCGGAGTTGTTCGAGTGGCGTTGTCGGGGGTGCGTACCCCGCTCGATCTGATGAGCTACGCGGGGGTGGGTGCCGACGCCGTGGTGATCGGCGAAAACCTCGTCACCTCAGCCGATCCGGTGGAGGTGTGTCGCAAGCTTGTGGCAGCGGGGCAACATCCTTCGTGTCCTGCGTCACGCTAGTAGACTTTCAACAATGATGGTTGATCAATTGGCCGCAATTCCTTCGCCGCCGCAGGGGGTTTGGTACCTCGGCCCCATACCAATTCGAGCGTATGCGCTATGCATCATCGTGGGTATTTTCGTGGCGGTGTGGCTGACGCGGCGTCGATACGTGGCACGCGGGGGAAGCGCGGACGTCGTTATGGACGCGGCGATGGTGGCGGTACCTGCGGGAATCATCGGCGGCAGGCTCTACCACGTGGCAACGGATTATGATAAGTACTTCTGCGCCACATGCAACCCCGTGGATGCGCTCAAAATTACGAATGGCGGGCTAGGCATTATGGGGGCGGTGGCGCTCGGGGTGGCCGCCGTCGCCGTCATGATGCGCATCAAAGGGCTGAAGCTCGCCCCGCTTGCCGACGCCGCGGCTCCCGGCATCGTCCTCGCACAAGGTATCGGTCGCCTGGGCAACTGGTTCAATCAGGAACTCTATGGGCGCGAAACCACGGTGCCGTGGGCGCTGGAGATTTACTATCGCGTGGACGCGGACGGCAAATTCGCACCTTTGACCGGTTACTCCACGGGCGAGGTGATGGCCACGGTGCATCCGACGTTCCTGTACGAATTGCTGTGGAACGTCGGCGTGTGCCTATTCCTCTTGTGGGCCGACCGTAAGTTCGAACTTTCGAACGGACGTGTGTTCGCGCTGTACGTTGCCAGCTACGCGCTGGGCCGCTTCTTCATCGAATTTATGCGTACCGACGCCGCGACCATTGTCCTCGGCTTGCGTATCAACACCATCACTTCCGCGGCGTTGCTACTTGGTGGAATTGTGGCGTTTTTCCTAATGAAACGCCAGCGAGAAACCAAGGTGTGATCAGATACATCAAATGCCGGGTAGCGCTCCTCTGCGTGCCCGGCTGTTTTTGAATCTGCCTGCATAACGGGGGTTGTGTTTGGGGTCACCAACAATAACGCGCACAATGTGTGCGTTGGCCGTGTAGCTTTACCAGCTGAAAAAGGACTAGGGTGGGGATCGTGGAAAGAAGAACCAAGATTGTATGTACTCTGGGGCCGGCCGTGGCCAGCGAGGATGGGATCCGCGAACTCGTTGAAGCAGGCATGGATGTGGCCCGTTTGAATTTCTCGCATGGTGACTATTCGGACCATGAGCAAAACTACAAGTGGGTTCGCGAAGCGACCGATCTGACCGGGCGCGCCGTTGGTGTGCTGGCGGACCTCCAGGGGCCGAAGATTCGCTTAGGGCGCTTTATCAATGGCGCGACTGTCTGGGAAAACGGTGAGACCGTGCGCATCACGGTCGACGATATCCAAGGTACCCACGACCGAGTATCCACCACCTACAAGAACCTGGCCAAGGATGCCAAGCCCGGCGACCGCCTGCTTGTGGACGACGGCAAGGTCGGCCTCGTGTGCGTAGGCGTGGAAGGCAACGATGTGGTGTGCGAGGTTGTGGAAGGCGGTCCGGTCTCCAACAACAAGGGCGTGTCCCTGCCCGGCATGGATATTTCCGTTCCTGCGCTTTCCGATAAAGACATCCGTGACCTGCGCTTCGCGCTGAAGCTCGGCGTGGACTTTATCGCATTGTCCTTCGTCCGCGCCGCCTCCGATATCGAGCTGGTGCACAAGATCATGGACGAGGAAGGCCGCCGCGTTCCGGTGATCGCCAAGCTGGAAAAGCCGGAAGCCGTCGAAGCGCTCGAGGCAATCATCCTGGCGTTCGACGCCGTCATGATCGCCCGCGGCGACCTCGGCGTGGAAGTGCCGCTGGAAGAAGTGCCGCTGGTGCAAAAGCAGGCGATCCAAATCGCCCGCGAAAACGCGAAGCCGGTGATCGTGGCCACCCAAATGTTGGACTCTATGATCGAAAACTCCCGGCCCACCCGCGCGGAGGCCTCCGACGTTGCAAACGCCGTGCTCGACGGTGCTGACGCCGTGATGCTTTCCGGCGAAACCTCCGTGGGCCGCGACCCCATCAACGTGGTGCGCACCATGTCCCGCATTGTGAAATACGCGGAGACGCAGGGCGAAGTCCCGCCGCTGAATCACATCCCCCGCACCAAGCGTGGCGTGATCTCCTACTCCGCCCGCGATATCGCGGAACGCCTCAACGCCCGCGCGCTGGTGGCCTTCACCACCTCCGGTGATACCGCCCGCCGCCTGGCCCGTTTGCATTCGCACCTGCCGCTGCTGGTATTCACCCCGAACCCAGCGGTGCGTTCCCAACTCGCACTATCCTGGGGCGCGCAAACCTTCCTGTGCCCGCGGGTGCACGACACCGACTCGATGATGCACGAGGTTGACGAAGCCCTGCTGGCCATGGACGAGTACAACCGCGACGACATGATGGTCGTGGTCGCAGGCACCCCGCCCGGAGTCTCCGGCAACACGAACATGATTCACGTGCACCTGCTTGGCGAAGACGTGCACACCCCGCCCCCGGTGACCGAAGTCGCACCGAAGGTCGAGGCCGCCCCGAAGATCGAGGTCGCGCCAAAGGTAGAAAAGGCCGAGGAGCCGCCGAAGAAGTAATAGGCCGAGCTGCCGCCGAAACACGCACCGCCGCGCCCCCTGAATCATTTGGGGCCACGGCGGTTTTTGCATGCGCGCTCTGCCGCGATATTTTTTACACAGATTTCTGGATTTTGATGTAAAAAATATTGGTAGACACCGTTCAACTCCATCGCGGGCGAAAGGTTGCAGGCAACCCAAAAGCCCACCGCCATAATCTCACAAGCGGTGGGCGTAGTGGGGGCTAGCATGCTAGCAAAACGCCAGCATAGAGACCACTAGTTAGATCTTGGTGGCGTCCAGCTTCCACACGTCGCGGGCGTAGTCGGCGATGGTGCGGTCGGAGGAGAAGCGGCCGGATTCGCAGATGTTCACCCAGCACATGCGTGCCCAGTGGAGGCGGTCAGCGAAGTAGTCCGCGGCCATCTTGTCCTTCGTGGTGCGGTAGGCGTCGAAGTCACCGAGGACGTAGTACAGGTCGGGGGTTTCCCAACCGCCGCCATCGAGGAGGGAGGAGCGCAGGTCGTGGAACATGCCGCTGTGGTTATCGTCAAGGCGACCATCCACCAGGGCGTCCAAGGCGCGCTTTAAGCCGGGCACGGTTTCGTAGAGTGCGTACGGGTTGTAGTGGGCGCGCAGTTCGGGGAGTTCCTCCACCTTGGCGCCGAAAATGTAGGCGTTGTCGTCGCCGACGGATTCGAGGATTTCCACATTGGCGCCGTCGAGGGTGCCCAGCGTCAAGGCACCGTTCATCATGAATTTCATGTTGGAGGTGCCGGAGGCTTCCTTGCCGGCGGTGGAGATTTGTTCGGAAACGTCCGCGGCCGGGATGATGTGCTCGGCGGGGGAAACGTTGTAGTTTTCCACGAACACCACGCGGATGGTGTCGTTCACATCGGCGTCGCCGTTGACCAGCTCGGCGATCTCATTAATCAGCTTGATAATCGCCTTGGCGCGCACATACCCGGGGGCGGCCTTTGCGCCGAAGATAAAGGTCCGCGGCGGCACGTTCTGCAGCCCGTCTTCCTTGATGCGGAAGTACAGGTCCAGGATGTATAGCGCGTTCATCAGCTGGCGCTTGTATTCGTGCAGGCGTTTGATTTGCACGTCGTAGATGGACTGCGGGTCCACCTCGATGCCCTGCCGGTCCAGGATCCATTCGGCGAAGTCCGCTTTATTGGCTTCCTTGATGTCCAGCAGCTCGCGCATCACGGCTTCGTCCTCGCCGAAGTGGCGGAGTTTTTGCAGCTCGTCCAGGTTGGTCACCCAAGCGTCGGACCCCGCCAACCGGGTGAGCAGCTCGGATAGCCGCGGGTTGCACATTTTCAGCCACCGGCGCGGGGTCACCCCGTTGGTTTTGTTATTGAATTTCTGCGGCCAGATTTCGTGCCAATTCCGCAGCGTGTCCGCCTTGATGATCTCCGTGTGCAGCGCCGCCACGCCGTTGATGGAGTAGGAGGCGTAGCAGGCGATCCACGCCATGTGCACGGTGCCGTCTTGCACGGGGGACATGTGGTGGATGTGGGTTTCGTCGAAGCCCAGCCCGCGTAGTTCCTCCCGGAAGCGGCGGTCGATTTCCACCACGATTTCCCAGATGCGGCTGAATAGCTGCTGGAAGATGCTGCAGTTCCATTGTTCGAGGGCTTCGGCGAGCACGGTGTGGTTCGTGTATGCGAAGGTCTCTTGGACGATTTTCCAGGCGGCTTCCCACCCGAGGTTGTGTTCGTCCATGAGCAGGCGCATGAGCTCGGGGATGGCCAGCACCGGGTGCGTATCGTTCAATTGGATGCAATTGTATTTGGCAAAGTCCGTGAGGTCCGGCCCGTGGTGTTTGACGTAGTTATCCACCATTGCCTGCAGCGATGCGGAGACAAAGAAGTATTGTTGGCGGACGCGTAGCACTTTGCCGGCGTAGGTGGTGTCGTTGGGGTAGAGCACGCGGCACAGGTCCATGACGGCTTCGCGTTCCACGATGGCGTCGGTAAAGCGCTGGGAGTTAAACGCATCGTAGTCGAATTCGGCCATGGGTTCGGCTTTCCAGAGGCGTAGTGTGCCCACGTTGTCGGTGCCGTAGCCGGTGATCGGCATGTCGTAGGGCACTGAGCGCACCACCATGTCGTCGAAGCGCACGATGCGGGTTTGGTTTTCGCGGCGTACCACAAACGGGTAGCCGTCTTCTTTCCAGGCGTCGGGTTCTTCGGTTTGGAAGCCGTCTATGAAGCTTTGTTTGAATAGGCCGTAGCGGTACAGGATGCCGTAGCCGGTGACGGGCAGGTCCTGCGTGGCGCAGGAATCCAGGAAGCAGGCGGCGAGTCGTCCGAGGCCGCCGTTGCCGAGCGCGGCGTCGTTTTCCGCGTCGAGGACGTCGGAGAGTTCGTGCCCGTTTGCGCGAACGGCTTCTTCCGCTTCGCTCACCATTTCGAGGTTGGTGAGGTTATTGAGCAGCGCGCGTCCCATGAGGAATTCGGCGGAGAAATAGTGCTGCTGGCGGGTGCCGTTGTATGCGGCGGTGGTGGCTTCCCAGTTATCGGCGATGCGTTCCATGATCGCTGCGGAGAGGCCGAACCAGAATTTGCGGTCTGTCGCGGTTGCGGGCGAGGTGCCGGATGCTGCGCGGACGTGCCCGCCGACATTCGTGGCCAGCGAGTGTTCACTCATTGTTTGTGGGCTCCTGAGTCGGGTACAAGGTTTTACATCAGCGCGAGTCAGCTGCGCGCCATCGGCATAAGCATATAGTCCGATGGCGTGTTCCTCCACGTGGGCGATTAATTGCGGCCTAGATAACTCAGCACTGCGGCGGCCCCGGCGCGTGTCGCCGCGGAGATTGTGGGCGCGTATTCCGGCAGGAACGTAGGCATATGATTCACCGGCGGCGTATCGACGCCCGGCGGGGTCACGCCCACAGTCCAGTACAGGTAAGGCACCCCGAGCGCCCGCGGGATTTCGGAAAAATCTTCGGAAGCCGTCCACGGTTGCGCGTCGGTGGAAGCGTCGCCGAACACGGCGTCGAAAAGCGGGCGGACTGTGGCGAAAACCTCAGGGGAATTATCGGTGAGTTCGCCGTGTGCCGAATATTGGAAATCGGGTTCTTGTTCGCATCCGCTGGCGGCGCATTCGGCGGTGACCACCCGGTGAATCGCCTGGTACACGCGCTGTTTCACGTCCTCGGAATAGAAGCGGCAATTCAGCACCAGGGTGGCGGTTTCGGGCACGGTGTTATTGGTGTGGCCGGAGATCAACGAACCCACCGTCACAACGGCGAATTCGAACGGAGATACCTCGCGCCCCACGATGCCTTGCAGGCGCACAACGATCATCGCGGCGAGGAACGTAGGGTCGATAGATTGGTGCGGCATGGAACCGTGCGCGCTGCGGCCATACAGGGTGATCGTGATGGTGTCGCACGCCGCCAGCGCCGGCCCCGGCATGGACATCACGGTGCCCGCCGGGCCCGCCACCACGTGTTGCCCAAAGCACACATCGGGGCGCGGTATGAGTTCGCACAAACCGTCGGAAACCATGGCCGCCGCGCCCGTGGAAGTCTCCTCCGCCGGCTGAAACAGCGCGATAAAGGTGCCGGTCCAATGGTCGCGGCACGCATCCATGATCGCGCACAACCCAAGCAGCGCGGTGGTGTGAATATCGTGCCCGCACGCGTGCATCCGGCCCTCGTACACAGAGGCGAATGGCGCGCCGGTTTCCTCGCGGACCGGCAGTGCATCAAAATCTGCCCGCAGCAGCGCGCACGGGCCGGAACCATTGCGGAAGATCGCCACGATGCCATGCCCGCCGATGCCGCTGATCACCTCGCAAGAGTATTCGCTGAGCTTGTCCAGGATCCGCGCCGCAGTCTCCGCCTCCTCGGTGGAAAGCTCCGGGTGGGCATGCATCCACTGGTAAAAATCCCGCTGCCACTCCAGCGGCACGCCGTGGCCATTGATTAACGCTGCTAACTCACGAGTTTCCATGGGGGCAAGGGTACACCCAGCCCGCGGCGGCTACGCCAAAAACGGATTGTATTTCAGGCTATTGCGCTCCACCTTGCACTCCATTGCGATGCGGATCGTGGGCGCAATTTTGCCTTGTTCCCGCAGCTTGTACAGGGCGGTGACCATGCGGTCGCGCTGTTGTTGGGGCGAAATGGTGTTCAAATAGATCTTGGTGCCGCCTTCGAATCCGGCCAGGGTGGAGACCCGCCATTTGATCATTACGCGCCACGGCATGGGGATGTCCAGGTCCACGGGTTTGTGGTGCCATTCCTCGTTGCAGGGGATGTCCGCCCCGGCACCGGCGTGGCAAGCGTGAATAAGGTCACTCATGCCGTCGCGTTCGGCGTCGGTGAGCAGCCACGGTTCGGCGCTTGCGGATTTCGAATAGATTTCCAGGGTGGGGTAGCGGTGCCCGAAGCCCGCGAAACACACGGCGTGGTCGTTTTCGGCGATCACCAGGTTCTGGTAGCCGGCGTAGTCCACGGCCCATTCATTGAACATATTGGGATTGGCCCGCAGCTGTGCGATCTCTTGTTCGGCTTGCACGCCGCGCCCGTCGATCGCCACCAGCTGTTTGTGCAGGTGATCGAATGAGGCGCCGGCCGGTTTGAGCCAGTTTTGGAACACCGCCACGTATGGCGCGTACCGATTCCGCCGGTACAGGTCCTTCAGCGACTCGATGGTAAATCGAATAAAGGCGCGGTGTTCTTCCACGCTGAGGGTGCCGGAGGAGGCGAGCTGATTGTCGTGCGTGGCGCCGTCCACGAAGTGTCTGCGCCCGATGATTACGTCGTGGCTACCTGCAAAGTAGCCGCCGGCGCGTTGGAGCAATTCTTCCTCTGGCAGGTTGGGGTCCATGCCCGCAGCCTTCAGCCGGGTGCGCACGATTGCGAGCACGTGTTCGCGTCCGGCGGGGTCGGCGAGGTAGCGCTCCATATGGGCCGCGGTTTCGTAATCCATTACAAAGTCGTAGTTCGCGCGCCAGAAATCATAGGACACAATTTCGAACAAGTTAGGAACTCGCCGAAACTCCGCCTCCGTGTCAAACAAATCTTCGGGCAGTAGGCCGCTGATGATGTCGCCATTGGCCAACATTCGGCTTTTTTCCGGCGGCGTTTGCAGCAGGTTGTCGGAGCAAAACGCGCAGGTGTCGGTGAATGATTTCGCACTCAGCGGCCGCGGGTCCACGGCGGGGACTGAAAGTGGCCGGTTGCCGCGTCCGGGTACGGTCCAGACTTCCGTGCCGGTAAATGGGTTCACCTGTTTGATGGTGCCGTCCGCCATTGTGGTGAGCGGCATCTGACGTGAGTGCAATTGTGGGGTCATAAGTATTTAAGTTATCCGCTAGGGTGGCGGCATGCCCAACATCTGTTTTCACGCGTTGGTTCCGCAGGCTGAGGTTGCCGCTTTGGCGCAACGTTTCCAGCAGTTGTCCACAACGCTTATCGACGCCGCGGCCGCTACCGATATTCGCGTAACCCACAGCGCCGTTGCGTGCGCCGAAGAAGATCAACTCCGCCAGATTTTCCGGGATGAGCACGATGATGCCGAGTTGGAAAACGCAAGCGTGTACGCCTTTATCATCGAATTGGTGGAGCCGCAGCGCTCTTTGAATGAGACCGCCATGGTGTATTCCCGTCTGCTTACTCCGTCGGCGCTGGTGCATTTGGAGGATACCCTGGTGAAACCGGAGGAGTCCTTCGAGGTGCCGGCCCGATATCCATGGCTCGTACACGTGCGACCGTGATAGCTTGATAGTTTGGTAGCCATGAAGCTGCTGCGAGAGGAACTCCGCTGGACCTTTACGTGGCCCTGTGGCTGGTTGCAGGGCGTATTGTTCAACCTAGTATTGGCGGCCGCCTATTTGGTGGTGTGGCCGCTGGCCTTTGATGATCATTACGATGTGGTATTGCTGTTTACCGCGTATTTTGCCACGTTTATCATGGCCGATGTGACCACTACGAATATTTTCGGTCACGATATTGTGCGTACTTTGGCCGCGCTGCGCCGGGGGCGTTCCTTCGCCTCGCTGATCCTGATGAAAAACCTGGTTCAGACGATCGTGGTGGTGATGCCCATGGTGTTGCTCACCATCGGTGTTACTTGGTACGTCGACGGCGCCGAAGAGCTCTTTTTGGCCATCCCCGGCATCCTGTACCCGATGCTGCTGTGGCTCGGGATTGGGAACCTGATTTCGGTGCTCTATCCGGTGTTGCCCGCCCCGATCAATTGGCGGATCCAGTCCATCCGGGCGGGGCGCAAACAATGGCTGCTGCACGCCCCGATGCTGATTTCCTACGCCATCCCCTACGTGCTCTACGTCTTGGCCGCCACCACCGATCTGCCCGGCAATCTCAATGCGCTGATCCGCGTGGTGGCCGGCACGCCGCACAAATGGGAAAGCGGGCTGATCTTGCTGGTGGCCTCCATCATCATTTATTGGGGCCTGACCTGGTTTAGCCTGCGGCTGGTGCGGGATCGCGGGTTTGTGCTCCCGATGCAGAGCGATCTGGTGTACCAGGCACCGCTGGATCCCGAGGTGAAAGACGCCGCCCTCGAGCTGCTGCCCCGCAGGGCGGACGTCGCAGACGCGGCGAACTAGCTCGACCTGCGCCACATAAACCACGGATCGGTGGCGCGATTCCTAAGCCTGAATTGGTGCCGAGGGCCGGGGCTCGGGTTGCGGAGGTAGAGGGTTTCGCGCAACTTGTTGGCGACTGAGGCGGTGGCGCGCAACCTACTGCCGCTGGGGTGACCTGGGGTCCGGAATCGGCCATTGATTTTCCGCGCTGAGGCAGATTCGACATGTTGGGGTGCGCGGGCCGATGTTTGCGCAGGACGCCGAACTCGCCCGGTCAGATCTGCCTGGGGCAGATTTTGCGAGGCCGATGGTTCGAGAAAGTTCGAACTCTATTGCCCGGGATTGCTCTCTTGGCAGCTTCCGCCGATAGGTTGTGTGCAGCCGTTGACCTGCGATCGTCCGGAATTTCTTCATTAGGGTGGTCAACGAAGAATAAAAAGACGATTTGCAGCGTTTTTGGGCGAGATTCGTCCTGGATTTCTTCGTTGGGGCCCCGAATGAAGAATGGAAAGACCAGCCCCAGTTCGGCAGTTGTGCACAACCCATCGGTGACTTGGGCGGTGGCGCATACCTCATCGACTACCTAGGCGGTGGCGCGTAACCTACCGGCGGTGCAGTGATTTGGAGGGGTTGAAGCGGCTGCAGGGCTCTCTGCTCAGGCAGATTTGGCGCGTCGGCCGTCGCGGGACGGTGTTTCCGCAGGACGCTGAACTCGCCCGGTCAGATCTGCCTGAAGTGGCGCCGATGGCGGCCGGGATTAGTGTCGGGGGCGGGGGTCGTTCGGAATTTCTACATTGGGGGCGCTGATTGGGGGCGCTGATGAGGAATGCAAAGACGAGCCCCGGGTTGGCGGTTGCGCGCAACCCGTCGGCGGAGGTGGGTGTGGGCAATCCATCCGCCGAGGTTAGGGGTTACACGCGACCTATCGGTCGAGCTTTTGCGCGAGCGTTTCACCGGGGGCCACCACGATCGCCTCCACATCGGTGGCACCGAATTCGGCCAATAAGCCCAAGGTGGGGGAGTCGGGAGTGGTGGCAACGATCACGCGATCCGTTTCGGCTATCAAGGCGGGCACTCCAAAGGTCTCTAGTAGCGTTTGGGCTCCTGGCAATATGTGGACATGCTCCGTGTCATCGTGCATCTGTTTGGATAGCCACACGATGCCAAGGCCGATACCAAGCCCATCGGGGACGTCGCAGAACGCGGCAAAGGCGGGGTCGGCGGGTTGGAGCGCGGCGTCGATAAGCAACACCCACTCGGCGCAGGCGGCGGGGACATTGAGCTTTGCGGTGTCAATACTCGCGATGTGTGCAAGCCCCTGCTGTCCGGGCTCAACGGGGTGCCCAGCGGCGTCGAGAGGCTGTGCCCCAAGCGCGATAAGGATGCCCGTTCCCCCGTCCCTGGTGTGCACGCCGCCGGTGGCCAAAATAATGCGATTGGCACCGCGCGAAACGGCATCGGCGATCAGCACACCGGTGCCAAACGTATCCGAGCGGGTGGGGTCGCAGGGGTGAGCGCAAACATCGATATATGCCTGCAACGTAGCGGGGTCGAACACGTAACTGGCCTCGGTGAGCCTGCCCTCCGGATCCACCGTTTGCAACACCACGGTTTCACCATTAAAACAGCTCGCGGTACCTGTACCACCTGTGGTGATGGCAACCTGCGTGAGCTCGTCACCCGGGCATGTGGCGGCGATTTCGTCGCAGGCTTGGTGGGGGCTCAATCCGCCGACGGGTTCGGCAATGATGAGTGTTCGCAAACCTGATACCTACTTTCTACTACAGTAAGTGGTTGTGTGGAAAAAGCTGATTGTTAGTTGTGTGGCGGGTTTTATTCTTTTTGGAATCGCTGGAGTGAACGCGCAAGCCGCGCCGCCGCCCCAAGGGGAGACCGCGCCCCCGGCTCACGACGGCGCGTCCGCACGCCGCAACCAGTTCGCGGCCGGTGTGACACCGCTGGTGCCGGAAGGGGTCAATGATCCGGAATGCCGCGTGACGCCCGAGCGTCCGCACGCTGTAATCCTCGTGCACGGCACCGATGCCAGCCTTTATGGCGATTATTCCAAACTCGGGGCGGAAATTGCACGAGACGGCTGGTGTGCATACGGCTTGGACTATGGCGTTGGAAAAGACGGTCGCTTCGGATGGGGGCGGCTGGAGGATTCCGCACGCCAACTCGATGAGCTCATCACGCAGGCGCGGGCAACCTCCGGCGCGGATAAAGTTCAGGTTATCGGGTTTTCTCAAGGGGCGACGGTGGCGCGCTGGTGGGTTAATAAAATCGACGAAGGCAAACACACGCACGCCTGGATCGGCCTCGCATCCCCGACGCGCGGCGGTAGCCTCTACGGCGTGGTGCCCCTAGCGCAACACCTGCCCGGGGCGGTGGATGTGGCCGAAGACTCCGGCTCCGTCGCACCCGCATTGGTCGACCTGATGGCCGGATCGCCGGTGATGGAAGCGCTGAACGCGGGCGGGGAAACTGTGCCCGGGCCGGCGTATGTCACTGTGGCAACTCGCACCGATGAAACGATGCCGGAATTGGTGAATCAGCCGATTTATGGTGAGAAAACGCGCAATATCGTGCAGCAGGATCTGTGCCCGCAGAACCTGGGTGGGCATATGTACATGACCTACAATCCGACCGTGATCGAGCTGACCCGTTTTCTATTGGTCGATTGGCAAAATGGGGGTAGCCGGGGGGAGGTTCCGTGCGTGGATGTGCCATTGGGCGCGTTTATCCCGGAGCTCACCATAGTGGATAACCTGCAGAAACTCCGGCCCGCGTCGCTGCACCCCGCACCTGTGACCTACCACACAGCGCAATGATTTGCATATACCTGTCGAGCCATTGAAACTTGGAATCGGTCCGAAACGTACAAACCGCGAACAGCGCCGAAGAACCTCGAGCGGCGGGCGCGGAGATTGGATGAATGAACATGACTGTTGAAGAACAGGTGTCCAACTACTACAGCATGCTGCTGAAGCGCAACGCTGGCGAGCCGGAATTCCACCAAGCCGTGGCCGAGGTGCTTGATTCCCTGAAACTCGTGCTGAAGAAAGACCGCCACTACGCCGACTACGGCCTGATCCAACGTCTGTGCGAGCCGGAACGGCAGCTGATCTTCCGCGTGCCGTGGGTGGACGATCAAGGCGTGGTGCAGGTCAACCGAGGCTTCCGCGTGCAATTCAACTCCGCCCTCGGCCCGTACAAGGGTGGCCTGCGCTTCCACCCGAGCGTAAACCTTGGCATTATCAAATTCCTTGGCTTTGAGCAGATCTTTAAGAACTCTTTGACCGGGCTGCCGATCGGCGGCGGCAAGGGTGGCTCCGACTTTGACCCGAAGGGCAAGTCTGACGCCGAAATCATGCGCTTCTGCCAATCCTTTATGACCGAGCTGCATCGCCATATCGGCGAATACCGCGACGTGCCCGCCGGTGATATCGGCGTGGGCGCCCGCGAAATCGGCTACCTGTTCGGGCAGTACCGTCGCTTGGCTAACCAGCACGAATCCGGTGTGCTCACCGGTAAGGGCCTGACCTGGGGCGGATCGCTGGTGCGCACCGAAGCTACCGGTTACGGCCTGGTGTACTTCACCAAGGAAATGCTGGCCGCACACGGTGCCGAATTCAACGACGCGAAGGTAATCGTCTCCGGTTCCGGCAACGTGGCGATCTACGCCATGGAAAAGGCCCAAGAGCTTGGCGCGACCGTGATCGCCTTCTCCGACTCCTCCGGTTGGGTGCACACCCCGAACGGCGTGGACGTGGCCAAGCTCAAGGAAATCAAGGAAGTTCGCCGCGAGCGCGTGTCCACCTATGTGGACGAGGTGGAAGGCGCGACCTACCACGCAGAGGGTTCGATTTGGGAACTCCCGTGCGACATCGCCCTGCCCTGCGCAACCCAGAACGAGCTCGACGGTGAAGCCGCCCGCAAGCTCGCCGACAACGGCTGCCAGTTCGTTGCCGAAGGTGCGAACATGCCGTCGACTGCCGATGCGATCGAGGTGTTCCGCGAGCGCGGCATCCACTTCGGCCCCGGCAAGGCTGCCAACGCCGGTGGCGTGGCCACCTCCGCGCTGGAAATGCAACAAAACGCTTGCCGCGACTCCTGGTCGTTCGAATACACCGACAAGCGCCTGCACGACATCATGAGCAACATCTTTAACACCTGCGCCGAAACCGCCAAGGAATACGGCCACGAAGGTGACTACGTGATCGGCGCCAATATCGCCGGCTTCAAGAAGGTCGCCGACGCCATGCTGGCCCAGGGCGTTATCTAAGATTTACGCTTCTGGTCTGGGGAGGGCCGGGGTGCCTGGTTTGGTGAGAGCTAGGCCGCCCGGCTGGTGAGAAGACTAGGGTGTAGACCGAACCCTCGCGCATACGAGCCTGCGGGCTGGGCGCGGGGGTTTGTTGTTCGCTGGGTTCGCGCTCTTCCGGAGCCCACGCCGCGCCTCTCCGTGGGAAAACCTTTTTGAAACGATTCGGGTTCCGATCGGGCGAGCCTCCAGCTATTCCCATGGTCAGGCCAGTAATCTTGGGAGCTATGTATCGCGTTTTCGAAGCCCTTGATGAGCTGGTTCAGACAGTCGACCAAGCTTATGGCGTCCCTATGACTGCGAATTGCATGGTGCCTCGAAATGAGGTGCTTGCCTTGCTGGATGATCTCCGCAATGCATTACCCGTTGAGATCGACGACGCCCAGGACGTGCTAGACAAGGCGGATTCGATCGTGGATGAGGCGGAGGATCACGCCCGCCAGTTAGTGGATAGCGCCAAGTCCGAGGCCAGCAACCTAGTCGAACAGGCGCGCGAGGAGGCGGAGCGCATGGTGGAGGACGCCGAAAACCGCGCGCATTCGCTCGTGGCCAAGGCCCAGGATGATTCCGATCGTATGGTCGATGATGCTCGCCGTTCCGCCGAGGACATGGTGTCCCGCGCCACGGCCGAATCCGATCGTTTGATGCAGAAGGGCAATGATGCCTATCAGCGCAGCGTGGATGAGGGTCTCGCCGAGCAGCACCGTCTGGTCAGCGAGGCGGAGGTGGTGCGCCGCGCCAACGAGGAGGCGCACCGGATTGTGGATGCGGCGCATGGGGAGTCCAATCGTTTGCGCCAAGAGTGCGATACGTTCGTCGACGGCAAGCTCGCCGAGTTTGAGGAGATGCTGTCTGCGGCGTTGCGTTCCGTGGGCCGGGATAGGTCCGCGTTGCGGCGTGGCGCCGGCGCTACCGGCAGGGAACGAACACGTGAGCGAGGCACCGGTGAGCGCTCATGGGAGCGATCCGCGGAGCGTAAGGACTCCCGTTCGTACGAGGATTAGTGGGGAGTTTGTCGGCAAGCGGGTAGGCTGGTTGCGCCATGAGTTCTCCATTTGTTTTTGATTGCGCCGCTGTGGTGCGCGGCTCTGGGCTGCCAGAGCACATTACGCAGACGGGCCCGTGCCCGGAGCGCATTGGGTTGCCGATGATCGCCATTGAGCCTGGTACGGAGGTGACCGTCGACGCTACGTTGACCCCTCTCGGTGAGGGGGTGATGGTGGATGCCATCGTGGAAGCGCCGCTGACCGGCCAGTGCGCCCGCTGTTTGGCGGAGCTGCACCCGACCCAGGAATTCCGCATTCACGAGGTGTTTTCCGCTTCCGATACCTTTATTCAGGGCGCGGATTCCGGGGAGGATGACGTGCCGCAGATGGTCGACGATACCCTCGATATCCTGCAATCCGTGGTCGACGTTGCCGGTTTAGAACTGCCGTTCAATCCGACGTGTGAGGGCGAGTGCGTGGGTAGTGACGTACCAGCACCGCAGGGCATTGCAGGCGAGCCCAATGACCTGCCGGATCCGCGCTGGGCGGGGTTGGAGAAGTTTCTGTGACACGTAGAAAACGGCGCGTATCCGGGCAAGAGGCCGTCGATCAGGCGTTCGCCGCCGTGGACCATACTCCGCTTCTCGACGCCCTGGGGGTACAGCTTCCAGAAACCGCGCTGAAGCAGGCGCTCACCCACCGTTCCATCGCCAATGAGAATGGGAACCTGCCGCATAATGAGCGCTTGGAGTTTTTGGGCGATGCGGTGCTTGGATTGTCCGTAGCCGGGGCGCTTTTTGAATTGCACCCGGAAAGCCCGGAGAGCATTATCTCGAAGATGCGTGCCACGTTGGTGAGCCGTTATGGGTTGTCCGATATCGCTCGTGAGATCCATCTCGGGGATCACGTGCTCTTGGGCATCGGTGAGGAGTCGATGGGCGGCCGCGATCGCGTATCGATTTTGGCGGACACAATGGAAGCTGTGTTCGGTGCCATTTACCTCGAACATGGTTTCCATGCCACGCGCGATGTGATCCTTCGGCTCTATGGGGACAAGCTCAAGACGGCTTCCGCCAAGGGCATCAATGCGGACTGGAAGACCTCGCTGCAGGAGCGCCTTGCCGAACGTGGGTTGCCCATGGCCGTGTACGAAACCACTTCGACCGGCCCGGATCACCAGCGCCATTTCGTTGCTACCGCTTCTGTGCAGGGGCATGAATTGGCCCGAGGTGAGGGGACCGCCAAGAAGCTGGCGGAGCAGCAGGCCGCGCACCAAGCGTATCTGGCGTTGCAGAACACCGTTGATTGGGAAGCTTTGCACAAGGATGCCTGAGCTACCCGAGGTGGAGGTGGTGCGCCGCGGGCTGGCGGATCACGTCCAAGGGCGCACAATCCTGGCGGCCGCAGCGTTGCACCCGCGGGCGGTGCGCCATAACCCCAGCCTGGAGGGGTTGCTGGGACGGCGAGTCGAGGGCGTCGATAGGCGGGGGAAGTTTTTGTGGCTGCGGTTGGACGATGGCACGGCGCTGTTGGTGCATCTGGGCATGAGCGGGCAGATGCTGATCAAGGATCCGGACGCGCCTTCGCACACACATTTGCGTGCTCGGGCGGTGCTCGATAGCGGGTATGAGCTATGGTTTGTCGATCAGCGGACCTTTGGCTATTGGTGGGTGACTTCGATGGCGCCTTCGCATGGGGTAATGGTGCCGGAGCCGGTGACGCATATTGCTCGTGACCTGCTGGATCCGGACTTGGATTTGGAAGAGCTGGCGCGCGCGATCAAGGCGAAGCACACCGAAATCAAGCGGGTTTTGCTAAACCAGGAAATCGTGAGCGGCATCGGGAACATATATGCGGATGAAATGCTATGGGCGGCTCGAATACATGGTCGACAATTGGCGCATCGGCTGCGCTTGGGACGCATCGTGGAGCTGCTCCAGCAGGGGCAGGCGGTAATGACGCGGGCGCTGGCCCAAGGCGGAACTTCGTTCGATGCGCTGTACGTCAATGTAAATGGCGAATCGGGGTATTTCGACGTGTCATTGAATGCGTACGGGCAACAAGGTAAACCCTGTTCACGCTGCGGCACTGAAATAGTGCGTGAGGAATTCGCTAACAGGGGCAGTCACTTTTGCCCGCAATGTCAGCGGCGTCACTAATAAGGAGATATGTGTAAACGCTAACAAAAATCCGCCGCGACACGGTAGATTGCTGGTTATGCAAAGCATCCTCAACGCCATTGATTGGTTCAATGCGCAATACGGTATTGTCCTGGTAATCCTGTTATCCGCGGCAGGCATCTACTTCGGGGTGTACACGCTTCTGGTGCAAATCAGATACGTGCCAGACATGTTTAAAGCGGTGGTGGAAAGGCCCTCCGAACTTCCCGACGGAAAACAAGGCATATCTGCTTTTAAAGCCTTTACCATTTCCGCCGCTTCCCGCGTGGGTACCGGCAATGTTGCAGGTGTAGCCATGGCTATCGCAACCGGCGGCCCAGGTGCCGTGTTTTGGATGTGGCTGCTCGCCCTGATCGGCGGTGCCACATCTTTCGTGGAATCCACGCTGGCACAGGCATATAAAGTACCCGATAAAGATTCATATCGTGGCGGCCCTGCCTACTATATTTCGCGCGTGCTTGGGTGGAAATACATGGCCATCCTGTTCGCCGTGCTGATTACCGTCACCTATGGGTTTGTGTTTAATGCGGTGCAATCCAATTCGATCTCAGAAAGCATTACCCACTCGTTGGGCGGCGACCCGCGCGCCACGAAAATTGTGGTCGGTGTCATCCTTGCTCTTGTGACGGCGTTGGTGGTATTCGGCGGCATTCAACGCGTGGCAAATGTCACCCAAATCGTGGTGCCCATCATGGCGGTCGCTTATATCGCCATCGGGCTTATTGTGGTGATTATCCATTATGACCGAGTTCCCGAAATGATCATGGAAATCATCGAGCACGCATTCGGAATCCGGGAGTTTGCCGGTGCGGCACTGGGCACCGTGATCATGAAAGGCGTGCAGCGCGGCCTGTTCTCCAACGAAGCCGGCATGGGTTCGGTGCCCAACGCCGCGGCCACCGCATCGGTCTCGCACCCAGTAAAGCAGGGGCTAATCCAGACGCTCGGCGTGTACTTTGACACCCTCGTGGTGTGTACCGTCACCGCCTTTATCATCATGCTGTCCCGCCCCGATCTCAGCAACGTCGAGGGCGGCATGGCGCTTACCCAAAACTCTTTGGCCGCCAGCGTGGGCACCTGGGGCATCTACTTCCTGTCCGTGGTGATTATCTTCCTCGCGTTCTCCTCGGTGATCGGTAACTACTACTATGGCGAAACCAATATCGAATTCCTGACCAAGGATCGGATCTGGGTAAACGGATACCGCGTGCTGGTGTCACTGTGTGTACTGGGCGGCTCGTTGGGCACGGTGCCGCTGGTTTGGAACCTCGCCGATGTCTTCGCCAGCCTCATGGCCACAGTCAACATTGTGGCGCTGCTCCCGCTTGGAGGCGTGGCGGTAGCATTGTTAAGAAACTACGCCCAGCAGCGAGCCAAGGGCCTCAACCCAGTGTTCCACCGCGACGATGTACCCGGAATCAAAGGCTGGGATGCCATGGCTTGTTGGGATGGTTCTGATCCGCTCACGCACCGAGACGAAAGGTATTTTGAACAATGATCCGGCTGACCGCATGGGTTCACGGGCATGTCCAAGGCGTGGGGTTCCGCTGGTGGGTCCGCAGCCAAGCCATGGAACTCGGGCTTGTTGGCAGCGCCACTAACCTCATGGACGGTCGCGTCTGTGTGGTCGCCGAAGGGCCCAAAGAACAGGTGGAAAGCCTGCTGCGCCGGCTGTGGGCGCTCGAGCCCGCAACCTATGATCGTCCCGGCAAAGTGAAAACCATCATCGAACAATGGGGTGAGCCCAAAGGCGAACGCAGGTTTGATGTGCGCTAGGTTCGGGCTTATGCGCAATCCACCTTGGGGTTCGGTTCGATTGGCAAGATTGAATCAACAACGATGTGCGATGCCGAGAATAGATGATCACCAAATGTTTTCGGCGGTGTGTCATATCCCCGCAACCTGATTGGGCGCGAAACACATTGCGGATTATTTAAATCGACTAGGGATAGTGCCTGCTTAAAATCAAAACCTTCGAAGGTGGCAACTATGAGGGCGGTGTCGCCCTCAATTGTGATTGACCGCCTTCTAAATTTATCGTCCAAGGGCACTACCGAATAGTCTTCGGTCCTGCTATCTAAATCAAACCGATGTAATGCTCCCGATTCGCCGTACACATAGTACTTACTGCCACTGGTGTGATAATACCGGCCTGCCTGCATGGCCTCTGGCAGCGGCATTGTGCCCTGGTCTACGATCTCCGACTTTCCATTGACCAATTCGATTTTTAGCACAAGCAAATCGTTATCGGTATAGTGCACCACGTAGCTTGCTTCGTCTAAACAATTAAGCGAAGAATGATATGTCGGGCTATATTCTGCCGCAAATGGGATTTCGTATTCTGTGACGTCGCCATCGATCGTCGCATGGATCATCCATGTCGTGCCAGGTCCGTCAGTGTTATCTTTGGATTCCGGAAAATGCTCCAGCCATACGATTGAGGCATCGTCGCAGGCTGCAACCGCATCCGGCTTGTATCGAGTGTGCATGGAAAACACTCGATCCCCTTCAGCGAGTACCATGAGGTGGCGTTCTCGGTACTCTGCGTTGCCGTCATTAAAATAGAATGCCGCTACGTTCCCGTTGGGTGAACCATGAGAGTTTGTGAGTGTGCCAACTCCCAATCCAGGAATGTGTAGCTTCCGCACGAGTTTCAACTGCTTATCAAGCACTAATAAATGATCCTCGTCTGGTACGGCAAAGTAATCCCCGAGGCGTTCGATCGATGGAAAATACACGGCTTGGGTTTGTAAGAGGCCCAGCTCATGGCCTGTCTCTGACGTCAAGACGACATTGTTTCGATCGGTATTGCTAAGCGGTTTTAAAGCTTCGGCTGAAACACCAATAAAGGCGGGCTTGTGGCTGACGAATTCATCTTCTGGCTCGATTGAGGAATACGCGAGATACCCACCAATAGCGCCGAGCGCAAGAATCAATCCAATTACGGGGTACCAGAATTTTCTCATTGGAACTCCCGCGTTAACTCGCCGGGGATTACTTTGGTATCCGATCGCATTTCCCTTGGAGAAATTGAGTGCTTAGGGTTTTTGGCGGGACGCCAACTGGTGCCAGCAACAAGTTCAGCAGCTTGCCGCACCGCGATCGCACGCTCTTCGTCAAAACTTGCTACCTGTTCAACTTCCTTAGATATCGAGTCTTGTGCTGCTGCGGGCGGAACTTCACCGCATGTGATACATATTGAAAATAGCAAAAGTATTGATACCAATACACGCTGCGAACGCGATAATTTTACCGGTTTCATACTGACTCCTTTCACGGCTTCAAACAGTATGAAACACACTTACCAAAATTGAGTTCAATTCTGGTAACAATGTCCGATTGGGGGCAATCTAAACTTGTAATTCCACCCCCAAAACGAACGTTCATTTATCCACTTATAGGTGATACCTTGGAGAGTCTTTTTACGGGGCCTGTTTGAGCGAACAAGCACACTGCCCCCGCTGCGGACGGCATTATACCCCTTCGCTTCGCCGGGCGCCACCTTGTTGCCGCTGGAACCCTACGTGCCTGTGGATTGTTTGGGGTTATCCACAGGTTGGTGGGGTGTGTGCGGGGAAACCCCTGGGTTTTGTGCTGTTTTGGGGTTATCACTGGTGCTATGGGTTTGTTTCAGCGTCGCACCAAACTGCTTGACACCTCTTTCATCAACATCACTCGCCGGCTTGCGATGCCGCGTGGGTATTGTCGTGCTTCCCGGGAGGTGGAGTGGGGTTCGCGGTATCACCCGCAGCGCCTCGGGTTTGCTGCCCCGATCATGTTGCGGGCCCGGGCGCATTTCACCCAAACCCCGAATGTCATTATCGGCGGCTGGGCCGCCGCAGCTTATGCCGGTTTGAAGTACTGGGTGGATGATGCCCACATCACCGTGCATGTGGCCAGTAATTTCCAACGCAGCCACAGCGTGTTCGACGCCACCCGCCGCAGACTGCGGCCAGGCACCAGGGTGTGGACACCGGATCAGGAACTACCCGGCATGCAGGTCGTCGCCCCCGAATACGCCCTGGTGGATTGCCTGATTGATCTGCAGCGCGACCGCCACTCCTGGTGGGTCTACCAAGTACCCAACCTTGCCAACTGGGAAGTCCGCGCCATCCAGTTGATTGACGCGCTGCGCGCATGCACCACATTGAACTTTCAGCTGGTGCGTGACATCGCGCGGAATATTTTCAGCGCCCGCCAGCTGAAAAAACTGCTGAACCTGTCCCGCACCGGGGCGCAGTCGCCCCCGGAAACCGTACTACGCCTGATTGCCGAGCAGCTGCGCCAACACCTGGAGGTGCAAATCCCGATCTATAACTCCGGTGCGCTGGCAGACGATGGCACACCCCTGCTGACCGTGCTTGATTCCGGCTGGCCCGATATTCGTGTTGGTTTGTTCTACGACGGTGCTCACCACCTTCAACGTAGCCAACGTGACTACGATGCCAAGGTGTTGATCCGGCTACGCGAACTCGGGTGGGAACCACTACGTATCACCCACGGGCTGCTGCAACAACCCCGCGAACTGATCACCACCCTGCGCCGCGCCATCCACCGCGCCGAAACCAACACCACACAACCACCAAACGGCGAATCCTGACGCCGAACCCTAACGGCCGAATCCTCACGGCTGAATACTCACGGCCGAATCCGAACGGCAGATTTCTCACGGCGATCGTTCTCTGCACCCCAGCTATCTTGGCGTGGTCGCCGATCCGCCTTGTTGCTGCGCGCCCACCACACCCCTTACAACCGGCACGGTGAAGCTCAACACTCTTCGGTGAGCCCGAAACCCGGCGAACCCCGGCCCATTCTCACGCCGCGCCTGCCCCGCCACTGCCGTCTGCCCGCAGCACCCAGCAGCTGCCCGTAGTTGAAGCGCCCGCTTTCCCCGGCCACGAACAATCTGCCTGGTTGCTGTCCTGCCTCGTCACATCTGCCTGGCCGCGCGGGATCTGCCTGGTTTTTGGGCCGAGTTTTCCTGGGGAAATGCGGCCGCGATGAATCTGCCTCAGGCAGATCTGACGCGGGTGGAAATGCAGGCAGATCCTCCACACCACACCGGGTGAAGTGGCGAGGTGGAGGCCGGAATTTTCCGCGCTCATGGCCGACGATGTTCCATGCTCAGGCAGATTCGACACGCCGGTCGTCGCGTGGTGGTGTTTCCGCAGGAACGCGAAACGGCCGTGTTATATCTGCCTCAGGCACATTTGCAACGGCAGAAAACCAGGCAGATCCTCCACACCACTCCAACAAAAGGCCGCTGGAGGCTGACGCACTGTTGCGCGCGATTGGTTACGGCCGCCTCGAACACGTTGCAACGACATCGATTGTGAACCACCGGAACCCGCACCACAAAGCCACGTACAATCTGCCTGGCCGCTCTTCGGCAATGTACGATCTGCCTGGCCGCGCTGGATCTGCTTGGCTTGCGAAGCGGATTTTCCTGGGGAAATGCGCCTGCGACAGATCTGCCTCAGGCACATCTGCCATGGCAGAAAACCAGGCAGATCCTCCACACCACGCCAGGTGATGTGGTGAGTTGAAGGCCGGAATTTTCCGCGCAACCGCCGCGCTATATCTGCCTCAGGCAGATTCAACACGCCGGTCGGCGCGCGGTGGTGTTTCCGCAGGAACGCGAAACGGCCGTGTTACATCTGCCTCAGGCACATTTGCCACGGCAGAAAACCAGGCAGATCTGACGCGGCGGGGTTATGCGGGTACGTATGCGACGTGCCCTCTTTAAGCGGCTTCGATGTGCACTAGGGCCGAGACTTGACCCGGCCCTTCACTAGGCCGCTTCAATGTTCACCGTGCCGTCGCCGGAACGCCGCACCTGCAGGTTTCGATAATCCGCGATGCGCGGGTGAGCGGTTTCCTCGTAAGGCAATGTGTTTCCCACGATTACCACTTGTGCACCGGCAGCTTCGCCGGCCGCGATGCCTGCCGCGGCGTCTTCAAACACCACCGTGTCTTCCGGCGCTACATTGAGTGCGGCCGCCGCCTTGAGGTAGCCCTGCGGGTCAGGTTTTCCTTTGGTGATTTGATCAGCGGGAATCACCACATCGGGTACTGCTACTTGCGCCGCCGCCATCCGCACGCGCGCCAATTCCAGCGGCGCACTGGTGACGAGCGCATGTGGCACCTGCAATGCGCGAAGTTGTTCGATAAATGCCCGCGCCCCGGGAATTTCCACTACGCCGTCGAGTTGGATCATTTCTTGCTCGGTGCGTGCTACTTCGAGGCGTTTGCGCTCTTCTGCGGAAAGGTGCGGCACGAAGTGTTTGTAGGTTGCGGCGGAGGGGCGTCCGTGTGAAAATCGCAAGATTTCATCCGGATCGAGGCCGAACTCATGGGCGAATTCAATCCAGAGTTCTTCAACCACGGCGGTGGAATCGACCAGCGTGCCGTCCATGTCGAGGAGAACCGCCCGCCCTTGCACAAGAAATGCTGTATTGGACATGCTTTCATGCTACCTGCGAGCCGCTCACCGGGCGGATTGCAAATGTGCGTTACACTGCCCGGGTGCATTTGAAATCGTTGACGCTCAAGGGTTTTAAGTCTTTTGCGTCTGCGACGACCCTGAAATTCGAGCCGGGTATTTGTGCGGTGGTGGGGCCGAACGGTTCGGGCAAGTCGAATGTGGTGGATGCGCTGGCTTGGGTGATGGGGGAGCAGGGCGCCAAGACTTTGCGCGGCGGCAAAATGGAGGACGTGATTTTCGCCGGGGCGGGGGATCGGAAACCGCTTGGCCGGGCCGAAGTGACGTTGACAATAGATAATTCTGACGGCGCATTGCCTATCGAATATACGGAGGTTTCCGTCACGCGCCGCATGTTCCGCGATGGCGCAAGTGAGTACGAAATTAATGGTTCCCGCGCCCGGCTTATGGATATTCAAGAGCTGCTTAGCGATTCCGGCATTGGCCGGGAAATGCACATCATCGTGGGGCAGGGACGTCTCGCACAAATATTGGAATCGCGCCCCGAGGAGCGTCGCGCCTTTATCGAGGAAGCTGCCGGCGTATTGAAGCATCGTCGCCGCAAGGAGAAGGCGCAGCGCAAACTCGTGGGCATGCAGGCCAACTTAGACCGGCTTACCGACCTTACCGAAGAGTTAAAACGCCAGCTCAAGCCCCTCGCGCGTCAGGCCGAGGCCGCGCAACGTGCCGCTACCGTCCAGGCCGAGCTTCGCGACGCCCGCCTCCGCCTCGCCGGGGACCGCTTAGTGCGTCTTGCTACCGAGCGTGACGACGCCCATCGCCTTGCCGAACGCAGCGCAGCTCAGGTGGCAAAACTCAGCGAAGAACTGGAAGAGCATAGCCGCGTGCAACAGGGTTTGGAGTCGCAATTGGCCCAGGTCACCCCAGAGGCCGAGGTTGCGCAAGCGTTGTGGTTTGAATTGTCCGCGCTTGCGGAACGCATCGTAGCAACCGAACGTATTGCCCAAGATCGCGCCAGCGCTGTGGTGGAGGTTCCATACGCCGGGCAAGATGCGGATGCGTTGGAGCGAAGGGCGGATCGCGCGGAGGCCGAACAGGCAAATTTAGATCAGGCTGTCGAGGTGGCTCGCGAACGCCTTGACGCCGTACGCGAACAGGTGTTGGAGCACGAGGAGATCGCACGGGAAGCCGATCGTGAGCACATGGCGCAGGTTCGGGCGCGTGCCGATCGGCGTGAGGGGGTGGTGCGTTTGGTCGCTGCGGAAGAATCTCAAACCGCCCAGATCGAGGCCGTTGAGGCGGATATCGCCCGCCAAACCGAGACTTTGGAAGCCTCCTTGGCGCGGGTGGATGCTGCGCAGCTTGAGGCGCGCACCATGCAAGAGCGGCTGCAGGAAATGCATTACGCTCGGACTTCGTTGGCGGCGCGCGCAGAAACCGCGCAATCGGAATCCCAAGCGGCCGCCGCGCGTTTGAACGAACTTTCGGCGCGGAATCGGGAGATTGAGACGGGCATTGCGCGCTTGGAAGCGCGCCGCGAAACGCTGATTGATTCACTCCCAGCGGCGGATGTTGGCGAATTGCTTGCGGATACCTCGGCCGTGGTCGATGCGATCAGCGTCGATGAGGGATATGCCACCGCCGTGTCTGCCGCATTGGGTGCCCACGCCCATGCGCTATTCGTAGAAGATTTCGATGCGGAAAAGCTCGCATCCGCGGAGGTGGCGCGGACGGTGGTGGTTGCGGCTTCGCCGGCCGCGAGTTGGCGTTTGGAGGCGCAATTACCCAGCGGGGCGCGTTGGCTGCTGGATGTTATTCGGCTTGATGCGGGGATCGTTGGTCCGATCACGCGTTTGCTTGCGGATGTGGTGGTGGTGCCGGAGGTCGCGCAGGCCCAGGCGGTGGTGGTTGCGGATCCGCGGCTGCGCGCTGTGACTACGAACGGCGAACTTTTTGGCGAAGGTTGGATGGCCTTTGGGCGGGGCGCGGCAACCGCCGTGGAAATCGGCGTGGATATCGCCCGAGCCGCCGAGGCGCTCGAAAGTTTGCATGAGGAGTCTGTGGCGCTTTCCGGAACGCTCGAAGGTGCCACCACGGCGGCCAACGAGGCGCAAATCGCGGCGGCCAGCGCGCAGGCGGCGCTGCGAGATCACGATGTGGAATGCAAATCGGTGGGGAGAGAGGCCCGCCGCGCGCAAGCTCATGTCGACGCCATTCAGGGCGAACGTAAGCGCGCGATGGAACACGTGCAGCAGGCGACGGAACGCCTGGACCAGCTAAAAGACCAATTGGCGCAGATTCGAGACCGGTTGGCGCGGGTGGATCAACATGCGGATGAGGAACCTTCCACTGAGGCTCGCGACGCGGCGGCGGCCACGCTGAGCCAGCTTCGCGCCATGGAAATGGAGGCGTGCCTGACGCTGCGCACGGCGGAGGAACGGGCTGGCGTGTCGCGCGGTCAGGCCGATAATCTGCGTAGGCAGGCCGCGCAAGAACGTTTGAATAAGGCGCGGCACGAAGAGCAGATGGAGCGCCGCCGCAAGCAGGCGAAACTCGCCGCAACCGTAGCCGAATGTGCGGCCGAAATCCGGGTTCGGGTGGCGGACGCGACCGCCCGTGCTGCGCTGTCCCGGGATGAATTGGTGGCGCGGCGCAACCACCTTCAAGGGTTATTGTCACGCGCGAACGAAGAGGTGAATTCGCGGCGCGAGCAATTGGGCAGACTAACCGATAATGCGCACGCCACGGACATTGCTAGGCACCAGGCGCAGGTGCGCATTGAGGAGGCGGAGGCGAAGCTTACCGAGCAATTGGGTCTGCCAGCGGAGGTGATCCGGCGCGATTACGCCCCCGATGAAACGTTCGATCGCGCGGCGGAAACCAAGCGATTGCGGCAAGCCGAACGGGATCTAGCGGCATTGGGTAAGGTGAATCCGCTCGCGCTGGAGGAATTCACCGCGCTGGAGGAGCGCTACGAATATTTGGCCGGGCAGCTCGCCGATGTGCAACAGGCAAGGAAAGACCTTTCGGATGTAATTACCGAGGTAGACGCGAAGATCTTGCAACTGTTCACGGAGGCTTGGCGCGACGTCGAAAAGCAATTTCCGCATGTGTTTGCGACGTTGTTCCCAGGTGGGGAAGGGCGATTGGTGCTGACGGAGCCGGAGGACATGCTCACCACCGGCATTGAGGTCGAGGCGCGTCCGCCGGGGAAAAAGGTCAAGCGCCTGTCACTGCTTTCCGGCGGCGAGAAATCGCTGACCGCGCTGGCCATGCTGGTGGCGATTTTCCAGGCGCGCCCGAGCCCGTTTTACGTCATGGATGAGGTCGAGGCGGCGCTCGATGACGTCAACCTTCGTCGGCTGCTGGACCTGTTTCGGGAGCTGCGGAAGGATTCGCAACTAATTGTGATTACGCACCAGAAACCGACGATGGAAGTGGCGAACGTGCTCTACGGTGTGACCATGCGCGGCGACGGTATCACCCAGGTGATGAGCCAGCGCATGAGCCCCGCTTAGCGGCCGAGCCCGGAATACGCCCAGCCGGCGGCGCGCCACCGCTTGGGGTTCAGCGCATTGCGGCCGTCAATGATCACGGGCTCTTTGACCAGGGTTGCGGTGGACGCCGGGTCCAGCGCCAAAAACTCTTTCCATTCTGTGAGCAGCAGCACAAGCTCAGCGCCGGTGAGCGCCGTCGCGATATCGGCCTCGGTGTGCAAATCCGGGTAAGCGCGGTTCGTGGATTCCAAAGCCTTTGGGTCGCACACCGTGATTTTCGCGCCCAGATTGTGCAAGCGTTGCGCGATTTCTAGCGCGGGGGAGTCGCGGATATCGTCGCTATTAGGTTTAAAGGCGGCGCCGAGCACCGTAATCTTTGCACCCTCGACATCGCCATCGAATGTGCGTTTGGCCTCGGCGACGACGCGGTCTCGGCGGCGTTGGTTGATCGAATCCACCTCTTTCAAAAACGTCACCGCCTCGTGGACACCTAGTTCTTCGGCCCGTGCCACGAAAGCGCGGATATCCTTGGGCAAGCACCCGCCGCCGAAACCGATGCCGGCGCGCAGGAACTTGTGTCCGATCCGATCGTCATGGCCGAGCGCCTGGGCGAGCTGGGTGACATCGCCACCGGTGGCCTCGCACAATTCCGCCATCGCATTAATGAAGCTGATCTTGGTGGCCAGGAACGAATTCGCCGCGACCTTGACGAGCTCCGCGGTGGGGTAGTTTGTGACCAGCTTTGGCATCCCTTCGGCCAAGATGCGTTCGTACACAGCGTCGAGCGCGGATTCACCGTGGCGCGCGGAGGTTTCATCTGCGGCCAGGCCGTAAACGATGCGGTCTGGGTGCAGGGTGTCTTCCACCGCGAAACCTTCGCGCAGGAATTCGGGGTTCCACACCAGGGTGAGGCCGCGTTCGGCGCATTGGCGGGCGAATCGTTCGGCGGTGCCGACCGGGACGGTGGATTTGCCAACGATGACGGCGCTGGTTTCGGTAGGCATGGCATCGAAAACCGATTTGAATGCAGCTTCGAGGTAGGTGAGGTCCGCCGCTGGGCTGTCCTTGGATTGCGGCGTGCCAACCGCAATGAAAATGACATCGCTGGTTGCCAGTTCTTGCGGTGCCGGGCCGGTAACAAATCGCAGCTTATTGTTGCGAACCGCGGGTTCTAGGATTTCGGCAAGGCCGGGTTCGTAAAACGGTGTGCGGCCGCTGGACAGCGTCGCGACCTTATCCGCGTCCGTATCAATGCCTACGACATCGTGTCCCAGGCTTGCCATGCAAGCAGCGTGCACCGCTCCGAGGTAGCCGCAGCCGATGACTGAGATTTTCATAGCGTTTCCTTTCGATTATGTTCTAAACAATGGGCGATCCAAGATTCAAACCAGGGCCGCGAACTTGGGCGAAAAGCGTACAAGAAGGCGAGGCGAATAGTGGCGCTTTGCGTGTAGCAGCGTAGCCGCTGTTGTGGAATGTGCAAGCGCTCCGCAAGCGTGCACACAACGTTTCGAACCCCGCGATAGGTTTGCGGATGAAACACCTGCTGTATTCGGCGCAGCTCCGCATGCGCGAGCAGGTTGCCAAGATCAAGCGCGGCCTCGGCGAGCGTGGTGGTATCCGTATCCAACAGGCTTAACGTGTCACCATCCCACAGCAGTTGTTTATCGTGCAGGTCTCGGTGCGACAGCACCCACGGCGATTCGTGGGCGAGAAGGTCGCGGCACGTGGCATCCACCATTGCCGCGAAGCGTGCGGGCTGAGGGATCGCCTGATAGGAGGTGGCATGGGTAAACCATTGCCTAAGCACGCGGCATTCAGCTTCCGGGCCATGCCGATTAATCGAGTGCATGTGCGTTTGATCTTGGACCAGTTCCGGCCATAGTTGTTCGAAGCGAGCCCAGCCGGGCAACCCTTGTTGATCCAATCGGTGCAGCGTGTCGCCTGGGAGTTTTTCGGTGGTTATGCTGCCCGCACTCACATCGATAATGGCTGCGGATCGCATGTCGGCGGCGGCGCATACCTCGTGCATCGTGCGGGTCGCGGATACCACTCCGGGCACCTTGTTGGGGCGAAGGAATTTGCGAACGTGGTCGGGGTAAATAACCACCGCGCGTTTGCCAAAGCGATGCACGACCAATGCACCGGATTCCGGCGGGGAAAGCTCGGGGAGTGCTGCGTCGCGCGCATAATCGGCGAGACGGAGGTTGGCCGCGGCGTCGATAATTCCGGCGCGGAGCCGTCCAGCTTCGTCGAATTGTTCAAACACGAGCGATTGCTCCGGGCCGGGCCAGGCGCGACGGACACGGGGGAGATCGAACAAGAGGGCGAGCGCTTGGTTCACAGCAATTCCTCCACGCGGGTCAGTGCCGCGGCGGTGCGAGCGCGCCATGCCGGATCGCCTGAACGCATCGGTTCCGCGATGCGCAACAACATGGCATGCAGCTGGGCGGTTCGTACATCAGTTTGGGAAGGCGCATGACCGCGGGTATCGGCGTAACCGGCCAGCAACGCGGAGGCGGTGTCGGCGTCCACGACGGAAAGGTAGCAGCCAAGGTCAACCGCGGCGGGGGCGAGGTGGATGCGGTCAAAATCCGTAAGCCAAATATCGTTGCCATTGCGGGAAATCAGGAATTGATCGGGGGAGGCGTCGCCATGAACGACAACCGCGGGGCCCGGAACATGGGTTGGCACGCGGGCGGCAATATGTGCGATTCGGTGGGCGAGGTCAGGGGCTAGCACTTGGAAGATGCGTTCGTGCGCTCGCATGCGTTCGGTGATGGGAGCGTACCGATGTGCAAGCCGCGCCCGGAGCGTTTCTGGGAGCTGCGCGGTTGACATATGCAATTGCGCGAGGATGCGCCCAGCTTGATAGGTCGCATTTATGTTCGGGCTGGCCTGTAAATCAGAATCGCCAACTACGCGCGCAATGCTGAGGCGCGGATTGGTGCCATCGTCGAGGCGATCCGGGGTGGGGACGGCCTCCGACACGAACCTGTGCACTTCGAATCCCAGTTCGTCTGGGGCGACGGTAACGCGCAGCACGCTATCGCCCGCGCGGAGCACGATGCGCCGCGCCGGGTTATAGCGCAGGATCCGGTCAATGCCGGTGAGCTGGAACCCGAGATGCTCGGGCAATAGCCAGGGGCCCAGCTTCGGGTCTGCCTCGAATTGTCCATGCTGAAAGGTGAGCCCACCCAACGCCGGGGAGGTGGTAACCGAAAACCCGTGCGTTTGCGCCCAGAGCTCGGTCTTGTGCGCTTTCCGCTGGCCATCGGGCCACATCAGGCGCGCCCAACCGGCAATAGCATCGTCGGAACAATGGCGCAGGGCGGCCAGAATCGACGTCTCGGGTTTGACTCGCAACGCCGTGGCCCGTACCGGCTTGCCGCACTGCCGGCTCAGCCACGTGCTGTCCAAGATTGCGCTGAATGCATGTTCGGTATGTGTTGTCATTGGCTAGTCCTCAACCTGTGCCCGCGGCAGCGATTGGGAGCCGTTGGAAACCCACGCACGGAATTCGGGACTGTGCTCCTGCAGGTAATCCGGGGTCCCCTGCCACAGGACTTGGCCGTCTTGGATCCACACCACGCGGTCCGCGCCAAGGGCCACCTCTGGGTCGTGGGTCACCGCGATCGTGGTTTTTTCCGCCACCAATTCGTGGATTGCGTCCATGACCAGCGTCGCTGATTCGGGGTCGAGGCCGGTGGTTGGTTCGTCGAGGATAATCACCGGGGTATTGCGCAAAAGGGCGCGCGCGATTGCCACCCGTTGGCGCTGGCCGCCGGAAAGGGTGCTGCCGCGCTCACCCACCAACGTGTCGTAGCCTTCCGGGAATTCCATAATGAAATCGTGGGCTCGCGCCGCCTTGGCCGCGGCAATAATCTCGTCATCGCTGGCGCCGATGCGGCCGAATCGAATGTTTTCGCGGATGGTGCCCGTAAAGAGAACCGGTTCCTGGTGCAATAACGAGACCAATTCCCGCAGATATACCAAATCGATATCGCGGAGCCGGTGGCCGTCCAAATATACGTCCCCGGATTTCGGGTCGATGGCGCGCACCAATAGCGAGGCCAGCGTGGATTTACCGGCGCCGGACGGTCCGATCACGGCGAGCATTTCGCCCGGTTCGATGGTGAGGTTGAATCCGCGCAAGATCAAGACGTCTTCGTAGTCGGTGAACACATTGTCGAACTTGATGTGGCCGTTGATGTGATACGGCACGACGGGGTCGGTGGGGGTGCGGATATCGGAGGTGATTTCCATCAGATCGGCCACGCGTTCGCCGGATGCGGTGGCGCGGGCGATGCGGCCCGTGTATTTGGCCATGTCCCGCAACGGTTTCATGGTGGTGCGCAGATAGGTGGTAAACAATACGAGGTCGCCCAATGTCATGGATTCCTCTAGAACACGTATTCCACCTCCGACGAGCACTGCGGCGGTGGCCAACCCAACGATTGCGTCGGTTGTACGTTCGAGCCGTGCGGCGAGCCTCCGTGAGCTCACGCCTGCGGTGAGCGCGGTGGTATTCGCTTCGCGGAAGCGATTGCTCACCATCGCCTCTAGTACGTACGTTTGCACGACCTCGATGGCGGAAAGGCATTCCTGCGCGGTATTGGCGAGCTTGCCCTCCGCTTTTCGAGTATTGCGCGATGCGACGGCGATATTGCGTGACGTATTGCGCGAGGTGATGCCGAACAGGATGAGCGCTACCAGCACCACGATCGCCAATACCGAGTCCAGTACGAACATCACCACCATCATCGCTAGGAACGTAACTATGTTCGCAAGCAGCGGCAGTCCGGCGGTGACGGCGACCTCCTGCATACGGTTTACGTCCGCTACGATGCGCTGCACCGTGTCTGCCGAGCGATTCCCCTTATGGAATTGCTGCGGCAGGCGTTGCACATGTTTGAACACCCGCATGCGCAGCGTGGTGGAGGCGCGCGATCCGACCAGCGTAAAGGCCACCGTGGCAAGGTAATTGGCAATAGCCCGCAATGCCGTTACGCAAACCAGTGCGATGCCGCAGATGAGCAGCAATTGTATGCTCGCTGGCTGTCCGGAGGTATGCGCCCCCAGTGAGACCGAGAGCGCGTCCACCACGATCTTCAGTGGCCAAGGTTCCAGCACCCGAAAACACACTTCAAATAGCAGTGCGATTGTGCCGCCGACGATAAGCTTTCGCTCGGGCTTGATATGTGGGGATACAAGTTCGAAGGTGCGCCGCAAAGGTTGGTTGATCATTAGCTATCGGCTACCCCGGCGATCTGCAAAATATTGTCCACAACCTGCGGCCAACCGTGGTGCTGTTCCGCTAACCGCCGCGCTTGTTCGCCCAACGCTTTTCGACGCCCCGGCTGCTCGACCAAACCGTCGATTGCGGCGGCCAATGCCACGGGGTGGGAGGGAGGAATTAGCTCCGCAGCGGTACCCAAAATGGCCGGGATCTGCCCGACTTGGGAGGCCACGATCGGCAGCCCGGCGGCCATGTATTCGAAGATTTTTAAAGGGGAGAAGTACTGGTCGCTATCGTTGGCCGCTGGGTACGGGGCGACGGCGATGGCGCTACCGGCAAGGTGCGCCAGCATATCCGTTGGCGCGACGGCGCCCCGGAAATCCACTTGTACGTTTAAGTCTGTGGCTAAGGTTTCCAGCGCCTCACGTTCCGGGCCGTCACCGATAATGCGGATCCTCCATGCCTGCTGGGCGTGTTTGGCTGCGTGAAGGAGATCGGAAACCCCATGCCAAGGTTTCAGTGAACCGATAAACGTAACTACCGGCGGGCCGTCGGTATCCTCTGGTTGCGGCACGATCCGTTCCAAACAAACGCCATTAGCCACGGTGACCACCCGTCCGCCGACGCTATTGGCAATCACCCAATCGCGCACGCGATCAGACACACAGATGGTTGCGCGCGCCGAGGAAACCTGGGATTGCAATGCGGCGGCTGCGGTCGCGGCGTCGAAAAGCGTGCGGTGGGTGCGCTGCTCGTCGATCAGAGGTGCGTTTACCTCGAGGATGCCGGGGATGCCGGAGGTGGCGATTACGGTGCTGAACAGCGAGTAACGTTCATAAATCAGTTCGGTGCCATCGCGGCGCAATTCGGCGCTGATTTCGGTGGCGCGTTCCCATTGCGCGGTTTCCCGTTTGCTGGGTTCCCGCTCTTCGATGGGGTAGACGCGCACCTCGAGGTCATGCAGGTCATCAGGGATACACGTGCCCTTGCGCACCGCGTGGACCACCACCTCGTGCCCGCGCCGCCGCAATTCTCGCACCACTTCCTGGATGTGTACCGACGCCCCTTTGGTGCCGAATATGGGGATGCCGGGGTCTACGCAAACATAAGCGATTTTCATGGGTTGCCTCTATCCGTCCTGCCACTGGGCAAGCGTCTTTGCCTGTTGGTGGCTATCAAAATGCTTTTCGATAAGTGCGCGAGCGTTGGTGGTGAGCTTGGTGGCGTCGACCTTGCCGGTGGCGAATTGTTGGAGCGCGGCGATCAATCCGTCGATATCGCCAGGCTCCAATAGAACGCCAGTTTCACCGTCGCGTATTACCTCCGGCAATCCGGTGACGGCGGTGGCAATCACCGGGATCCCGCTGGCCATGGCTTCCAAAACTACGGTGGGCAAACCGTCGATATTGCCATCCGCGGTGGGGATGCATGGGGCGACAAATACGTGGGAGCGCGCAATGAGTTCGCGCACCTCGCTCTGATTGATTGGGCCCAATAGGCACACATGTTCGCTTAGGCCAAGGTCGTCGATTTGCTCCTGCAGGGTGTCTTGCAGCTCCCCGGCGCCGCCGATGGAAAGCTGGACGTCCCAACCTTGTTCGCGGAGCACACCGATGGCAGAAATCAGATGATCGAAACCCTTTTTGGGAACTAGTCTGCCCACCGCGGCCACGCGCAGCGTTCCGGTGAGCGGCAGCGGCGGGCGATACGGGAACCGCTCCAATTCCAGCGCGTTGTAACACAATTGAATATTTGCGCCGGTGCCTTCCAGCACCGTGGTGAGGAAACGTTCGTTGTATTTGCTAATGGCGATCACCTGTTGCGCAGCCCCGCACACGCGCCGCAACCAATCGATATCAACGCTGTTATGGAAAATATCTTTCGCGTGCGTGGTTACGGTGAATGGAATGCCCGTAATCGTGGAAGCCACGTAGGCAATTCGGCCCGGCAGGGAAGCGAAATGGGCGTGTAGGTGCGTAATGCCTTGGTCATAAGCCATGCGGGCAAGTGCGAGCCCTTGTGCGACCTCATCGAAGGGGAGATCTACGAATTGGGGGAGGGTTTGCTGCACCCGTTTTCCAAGTTCGGGATGGTGCAATGATTTGGCCAATTCCTCCCATAATCCCGTACCGACTTGCGGTCGCGGGACCCAGTGCACATTGGCCTTAATCCGAGCTAGTTCGGGGTGGAAGCGGGCGTCCGATGTGGGACGCAGTGCGAAAATATCAAGCTGTTCACCGTTGGCTTCTCGAGCAAGAATTTCAGTAACAATAAACGTTTCTGAAAACCGTGGATAAACTTTTAACACATAGCCGATTTTGCTCATGTTTTTGCTCCCTCTATTATGGCCGGTTTTACGCATTCGGCGGCATATTTCGCGGCAGTTGTCAGACCGTCTAACTTGATATGTGAGCGGTCAATCGAGTTTTGTGCGGCGCGGCGTACCCAAGCGCTTAACGCAGCCGGGGTTGTTTCGGACAAACGCAAATATTCTACCGCCCCTACTTTCTGGAAAGATTGTGCACGAATGAGTTGTTCTTGGCGGGGATATTCGCGCGGAGTTATCAGCGCAGGGGTATCTGAGGCGAGAATCTCGCAGGAGGTGTTGTACCCGCCCATGGAAATGACGGCAGACGCGCGCTGAATTTGTGTGCTTAACCCAGGCCACGAATGGTGTATTTCGGTATGAGGTGCGGCTAATTGTTGCAACTCGCGAAATTCCGCAGCACTTGCTTGGGGGCCCGTAATTACGATGTGAGTATGCGCGTCGGGGACCTCGAGTTGAACAGTTGCGCGAAGCAGTTGGAAGCCATCCGAACCGCCGCCAGCGGTGGTTAAAATAAACGGCTTGGGTGCCAGTTCCATATCGTGGTCGGCCACGCGCCGTCCCTCGGCGAGGAAACCGGTATAGCGAACTTTGTCTACGAGCCACGGCGGTACCTCGCCAGAGGTAACCGGATCGTGAACCTGTGGATCTCCATAGACCCAGACTTGATCGATTAGGGTGCCGAGATGATTGGCGTCCCCGAGGAGGGCCCATTCCTGTATTGCGGACTCAGGCGTGTCTAGTATGTCGCGTAATCCGAGAATGACCTGCGCGTATGGCACAGCTTCGCGCAAGGCCTGCAGCGGTTCCTGCAGTTCCTTCCACACGCCTAGGATGTGGCGGTCAATGATCACCAGGTGTGGGGCGAACGATAGCAATGTCGATTTCAACAGGTTTGAACGCAGTTGAATTAGGTTTTCAGTACTGCCGCCAAGGCTGCGCGGATGATAATCCTTTCCGCGTTTTGTAATCCCGGGAATGGTAATCCAATCAAACCCTGGCGGTAGGGGGAACATGCTTCCTGATTGCAACCCGGAGACAAGCAGGCCGGAAACTTCGCAATCGAGCATATCGGGGAGGTCTTTGGCAATGTGGTGGGCGATAGTGAGGTTGCGGCGCACGTGTCCTAAACCCTGGGAATCGTGGCTATATAGCAGCACTCGAACAATCGGCTTATTCATGGCAATCCTTTGTTAACCCTGACAATCTAGTTAAAAATCATCGCCTAAAGTCGGTCGTCTTACTTAAGGCGCGCTAAGGGCTTGGGATCGTTGCTGTTCGCATCACTCGCAATCAAATATCAAGACATGACTAGATGAGGCTAGCCATGTTTAGGGGCAGCCTTCGATTCGTGTTGAAGAAAGGCTTCTAGCTTGCCTCGAGTATAGCAATATCAATCGACCAAGCTAACTAATTACCTAAAGCACAGCCGGTTTTGTTGCACGTTCACATTTATTAAATGCGTCATTGTTGCTAACAATCCGGAAGGCGCGGAGTCTCGGCGGCGCGGCGCCGGCCTAAAAAAATTGTGTAGGCATCATGCTACGTGTCAGATCCGGGAAAGTATTTGAAGTTTGTAGAACAGTTTTCGCGCCGTGCGGGTTGTTATTTTCCGATGATAATGCGGGTTTTTCATCTTCATTTCATATTTGAGGGCGAAAGTTATAATTAGCACCGGCGTCGGCCGTGCTTAGTAAAATAGAATCATCATATTCATTGGTGTGATGTTGTTCTTTCCCATTACGCGGGATTAATGTATTGCGCCGCGGGAGGCGCAGCGGGTGTACCCGTTCCCCTGAAAACGCCGCCGCAACGCGGCGATTGGGAAAGCACATTAGCGACCTGAAAAGTGCTATCGGGGCGGCTATGCTTGGAGTTCTCACTGAAAAAACCAAGGGGATTGACACACACATGAGCGGCATAGCCGATCTGAATGACTCACTACTCGGCTGGGCTTCCCAGACCGAACTCACCTTGAATCAGCGGTTCGCTGACCATTCCTTGTTTATTGAGGCGGAACTTGCCGCCGACGAACTAGAACGTATTGATCGCTTCTATGGAACTTTTTTGTCGCGGCAACTATCGGCGGGCGCAGACCTAGAGGCATTGCTTCGCGACACCCCGGCACTCGCCGTATCAACCTTGGTAGCCCGCGCCGCCCGAATGGTTGATTCGGAGAACTTTTATGCGGAATACCTTGGGGGCCTGAATCTGCGGGCCGACGATGCCTGGTTGGAAGTGCTGGAAAGCCTAACCCTCGAGCTATTGCGCACCGTTGGTCTCGTCGTCCCAGAGGGCTGCAATCCCGTTTTGGCCTTGGTGCTGCACGCCGGGATCACCGGCAGCGAGGTCGCGGGCCTGATGGAGCTGCTGGACAATATGGATCCCGCGGCCACCGCCGAACAAGTTATCGAGATTTTGGCGGATGGCAGTTATAAAGCCTTCGAACACAACGAGGAATCGGAGGTGCCGCCGCTTCCACTTGAGGTGACGGCGGCGTGTGCAACGTGCGCCCCCGCGTTGCTGCTGCCCGTGCTGCGTGGCGTGATCGCCATGAGGAACCTCACCATCGAACAGCCATCCACTTGGCAGGATGCTCCCCAGCCTGCCCTGCCGATGCTGGTGCGGGAGGCGGTAGCGGCGGAGTTGCGGGAACGGCCCGCTGGCACGGTAAACCGCGCGGAGGCGGTTGGCGTGGCCACGCGGGAGGCCCGCCCGCGCATCGTCCTAGATGCAATTCGCAATAAAATCTGTGTGCGATTACCCGAACAATTGCTCGCACCGGAGGAAGACGAGGTGCAGTGGCGGGTCACGCTCGATGGCACCACAAAGGTCTACCGCACCGGCCGCATGTGGGGGGAGGGTCACCCGTTTACGGAGGCGCTCGATCTGACCATCGACCACCAGGTGCGCGAATTGAGCGTGGCGGATGTGACCAATGGGCTCGCGTGGGTGTTGCCTGTGGTGGACAATACCGACCCCGTACTGGTGTTCAATCCAAAGGGCGCTAATATCACCGACAAAGCGTCCCTGCATTATTCGGAATTGCTCGTGGTGTGCCCCGAGGATGCCACCTTGGTCGACGTGGTCACGGGCGAGGAAATCCCGGTCACGGAAACCATCGATATCGAGGGTTGGACTGGGTGGTCATGCCGCCGCGTCGACGCCTATAACATTGCGTCGCTCCAGGCAGTGCGCCCGGATCAATCACCCTCGGCCATGCATCAGGTGCGGTGCATTGATCCTCGGAAACGCGTCATGTTCCGCGACCCGGGCACCCCAATTCCGCACGTGTTTTCGCATGGCGGGTTGCCGGTGCACGCGCAATCCTTGGTCGCCGAGTTCCCGCCGACCGTATCCGGCCACCCCGAGACGTGGTACCTTTCCATCTCCTCCTACGCGGGCACCGGTAACGCCGGTGAAGAGGTGGCGCCGGCTGAGCCGCTGGAGATTCCGGCCGAGGGCGGTGTGTTCGATATTTTCGATCCCGAGGTGTACGACGCCCCCTGGGTTGGCGAATACCTTATCCGCCTGCGCGGTCCACGCAACGAGTCGTTCCGTCACGAGTACGCCATCGTCGAAGGCATGCTCGCCACCACCGAAATTGCCGGTTTATGCAGGTCATTCCGTATTCCTGCGCACGGCGGCCTGAGCGAGGCGGCGTTGCTGGTCAAGTCCGGGGAGAAGCATTTTCAGGTTTCGCCGCCGGAGGTGCGGGTCGCCGCCGCCGAGTCGGGCACCGATTTTGTGGTCACCACCGACGAGGGCGATAGCATGCCTTTGCGATTTATTCCGCCGCGTCTGCGTTTTGAGGTGCCGCTGATCACCATGCCGCCAATGTGGCGCACCACTCGCTTGGTTGTTCGACCGCGTCAATTCGATGCCGACGGCGTCCTACGCATCCGCGCGACTGGCGAACTTGGCGACCCGAAGATCACCGTCCGCAACCACCACGGCGCCCCGCTGCGCACGGTGAAGCTTTCGCGTGACGACGCTCGCACGTACTCGACGCCCATGACCCAGCTCGCCGCTTCCACGCAGGTGATGACGAACGGTCGGGTGGAATTCGAATGGACGGATGCCCGCAGCGATAAACGGGTTTCGGTGAATCTCGCCGCCGTGGACGCAACCCCCCACGCTTCCGATTGTGTGATCGAAGACGGCGAGCTGGTCTTTGCAGATCTCGTCACCGATCGGCAGCTTTCCGCATGGGTGTGGCCGGCGACGGCTCCCTGGGCTTCGGCACGTACGGTGGCGGTTGCTCCGCGCACCCCGCTGCCCGAATCTTTGATCGATGCTGGGCCGGTCAAGGTGCAGTTATTGTCGGCGGATCCGCTGACGGCGCTACGCCCGCCGTTGGCCCCCGGCAGCGACGCTTTTTCGGTCGAACAGGAGGGCTACTATAAGCAGCAATCCGCAGGTTTGGTCGAGCTTTCCGCATTTTTATCGGGCGCGGTCGAGACGGCCCCGGAGGATCCGTCGGTCATGCCCGTGTTGTGGGATTACTTGGATGGCTGGGGGGCGGCATGCCCCGATCGCGCCGTGGTAACGGCGCTGGCGGCAAACCCGAGCGCGGCGCTCAAGGGGCTTTCAGCGTCATTGGTTCCGGCGGAGAAACAACCGGGTCGCGTTATCGCTTCTGGGCTGGTGCACGGTGCGTTTGCGGGCAGCGAGCCGGTCACGGAAGTGCACCGCACCGCGTGGATCGGCACATTAGAACTCCTAGCCCAATTGCCCGCGCGCTACGCGGCCGTGGAGGAAGGTGCCCCACGTACGCAATTGCGCGACGTCTTGGATTCCCTCGAGGAAGTTGCAGGTAAGCGGCTTATTGAGACGCTAGCCACAGGGCGCGACGCCACGTTGGATACCGCGTGCATTGATAAGTCGACGGTGCAGATCGCGCATATGAACGAGGCGCAGCAGCAGACCTTGCTGGCAATGTTCTTCTCCCAGGCGGAAATTGTGCCCGGCCCGATTATGGAGGACTCGGCCCGCTTGCTGGCGGTGTTTGACACCTTTAAACACCGCAAGGAGCTGACCTCGCTGGTGGGCGATCAAGGGCTGATCAAATCCGCCGTTTCGCTGCTGCGCGCCCTCCGTGGCGCGAACCGCCAGATCTATAGTTCGGCGCGTATTCGGTTTGACAAGCTCGACGGCGTGGACACTAACGATATCTCGAACATTTGGGCGTTAGTTCCGGTGGTTTCGCTGGTATTTGCGCTTTCGGCACGGATGCATGCGCATGGGCTCATGGGCAAATCGAAGCTCCTCGTCGAGGCGGCCCAGGGCTGGAGCCAATTGGCCGATATCGTCCCGGATCTTGTTACTGGCGACCTGATCGCTGCGGAAGCCATGGTGCTCGCCGTGAAGTATCCCGGTATGGCTACCTAGCCACGGCGCGCAACGACCGACCGGACACGCCGAGACCCCGGCGTTGCCCCCGTTTGTGTGTGTGCCAAGGTGTGGGGTTTCGGCGCCGCGCATCGGTTCGAAACGCTTGCCGTCGGCTGTCGGCGGCGGGCGAGCACACTCCAAGTGGGCAATGTTTCCGCCCTACCCCCAGGGGTGTCGGTTTGGGGGTGTACCAAAAAGTCTACGTTCCGGGTGTGCATAGCTTTGTGGGTGTTGCCGCCATTGGCGTTACCCACGGCGGCCACCGCCGCGTACTTCGAACAAAAAGCTCGCAACATAATCCCGCCACACCAAACCCATGTTCCATAAAGTGGGACAAGCGGGTGCTAAACGCCCATAAACGCCCATCGTGGCACTATAATGAGACACTAAACTAGCATTTGTGATCTATTCTTTATCTGAGTTGATAGACGCATCCGCAATGGGGTTCTTATCCATTCGGCGCCGCTTGTCATTTCCAATGCATTGTCGCCCGCGTGGCGGTATGCTGCGGTGTGGCCTGCGGTTACGCGCGCACGCGCGTGGGATAGGTGCACAAATTCGCGAAATTATTTCAGGTCTGGCGTTCGTCTGTATTCGCACACCAAAATGGGCAGCGCACTAAAAAATCATGCGCAAAACGTGAGGAATGTCGCTGAACCTGCAAGTATGGAGGTTATGGACATGACTTATCTGATCATTGGCGTCGTGGTCGTCATCCTTATTGTGGTGGCGCTTGTAGTGGTCCTCGGTTTGCTCAGGCAGAAGAGTAAGACCATCACTTTTGCTGAGGACGAGTCGCCGAAGGAGCTCACTCAACAGGAAAAGTCTGGAAACTATCAGGCTTCCGGGGGGTTCAACTTTGCCCCTGCGAATGCTCCTCAGCCGGAACCGGAGGTTTTGCGTGGTCAGAGGTTTGAGGAATCCACCCCCGTTTCGAGGGCGCAGCACGAGGCTCCCGAGGGCCAGACGGGAGCAGCAGATTCACTATCTTCGGGTCCGGCGATCCCCCCTGAGCGTCCCGGGCCAAAGCATGCGGAGGCTGAGCACACGCCGCCGGTCGAGGCGCCCGCAACCCCTCCGCTGTTTAGCGACCTCACGGATCCGACCCATACGACCGTCGAGTTCACCATGCCCGAACGTCCGGAGCGCGAGATCGTAGAGGCCGAGGTCGTCGAGGATCAAACGTTCGAACCCGCCGCGAGTGAGGATGTTCAAACCGCTCCCCGGCACGCTGCGGAGGGGGATAAGCTGCCCTTCGAGCCGCCTGTGGTCGAGCGCACTAGCGATCCGCTTTTCGACGTCCCGCCCACACCGTCTGCGCCCGAGGACCACGCCGTGCGCGGCGCCGTCGGCGAAGTTGGCGGCGAATCGATTGTGGAGCCAGAGCCAGAGCCCCAGCCGGAACCGGAGCCCCATTTCCCGGACACACCTTTGTTCGAATCGGTTGCCGAGGAAAACCCCGTGGAGTTGTCTGCGATCCGGGAGGCCGAGGATGCCGCTGAGGCCGCCCGCGCCCAAGCAGATGCGGCGGTCACGGCGCTCGATGAGACCCCGACCCCGGTAGATGTTCCGCCTTCCGCCCGGCCCACCGAGGTTGAAGAGATCGCACCCGCTGTGGGGCGTTTGGGCAGGTTGCGTGGCCGATTGTCGCGTTCGCAAAACGTCATCGGCCAGGGCGTGCTCGGCATATTAAGCGCCGGCGACCTCGACGAGGACGCGTGGGAGGAGATCGAGGACACCCTGCTCATGGCGGACCTGGGCACGAAGGTGACCATGCAGGTGGTGGATGCGCTTCGGGAGAAGATCGCGGAGCGCGGCGTAGCCAGCGAGGCGCAAGCGCGTGCGATGCTTCGGGAGACGTTGATCGAGGCCTGCAAACCCGAGCTGGACCGTTCGATCAAGGCCATGCCAAATGGCGGCAAGCCCGCGGTGGTCCTCGTCGTGGGCGTCAATGGGACCGGGAAAACCACGACTACCGGCAAGCTCGCACGTGTGCTCGTTTCCATGGGGCATACGGTGTTGTTGGGCGCGGCCGATACGTTCCGGGCTGCGGCCGCCGATCAGCTGGAAACCTGGGGTCGCCGAGTTGGTGCTTCCACTGTGCGCGGGGCGGAAGGCGCGGACCCGGCATCCGTGGCTTTCGACGCCGTGGCGCGCGGCGTCGAAAAGCAAGTCGACGTTGTGCTCATCGATACGGCCGGGCGTTTGCACACCTCCGTTGGGCTGATGGATCAGCTGGGCAAGGTCAAACGTGTGGTCGAGAAGAAGGCGGAGGTGGACGAGGTGCTGCTGGTGCTGGATGCCACCGTGGGGCAAAACGGCCTGATGCAGGCGCGCACCTTCCGCGATGTGGTGGACATCACCGGCGTGGTGTTGACCAAGCTCGACGGCACGGCCAAGGGCGGCATTGTGTTCCAGGTGCAGGAAGAGCTCGGCGTGCCGGTCAAGCTCGTTGGGCTCGGCGAAGGCGCGGATGATCTGGCCCCGTTCGAAGCCGAAAGTTTTGTCGACGCCTTGCTTGGCTAGGCGCACAAATGCACCGGCATATTGGTGGCAACTGACGTGCTAAGGATCTGTGTGAGCGGGGGGACGCACAGAAAATCCGCACCCGTGTACGGACGTTGGCGTACCACCCAATTGGCGGGCTTGGTGCCGATGCCGATGCCGGAAAACCGGGAGCCATCGTCGCCCACGAGGGTGGCCACCCCGTAACTCATGCGCTGCTGAACGCGGTTCGCGCGCAAAATGGTGCGGCCCAGCTTTTGCACGGTGATCCCGGCGGGTCCGTACCCAATTTCGATGCGGTTCTTGTGGGCCACGATGCGGCCGTGGCTGGAATGGCAGAATTCGGAACCGTCCAGTTCGTTGATCAGCGCCCAGCCGAGGATATCGGTTTCGATGGCGTTAAAGGTCTCCAATTCCGTGAGCGCGAGGCGGGCGGCGTGCGGGGAAATATACTCGCAGCCGGATTGGGGCATGATGCTGAGCAGGGTGGGAAAGTCGCGCGGGGTGGTGTGTTGCAGGTATTCCTCAAAGAGCGTGACGGAAAATCGGGTGCCGATGCGGACCCGTTCGTAGATCTGATTGGGGTGGCTGCAACAGGTCTCCAGCCATTGGCGGATCACCCAGCTGAGCTCCTCCCAGGTGTCTTCGGGGATCGCGCTGCCCGCGGGGCGTCGCGGTTCGGCGAGGCCGTGGTTGAAGCCGATCAGGGCAGGGTCGCACGGGAAGTCGGAGACCTTGCCGTCGGCGATGCATGTGCAGGGGATGAATGCCTCAAGCCCCATGTCCCCTCCTCGGTACAGCTGCCGTAACGAGCCTCCAAGCTACCATCGGCGGGCACGGTGAGTCGTGGGTGAGGGCGGACGGGGGTAACCCGATGGTGCTGCCTGCTACACATACGAAAATTCAATTGTTTGTTCGCATAAAGCGATGGAAATTCAATGGAACACAATACAAGGTGAGTCTTGTTCGTTCGCCGGGGCGCGAATTCCTGCCTTTAAAGTGCACGATTTATGTGGCGATTTTTGCGTCTGCGCACGTCACCGGCTATCTTCGAGGATTGTGTAATGTTTCTTTGCGCTGTTGCGATGAAGTAGTTACAAGGGCTTAAACGCGTAATGTGAATCGGCGATTCGGTCTGGTGCGGGCGCCGTGTAGCTTATGTGGTGTAGGCCTTAAAAAACTTTCCGGATGGTTTGGAAATATATAAGCTCAGCACGCGGTTGGATGATATGTATCAGACGACTCGATTGTTGATACACAAAAACACCCAACCGCCTAACAGGTTTGCGCTGTTAGGCGGTTGGCTTTTGGCGGCTCCGTTAGACTCGACCTGAGCGATCTGATTGGAGGCTGTTATGAAATTGGTCACCGCCGTGGTGAAGCCGTTTACCTTGGACCAGATCAAGGAGGCGCTGGAGCAGGTTGGCGTCCTGGGGATGACGGTGACTGAGGCACAAGGGTTCGGACAACAGAAAGGGCATTCGGAGGTGTATCGGGGTGCCGAATACGCCGTAGATTTTGTGCCCAAACTAAAAATCGAGGTTGTGGTCGCGGAGGACTATCTGGAGGAAGTGATCCAAGCCATCGTTGAGGCCGCCCGCACCGGCAAGGTCGGCGACGGCAAATTGTGGGTGGTGCACGTGGATGATCTGGTGCGGGTGCGCACCGGCGAGCGCGGCGAAGCGGCGCTGTAGGGGGCGACCCTTCCCACGTCAAGGGGTTGCGCCGTGGGCGCGGGGTTGCGCTTGCGCGGGGCTGTGCTGTGGGGTGCGGCGCCGTGTGTACGTGCGTGGGGATCGTTTGGGGGAATGCTGAATGAAACCCGCCTTGACTGGCGGGTTTTGTGCTTTCTGCGATCGCGTCTGCCGTTTTTCTATCGTTCGATTGAAATTGTTTCTATCGAGTGATAGATTTCCGTCTGTCAGTTGATGGAACTCATGCCCACGGGCAGAAGGAGACTGAAATGGAGACTGGGAACGCAGCATGGATTTTGGTCTCAGCGTCGCTGGTTTTTCTGATGACGCCGGCGCTGGCGTTGTTCTACGGTGGGATGTCCCGGCAAAAGTCGGTGCTCAATATGATGATGATGTCGTTCGGGGCCCTTGGCGTGGTGTCCGTGCTGTATGTCTTGTGGGGCTGGTCCATGTCCTACGGCACGCAATCACTCGCCGGGATTGTCGCTAACCCGTTCGAACTCTTTGGTTTGCAGCGCAGCATCACGGACGCGGACGGCGGCTATATCGCGGGAGCCAACGGCTACCCCAACGTTATCGACGTGTGCTTTCAGCTCACCTTCGCGGTGATTTCCGCCGCGTTGATCTCGGGTGCCATTGCGGAACGTGTGAAATTCTCCACTTGGCTGGTGTTTATCGGGTGCTGGGTGACGCTGGTGTACTTCCCGTTGGCCCACATGGTGTGGGGCGGGGGACTGCTCGCCCACGGCGAACATGGGTTCGCAGCCTGGATGTTTGGCACCGTCGCGGAAGCGGGGGAGCGGGTCGCCGTGATCCAACCCGTGGACTTCGCCGGCGGAACAGTCGTACATATTTCCGCAGGCACCACGGCGTTTGTCCTTGCCCTGCTAGTGGGCAAGCGTCGAAACTTTATGCGAGCCCCGCATCGCCCGCATAACCTGCCGATGGTGATGCTGGGTGCCGGTTTGCTGTGGTTCGGCTGGTTCGGTTTCAACGGCGGCTCGGCGTTCGCCGCGGACGGGCTTGCGGGCCTTGCGTGGCTCAACACCACTGCGGCCGCAGCTGCCGCAATGCTGGGATGGCTGCTGGTGGAGCGCCTGCGTGATGGGCACGCGACGTCGTTAGGCGCGGCGTCGGGAATCGTGGCGGGGCTGGTGGCAATCACCCCGGCCGCAGGCGCGCTCACGCCGATTACGTCCCTGATCGTCGGTTTGATCGGCGGCGCCATCGCGGCGTGGGGCGTGGGCCTGAAATACCGCTATGGTTTCGATGACACGCTCGATGTGGTGGGCGTGCACTTGCTCGCGGGGCTGTGGGGAACTATCGCAATTGGGTTCTTCCATCACGATTCCGGCTTGCTTACCGGCGGCGGCAGCGACGGCCTGAAACTCCTTGTGGTGCAGGCGGTAATCGCGCTTTTCGCAATGGTGTTCGCGGCTGCTATTTCGCTGGTGGTCGGCTACGCGTTGCGGCGTACGATGGGCTGGCGCGTGGATGCGGAGGCCGAGCACATGGGCATCGACTCCAACCAGCACGGGGAATCGGCCTACGATGCTGTTGGCCCCGAAATCAGGTAACCAGATTTAACAATGAGGGAGTAGAAGATGAAACTCATCACTGCCGTGGTGAAACCCTTCACGCTCGAGGACGTCAAAGAAGCGCTCGAACAGGTTGGCGTGTACGGGATGACCGTGACGGAAATCCAGGGCTTCGGCCAGCAAAAAGGCCATACCGAGGTGTATCGAGGCGCCGAATACGCTGTCGATTTCGTGCCCAAAGTCAAGATCGAAATCGTGGTCAGCAACGAACAGGCGGACGAGGTCGTTCGCACCGTTGTAGATACCGCCCGCACCGGCAAGATCGGCGACGGCAAAGTGTGGGTCACCGACGTTGAGGAGCTGGTCCGCGTGCGTACCGGCGAGCGCGGTAACGACGCACTCTAAGCCCGTGACGCTTCTCGACGCCGCCGCCATCCGCGCCGCAGCCCACTCCGAAGTCCGCACGTTGCTGGGGGCTTTGGTGTTGCCGCCCGGCACGGCACTGGCGGCCACGGGATCCTTTGCCCGCGGCGAATCTACCCCGTATTCCGATATCGATCTGCTGCTGATTTACCGTGGGCAGCTGCCGGAAACGGACGCCGTGTGGTACCCGATCTGGGACGCCAAAAAGCGCCTCGATCACGCTGTGCGCACCCCAAAAGAATGTGCGGAAATGGTGGATGCGGATACCACCGCGGCCTTGGCGTTGCTCGATCTTCAGTTCGTTGCGGGAGACGCCGAGCTTATCGCGGAAACCACGCGGCTCGTTCGCACCCAATGGCGGCGCACTTTGCCGAAGAAGTTCAATACTGTGGTCGATACCGCCATAGCGCGCTGGAACCGTTCCGGATCCTTGGTGAGCATGACCCGCCCAGACCTTAAGCACGGCCGCGGGGGGCTGCGGGATTACGAGCTGTTGTCCGCCCTGGCGCTCGGCAATCTGTGCGATATGCCGCCTTTGGGGGAAGAGCGCCGCCTGCTGCTGGATGTGCGCACCCTGTTGCATGTGGAGGCGCGCCGAGCGCGCGATGTGCTCGATCCGGAATTCGCCACAGATATCGCCGCCCACCTTGGGTTTAGCGATCGTCTGGAGCTTTCCCGAGCGCTCGCCGACGCCGGCCGTAATATCGATTCCGCGCTGACCCAGGCGATGGCTTCGGCCCGGCAAATCCTGCGCAGGCCGCGGGTGTTTCCGCGCGGCGGTCGCTCACACACTCGCCCACTCGACTTGGGGGTGGTGGATGCGGACGGCGAGATCCGCCTGCGCCGCAACCAATCTCTCGACGACCCCGGTCTTGTGTTGCGCGTCGGCGCCGCCGCCGCTCGAACTGGTTTGCCCGTGGCGGAGTCGGTGTGGCGCAGCCTGGAGCGCACGCCTGAGCTGCCCACCCCGTGGACGCACACTGCGGTCAATGATTTTTTCGCGCTGCTCGGCTCCCCGGAGCATAGCTGCCGAGTGATCCTCACCATGGACGCTTACGGTGTATGGGAACGCATCGTGCCCGAGTGGACTCACATTCGTGGCCGCATGCCGGCGGAACCCAACCATATCAACACCATCGATGTGCATTCCTTGAATACGGTGGCCTTGTGCGCCAACGCCAGCGTGCACGTGTCCCGCCCGGATCTCTTGCTGCTCGCGGCGTTGTTTCACGATATCGGCAAGGGCTACGGCAGGTCCCATTCCCAGGTCGGCGCGGAGTATGTGGTGCAGATGGCCGCCCGCATGGGTCTTCATATCCGCGATCGCATGTGTGTACAAACCCTGGTGGCGGAGCACACCCTGATGGCAAAACTCGCGGCCACCCGTGACCCATGGGAGGACGCCACCCGCGATGAACTCCTTGACGCCCTCCACTACGACCTCCTCACCGTCGAACTATTGCGCGAACTTACGGAGGCCGATGCCCGCGCGACCGGCCCGGGAGTGTGGAATGCGCGGGTCGAACGCGGCGTCGATACGCTGGCCAAGCGAGCCCGCAGTGCGCTGACTGCGCTGCACCCGCATCGCCCATATGTTTCAGCGCCCACGGACCTTGGGCTAGCCACCGATGGCGATACCGCGCACATCCATTGGCGCGGCGCGCCCGGCGAAGTTACCCGCCTATTGGCCACAATTGCCGCAAAGGGCTGGAACATTACCGCTGCGGCGTTAGTCGTGGACCAGGGCACCGCGCGGGCAGAGTTTACGGTGCGCGCGATGCAGGCCGAAGGATTCAATGAAGAACAATTCGTACAAGCGTACAAATCCGGCGTGTTTCACGCGTTGCCGGAAATGCCGCCTGCAGCCACGGCGACGCACTGGTTCGGCAATGTGCTCGAAGTGCGCGCGGTAGACCGGCGCGGAGCGTTCGGGGCGCTCATCGAAACGCTACCCGAATACACGTGGGGTACGGCTGAGTTACCCGGTGCCACCATGATCGCGCGCTTTCACCTCGCGGGGGATTACGATCGCGCAACAGTGGAGCGCGACGTGGCCCGCGTGCTGGCAACCAGCTAGCATGGTGGGGATTAACTCACAACCATTTGGGAGAGATAGCACGTGTTCGAGTCGCTTTCAGATCGCCTGACAAACGCCCTTACCGGCCTTCGCGGCAAAGGCAAGCTTACCGAAGCCGATATCAATGCCACCGCCCGCGAGATTCGCTTGGCGTTGCTGGAGGCGGACGTTTCCTTGCCTGTGGTACGGGCGTTTATCCGCCGCATTAAGGAACGCGCACTTGGCGTCGCTGTTTCCGAGGCGTTGAACCCCGCCCAGCAGGTGGTGAAGATCGTTAATGAGGAGCTGGTGGAGATCCTCGGCGGCGAAACGCGGCGGCTGAAGCTGGCTAAGAATCCACCGACGGTGATCATGCTCGCCGGTTTGCAGGGTGCGGGTAAGACCACGCTCGCCGGGAAGTTAGCCAAACATTTGGCCGATCAGGGGCACACGCCGATGTTGGTGGCTTGTGATCTGCAGCGCCCCGGTGCGGTGCAGCAATTGCAGATCGTCGCTGGGCGCGCCGGGGTGCAGTGTTTTGCGCCGGACCCGGGTACTTCGTTAGACACGCTTGATCATGAGATGGGCAGTTCTCATGGTGACCCAGTGGATGTGGCGCGCCGTGGTATTGAGGAGGCCAAACGCACGCAGCATGATGTGGTGATCGTGGATACCGCCGGCCGCCTCGGCATCGACGAAACGTTGATGACCCAGGCCCGAAATATTCGCGACGCCGTGTCCCCCGACGAAGTGCTCTTTGTTATCGACGCAATGATTGGCCAGGACGCCGTGGCCACCGCCGAAGCCTTCCGCGACGGCGTGGACTTTACTGGCGTGGTCTTGACCAAACTGGATGGCGACGCCCGCGGTGGCGCTGCCCTCTCTATCCGCGAGGTCACCGGTAAACCCATCTTGTACGCCTCCACCGGTGAGAAGCTCGAAGATTTCGATGTGTTCCACCCGGAGCGTATGGCCAGCCGAATCTTGGGTATGGGTGACGTGCTGACCCTGATCGAGCAGGCCGAACGGGTTATCGACCAAGAAAAGTCCATCGAGGCCGCCACCAAGTTGGGCAGTGGCGAGCTCACCTTGGAGGACTTCCTTGAACAAATGCTGATGGTGCGCCGGATGGGCCCATTGGGCAATATCTTGAAGATGCTGCCTGGTGGCAAACAAATGTCCGAAATGGCGGATATGGTCGATGAGAAACAGCTCGACCGGATCCAGGCCATTATTCGTGGCATGACGCCCGCCGAGCGCCAGAATCCCAAGATCCTCAATGCTTCCCGCCGTAAGCGTATTGCGCAGGGTTCCGGTGTGAGCGTCACCGACGTGAACCAACTGGTCGAACGCTTTTTTGAGGCCAAGAAGATGATGGGGCAGATGGCCAACCAGTTCGGCATGGGCGGCGGCCGCAGCGCCACCAAGAAAAAGGCCAAGGGCCGCAAGACCAAGAGCGGCAAGCGCAAGGCGGCCAAGAGCCGTCCCATGGGCGGCGCCGCCAACATGGCTGAGCTGCAGAAACTCCAGCAGCAAATGGGCATGGGTGGAGGTTTCCCAGGCATGGGCGGCGGTGCCGGAATGCCCAAGCTACCCAAAGGCATGGAGGGCATTGACTTGAACAACCTCGACTTCGGCCAAGGCCCCGGCGGCAAGAAAAAGCGCTAACAGGTTCGCCCCCGCCTGGGGGCGCTTCTGCTGCCGATTTTTGGCAGCTCTCCGGATGCGCTGCGTGGTGTACCCGAATGGTGATTGCTAGCTGCGGTGTTGGCAGGTATTGTCACTGACCTAACTTTGCACATACCACCTAGTGTCAGGGGTAAAATCACCTCTTCACTATGCTCTATCAGGCGGTTTAAGACATTCGCTGCTGTGCTTCGAAAATGCGTTTAGAGTAATCATTGAACAATGTGGAGCGCTCAGTTACAATTCAGAGTTAACTTAGGTTGGTTGCACTGAAACAACCCTAGTTATGTCTATATGTATCTCAGCGCTTTCTCTAGGAGATGGCACGCAAATCGTCACAGTTTCACCAGATGAGATGGCCCAAGAATTTCGGTTTAGTTTTGCAGGTTGTTACCTTGAAATGAAATATGGATATGTATTGGTTCGGCCTGATCAATTTGCTGAACCGGAAAAAATAATTGATCCCGCGTGGGCGCAAGACACTGCTGGAAATAAGGTAAAGACTTATTTTGAAGTTGATGGAGACGCTTTAATCCAGCATGTTGATAAAAGTGTGAATGGCGCTCCAGTTGGCGCTCTCGGACTCGGCTACTGTGCCGGTAAGGTTCGAGCAGCGGGTCCAAGGTATGACGCGCCAAACCTTGCGTTCCCTTATGCAACTAGATGCTAAGAGGGGAGATGCCCCTTTTGGGGGAAGATATGGAACGTAGCTCGCTTATTATACTGGTGGGTATACCAATAGTTATCTGGATTTCATTGTATTTGCGGAGGAAAACTACAAATGGCTGGCTGTTCGTTGCAGCGTTTCTGAGCACTTGTGCCTCATTGGCTCTATTGCTTCGAGGCTATTTTGAATGGTATTGGCCATGGATAGATTTTATTTCCCTTGCCAATGTATTGTTAAATGCGCTTGTGTTTTTGTTTATCGGACAAGGCAGTTCCCGTGGGAGAAGGGGCAGGGAACGGCGGGAATAGGAGATTAGTTACAGCGCATGAGATGTCCTTTTCGCCATGACGTGGTACCATATTAACCTCGACTTTTATCAAAATAATTTGAGAAAGCCTCGTCTTCCTTTGGCGTTTCAAAGTGCAAGTTCGTCACGTCATACAACACTGGTCGCCACCACGCGCAGCATAGCTCTACGTACCTGACTTAGGTCAATTTAAGTCAATTTAGTCAGGTTTTTGGGAGCCGTTCGATGATTGCGGTGACGTCGTTGGGTGTAGGGGCCTAGGTGTAGGGGCCTGGGCATGGACGGTTTGACTTCGGATGTCGAGGGTGACCGATCGGTATTTTTCAAGGTGCGCACGAGAGTCGTTTCGCGCACCAAACCCTTGCAGCCGACAATGTGAAGCTCAACACTTAGAGGTGAAGCCGAAACTCGGCGCACTCCTAGCCCACTTGTTGCTCCACGCCCTCCGCACCCCGCAGCACCTCACAACTCGCCGTAGTGTAAGCACGCCCTTTCCCTGTCTCCGTCAAATCTGCTTGGCCGCTGTCCGGCCACGTACAATCTGCCTGGCTATGCAGGATCTGCCTGGTGTTCCAATTGAACTAACCTGGGGAAATGCAGCTCGCGTCATATTTGCCGCAGGCACATCTGACGCGGCGGGCGGTGATCTTGTTCACTCAAACAGGCCCGGTGAATAACCCCCTACATGCTTGAGCACCTGCGTCGTGCCGCGACTTTTACGCACCACTTGGACACTATTTGCCCCAGCGGCAGTCCGCGCGCACTTCATCGAAGCCACCCACTAACCCTAGCAACCCCTATGAGTCCCCCAAATCCCAAATACACCACCCGAAACCCCAGGTCACTGAACTTCAATCGCAGAAAACCAACAACAGTTGTGAAGGTCGGGCTAGAGGGTGAGGGCTCCGAGGAGGGAAACCGCAGCCACGACTAGGGAGACGAGGGTTCCGAAGATAAATGGTCGGGCGCCGGCTCGGCGGAGGGTGTCTAGGGTGACGCCGGTTCCTTGGGCGAACATGGCGGCGGCGAATAGGGCGTTGCGGAGTAGTTCGATGCCGGTGATGGCGAGGCTGGGGACCGGAAGGAAGGTCCTCACAATCACCAATGCCACGAACCCAAGCACGAACACGGGGATGATCGGCGGCAGGGAGTCGGCGGCCTCGGCGTGTTTGCGTTCGATATTGCTGAGCATGGCGATCACGGGCGCGAGCAATAGCACGCGGCCGAGTTTGACGGTAACGGCGATGGGCAGCACGGCGGCCCCGGCGATCCCGCCGGCGGCGACGACTTGGCTTACTTCGTGGATGGATCCGCCGATCATCACGCCCGCCGCGTCTGGGTTCCAACCGGCCAACAGGGCGGGGAGCAGGAACATGGATGCCGTCCCCAATATCACGATCACGGCGATGGAGGTAACAAACTCGTGTTCTTCCTTTTTGGCCAGCACCCCATGGGTTGCGCTAATGGCGGCCGCCCCGCAGATCGTGCAGCCGCTGCCCACCATTAAGGCGTGGGAACGGCTCAAACCCAGCAACCGTCCGAACGCCAGTGTGGCCAAGAACCCGGCGATAATAATGCCCACGATGGTGAGCAACACCCGCCAACCCAAGGCTAAAATAGCCCCCGCGGGCACGGCGAGCCCCAATAACGCGACACCAAACTTCAATACGTGTGTGGCGGTGTAGCGGATTCCCTCGTTTGTGCTAATCGGAAGCGGGCGGATATTGCCTACCATCATGCCGAGGGCGATGGACACCAGCATTACGGAGGAAAAACCGGTGACGCGGTAGAGCGCGGCGTCGATAAGAAATGCGCAGGCGGCGCCGACAGTGCAGGCAACCACGCCCGGTAGGGTTTTCATAGGGGACACTTTACTGAGTTTGATTCAGCTGTGACCATGAATTAGGATTGCGGGGGTTGCCTGCAACAGCAAGGGTAACACTGTTCTTCCTGCGGGAACACCGCAACCGTCTACGGTCGGCCGGTACGTCACACCGCAGGTAAAACATTTCAAGGGTTGAACCGGCCGTGCCCACCCAGGGTGCGGCGACAGTACTGCCTCAGTGACTAGATATAAGGAGCCATCGCATGGCCGTAAAGATTAAATTGCAGCGTATGGGCAAGATCCGTACCCCGCACTATCGCGTTGTTGTCGCCGACGCACGCACCCGCCGCTCCGGCAAGGCTATCGAAAACCTGGGCATTTACGAGCCCAAGGCCGAGCCGTCCGTGATCCGCATTGATTCCGAGCGCGTTCAGTACTGGTTGGGCGTGGGCGCGCAGCCGACCGAACCTGTGCTCGCATTGCTGAAGGTCACCGGCGATTGGCAGAAGTTCAAGGGCATCGATGGCGCCGAGGGCACCCTGAAGGTTGCCGAGCCGAAGCCCTCCAAGCTGGATCTTTTCAACGCCGCGCTCGCCGAGGCTGCCGAAGGCCCCACCGCCGAGGCAATCACGGAGAAGAAGCGCAAGGCTAAGGAAGACAAGAAGGCTGCCGAGGCTGCCGCGAAGAACAAGGCCGCAGAGGAAGCCGCTGACGAGGTCGAGGCCGAGGACGCGTAACCGAACGCTTTTTCGTAGACACCGCAGGTTTTGGGTTGGTGCCCGAACCGGCGGTGTTTTTGCGTCTGAGGTGCGGGTGAGCTGAATCGGGCGGGTGCGGTGTTCTATGCTTGGTGGTCATGGAATTGGTTATTGGTCGTGTGGTGAAGTCGCATGGGATCCGAGGCGAGGTCGTGGTAGACGTGACCACGGATGCGCCAGATGTTCGATTCGCGGTGGGGGCCGTGCTAACGGGGTTGCAGGGTGGCCAAGAGCGCATCTTGACCGTTGAGGCGGCGCGTCCGCACCAGGGTCGCCTGCTGGTGAAGTTTGCGGAGGTGCCGGACCGCACCGTTGCGGATACCCTGCGGGGCACGAAATTTTTCGCCCCGCCGCGCGAGGATGAGGACGATGATGACGGCTTCTACGACCATGAACTCGAAGGTTTGCGCGTGATCCACGAGGGCGAAGATATTGGCGAGGTCATCGGCGTGATGCACGGCCCGGCGGGCGAGATCCTCGAGGTGCGTTTGACGGCGGGCAAGGATGCGCTGATTCCGTTCGTGTATGCGATTGTGCCGGAGGTGGATTTGGAGGCCGGCACCTGCACGATCACCCCTCCCGAGGGGTTGTTAGAACTCTGATGCGACTCGACGTTATTACGATTTTCCCCGAGTATTTGGAGCCGTTGCGCCACGCATTGCTGGGTAAGGCGATCGAGCAGGGGATCCTCGAGGTGGGCGTCCACGACCTGCGCGCTTGGGCCACCGACGTGCATAAATCCGTGGATGATACCCCCTATGGCGGCGGCCCGGGCATGGTGATGAAGCCCTCCGTGTGGGGCCCCGCGCTTGACGACGTCGCGACCGGCGACCGCCCCGGCACCTCCCTGGAGTCCGCCCTCCCGCACCGCAATGTGATTGGCATACATGATCGAACAGGAGCGGCGGAGGAGGATGCGCCGGGTGCGGGCCCGGCGAAACCGCTGTTGATCGTGCCCACCCCGGCGGGCAAACCGTTTACCCAGGCGATGGCGAGAAGCTGGTCTCAGGAGGACCATATCGTGTTTGCGTGCGGTAGGTATGAGGGGATCGATCAGCGCGTTGTCGATAATGCTTGCGAGCGGTATCGGGTGGAAGAAGTTTCGATCGGCGACTACGTGCTGATCGGCGGGGAAGTGGCGGTGCTGGTCATCGCCGAAGCCATCGTGCGGCTGATCCCCGGGGTGCTGGGCAATGCCCGCAGTCATCAGGAGGACAGCTTTTCCGATGGTCTTTTGGAAGGCCCGAGCTATACCAAACCGCAGGTGTGGCGGGGTTTGGAGGTGCCGGAGGTGTTGCGTTCCGGCAATCACGCCAAGGTGGATCGGTGGCGCCGGGATCAGGCCTTGCTTCGCACCGCGCAGCGGCGCCCCGAACTCATCGAACAATTGCGTGAATCCGGTGGTTTGAGCGCGGCGGACGAGGAGGTATTGCGCGGTTAACGCTCCGGAAGAAATACCGTCAGCTTGCCGTATTCGTCCGAATCCTCGGCCTTGTGCGTGATGGCCAGGGTGCCGTTGATTACCTGCGGGGTGGAGTCCACGGTTTCGATAATGTCCATCGAATTTTCGTTCGTGGTATCAAAGATCTGGTACTTCACGGAATGCGCCGGGGTTCCCTCTTCGGTGCGCACCAGCAACAGTGTGCCGTCCCAGCTGCCGGTGAGCAGGTTGGAGGCCGCAAAGCTGAATTGTTTATCGGCGCTATCTAGGCGGAAGAAGTGCTTCGTTTTGCCGTCGTTATCCATGGCGCCGCGGTAGGTAATCGTGCCATTTGCGGATACCACGCCGGAATCCTGCGCCTCCATCCCCGCGATGCTGTGCGCCGGGTATGTCAGGGTTTCCGAATTCCCAAGGTTGCGGTCGGTGTTGTACGGGAAAAACGTGTCCACGCCGGAGCTTCGGCTTTTGCCTTGGTGCCGGCCGTACGCATCGTAGACTTGGTAGGGTTTCGCCGGTTTGCGCGCGGCCGTCGTGGTTGGCTGTTCGGTGTCCGGCGTTTCGGGTGGAAACTCGATCCAACCTCCGCTGGTTATCGCGATGCGGGTGTCGGCGTGGTGGTTGGTGAGTTCCGCGCCGTCGGAAACCTGGAGCGTGCGGATGTCCACCGCCCCCGGCCCACCCCCGGCGGGTTGATGGCACAGCAGTATCCGATTCCGGTGAATCGCATTGCAACGTTCGTTCGGATGCAGTTTTTTGGACCACCGAATTGAATTACCGGTGATGGAGTACAGGGTGTTCGTTGTCGCCGGCCCGTCCTCGCTATTGCGCGCCACAATGATGTCGCCCTGCCGGCCGGTGCCCAGCAATTCAAAGTGGGCGTCCGCGTCGGGCGTGGGGAAGGAAAACATGCTTTTACCAGTAAACATGTGGTACGCGGTGACGTGTGAGCGCTGCCCATTGTGGCAGTACACGACGTTATTGCGGGAGACATTTGAGCAGCCCGAGGCGTAGGTTTCGTGGCGGAGGCTTTTCGACGCCGCGTTATACACCTGCAGTTTTGCCTCCCGATGCGGGTCCTCGACCTCCGCGGAGGTCACGTCTACCGCGAATGTGGCGTGGTTGCTATCCGTGCCTAGGAACCGCCCCGGCTCTGGAATGTCAACAGGGGTGACGCCATTGCGGTAGTCGTTACGCAGGAAGATGCTGGTGCTGCTTGGGGTGGCTCGGGTGTCTAACAGCGGGGTATTGGTTTTGTATTTTTCTACATTGAATGTCTGAACAGATTCATACAATGCGACGATGCACAGCAAAGCCATGATGCCAAGGAACACCTTGATGCAGTACGTGACTATTTCTGCATTCACGTTGTTAAATAAGCGCACTACCAGACTCTCTGTTGTGGCGAATGAAACGGTGGCGAATGAAACCGTGGGCACATGCGCGGCCGGCGATGCGCAAGCTAGCACGGTGCCAGCCGCCGGGTGAGCTACGTGCCGGACGGCAAGAAGATAACGAGTTTTTCAAAGCCCCCAGTTTTTATGGATTTCTTCGTTTGGGCCAGCAGCCCGTTGATCACCGTGATCTCATCGTCGCCGGTGTCCTCGATATCGAGCACGCTGGCGCGCGTATCGGTGTCGTAGATGGTAAACACGTCGTTGTTTTTATTGGCCGAATTGTCCAGCTTTAACAGCACAAGTTTGCCGTTTTTGCTGCTGGAAAGCACCTTATCGGCGGCGGAAATGCTAAACACAATGTCCGGCCCGCCAACGTGCGCGTAGCTGGAATCCTCCGGGTTGTGGGACGGCACGCGCACCAGGTTGATCTCCCCATCGGCGGTGACGATTCCGCCGGCGTGGAAGCCCATCGCCTCGATCACATGGGACGGGTACGCCAAGGTCTCCGTGTTGCTGCCGCCCTCCTCCGACGTACGCGGGAAAAAGGCGGTGCCGACCCAATTTTGCGAGGTTCCCTTTTCCTTGCCGTCCACGCCGAAGATCTTGTTCGGCTCCGGGGCGGGCATCGCCTCCGATTTGTTGACGGAAACGTGGGAGGTAAAGGCGGCCGTGGTCGGGTTGTTATCCGCCTTGTATTCCGGAGATTTTTCCATCCAGCCGTCGCTGGTCAGCGCGATTTCCGCCGCGGTTTCCCGGGTGCCAATCTCGTGCCCATCGGCCGTGCTTAACGTGCGGATCTTCGTGCCTTCCTCCGAATCCGCATCCGGGGTTTGGCACACGATGGTGCGGCCGCGGTCGATCACATTGCACTGCTCGGTGGGCGCGAGCTCCTGGCTCCAGCGCACGCGATTCCCAGACAGGGTATATAGCTGATTGCCCGAGGTTTCCCCTTCCTTCTTGGCAGTTACCTGCACGATATCCGCCTGCTGCTGGGAACCCAAGAGCCGCGCCTCGGCGGCCCCAGCGCCGTCGGTGGGCGCGGGGAAGTCGGACATCTTTTTGCCGTTGAGCACATTGATGCCGTGGATCGAGCCTTCCTCATCGTTAAAGCAATACACCAGGTTATTGATGGAAACATTCGAGCACCCAGCTGCCGCGATCTCGAGGCGGCGCTGCTTGGTGCCTATATCGAAGACCTGCAATAGCGACTTTGCATCAACGCTGCCGTCCTCCTGGTAGCGCATGTTTACCGCCAGCACGGAGCTGCCGCGGTCGGTGCCCAGAAACGATCCACCTTCGCCCTCGATCTCAAATGGCTGCGCGCCGGATTGATACCCATTGCTTAGGAAAAAGCTGGTGCTGGTCGGGGTGGCCCGCAGCTTTCTGGTGCCGCCATCGTAAGACTGTGAATCGCGCCCAAGAATAACCAAATACATCGTGAAACGTACCTTGCCATTGAAGATGTGAACTTTCGGAAGCTTCCCCGTGATGGTCATGGGGATGAGGAAGGAAGGTTCAAGATGTCTGTACAGATCCCTCCGGTAGATCCGGACCGGACGTTTACTGCGGAGCAGCGCCGGGAGATCGTGTTGGCCCATGCGGAGACCAAGCATGGTCTGAAGGGAGAGTTCCTCCGGGCGGCCGGGGTGACGCCGAGGCAGTTGTATTTGTGGCGGCGGCAGCTTGCGGCGGGCACGCTCGACATCGGGTTAACACCGCGAGAAAATATTCCTATGAGTGATGAAAATATCGTGGAGTTTTCTCGGCTGACACAGCGCAATCAGGAGTTGGAGGCGCTTAACGCCGAGCTGGGGGCGGAGCGTGCGAAGCTGGAGACCGAGCGCGCGAAGTGGGAGACTGCGCGCGCGAAGTGGGAAACACGTCACGCCAAATTGGAGGCGCGGATCGCTGAATTGGAAAAGGTGGTTGCGGATAAGGATGCTGCCACCACTGCGCATGCCAAGGCGGTGGAGGCGATGGGAAAAGCTATCGCCGCCATGCAAAAATATACCGATCGTTGATGCGTGGTGGCCGGAAACTTTCCCCAGAGCAGCAAGCCGATTTCGATGAGTTCGTTAAGCTTGAAGACCATATTTTAGAGTTGCTTGCGGCGGCTGGCTATACCCAAAACGCGGCGTTGAAGCTGCTTGGGCTTGCGAAAACAACCCTGTATTACCGGCGGCATCCGCGGCCGAAGAAACCACCACAACACCCAAAGGCCGCGCCGCCGAAAACGATTAGCGCCCCGGAGCGTCAACGTATCGCCGCATTGCTTCGCGACGGTCGTGAGCAGGGATTATCGGTCTATAAAATCTTTTTCAGCCATGTCGATTCCGAGGAGCCCTTGCTCGGCTCATTGCGGACGTTTTACCGCGTGAACAATGAAATCAAAACGGTGCCAGMMCCGCTGCGCCACGGCGCGCCACGGGCGCCGCAACCACCACGAATAGTGACCGCGACACGGCCCGGCGAAGTCCTGTGCTGGGATATCACCTGGCTCCCCGGATCCTTTATGACCAAGGGATTTCACCTCTACACCGTGCTGGACTTGCACTCCCGTAAAATCGTCGGCCACACCGTACAACTGCGCCAAGACAAACACATCGCCACCGACCTCATCGCCCAAGTCATCGCCGCCGAGCAGCTCAACCACGCCAAGGTCCGAGTCCTGCACACCGACAACGGTGCTGTCATGACCTCCACCCAAATGCGCCAAATGCTCGACGCCAACGGCGTAGAACTCTCACTCATCCGCCCCGGAGTATCCAACGACAACCCTTTCGAAGAATCCTCCCACCGCACACTCAAACACCACCGCTACGCCTTAACCAGCTACCCCAATATCAAGGCCGCCGCCAACACCATGGCCTCCATCATCGACGCCTACAACAACCACGACCCACACAGCGGCCTCGCCGGATTCACCCCACAACAGGTCTACACCGGCGAATGGAAACCACTACTCAAACACCGCAAAGCAAAGGAAGAAATCTACTACAACACCTACCCCCAACGACGCCCACCACGATCCATGTTCCAACCACCACCAGCCACCGTCGGCATCAAAATCGGAACACCACCACCAACCCCACAAAACCAAGTACAATAAAACCAAGAACAATCAAAGAAGTTCACAACTCAATGGCACGCGGCGAAAAACGCCAATAACATCAGTATCGCAAACAGAATCTTGGCTGTGTAAACGGCGATCGAGTCTTTCGTATCCTTCACTTGGGGCATTATTTGCAACTCCGTACAGCAGTGTTCAGTGCTAGGTTCTCGAATTGAGTAAAACTGGTTGTTTCAGTATTTGTTAAAACAGGTGAAAGGCAATAACGATGGAACATAAGGCGCCCGGATATGCCGCCATTACACGGCATTTAGGGTGCGGTGGGCGAAATTCAACCCCTCCGAGTTGTCTGGTGCAAAACCTATCTGACCTGTATGGATCGCGCCGGTTTCGGTCTCCAAGTCCACCTCATGGAGCGGTGATCTATCACTGGGTTCCAGCGTAGCAGCAATGACAACATGTTTCCCTAGAAGTTTTGTTCCCCTGATATCAAGATGGTGAATAATCGAAACAATGTAGCAGTTTAGTCACCGCCAGATAACAAAATAGAAACTGGTCCCCGAACCATCAATTCATCGTGCGGAAGTAAACGCGCGTGAATATTCGCCATAATGCACTTCGGCCGTATTAGGTCGGCACCGCCGCGTCCCGCGCACCAAACGCCGGGCCAAATAAAATGGGGTCCCCTTATTGAGGGAGTTCCGCCGACCCCTACCAAGGTTCACACCGTGGCGTCGAGGTAGGCGTTGAACAGCAGATATGGCCCCACGGTCAGCGAGCAGCACCACAGCACAAGCACGAGTGCCGTCACCATCATGGACCAGAGGAACCAGGTTTGGTCCCGTGGATTCGCCACTATGGTCCGCCGAATGCAAAAGCACTTGACCATGCACCAGGCGGCCGGCATCGGCGTAATTGTGTACAGCAGAATAAGCAGCCACGTCACAAAAAGGTTCGGGGAGCCGCCGAAGATTGTCGCGCCCAGCCACGCGCCGCTACGCAGCGTGGAGCCCGGTGCCAGCACGGAGGCAAAGTACAGCATCGGAAGGCACGCCAGCACCCAGGTGATGTAGTTGATGAGTGTGATGGTTCGCCGCGTGGATTGCGTCACTTCAGCGTGCGCCATCCTTCCTCTTGCAGAAGTGAGTGGGGAGGTAAAGCCCAATAAACCCGTATCAGGTAGGGCTAAGGTTGCCCCGTAAGCTTTCACATTAACCCCGGTAGCAGGAAAGCTGCAAGTGTTTTCCGTGTGCTCGCGTATGGTTTTTCCGCCATTCGAACGTGATTGCGTCCGGCGTGGGGTCCGCCCGGCGGAGGCTGAAGTCGGATCGGCGGGGTGAGCGGTGGCCGACGCTGCCGGGGTGCGGGCTAGAATCGGCGGAATGATTATTTCCACGCTCGCCCGTGAACTCGGGGTTGCCGAGGCCCAGGTTGCCGCTACCGTTGCACTGCTCGATGAGGGAAACACTGTGCCATTTATCGCCCGCTACCGTAAGGAGATTACCGGCGGGCTTGATGATTCCCAATTGCGGCAGCTGGAGGAGCGCCTCGCCTACCTGCGCGAATTAGAGGAGCGTAAGGGCGCGGTGTTGGCGGCGATCGCGGAGCAGGGCAAGCTCAGCGAGGAGCTGCGCGCGCAGATCCTGGCGTGTGAGACCAAGGCCCGCGTGGAGGATTTGTACCTGCCGTTTAAAAAGCGACGCCGCACCAAGGCAGACGCCGCGCGTGAGGCCGGAATCGAACCTTTGTTGGACGCGCTTCTCGACGCCCCGACCGCCGACCCGCACGTTATCGCCGCCGATTACGTCACCAAAGGTTTCACCGATACGAAGGCGGTTTTGGAGGGCGCCCGCGCCATTCTGGCTGATCGTTGCGCCACCAACGCGGACCTTGTCGGCACCGTCCGCGAACGCATGTTTGAAAACGGCGCTATGTTGGCCACCGTCGTCGCGGGCATGGAAACCGCCGGCGCAAAATTCAAAGATTATTTCGATTTCGCCGAGGATTTTACCTCGTTGCCTTCGCACCGCATCCTCGCATTATTCCGCGGCGAGAAGGAAGGAATCCTGCACTTAAACCTGGACGCCGGGGACGATGCGCCGTATATGGGCATGATCGCTGAAGCGGAGGGCGTCGATACGCACGCTTCGCCCTGGCTTGCTGACGCAGTGCGCTGGACCTGGGCCACAAAGCTCGCCGTTTCTTCTGCATTGGATGTTCGAATGCGCCTAAAGGAAAAGGCGGAGGCGGGGGCGCTGGAAGTCTTTGCCACGAACCTGCGGGACGTGTTGCTCGCGGCCCCGGCAGGTCAACGCGCCGTGCTGGGCCTTGATCCGGGGTACCGCAACGGCGTGAAATGCGCGGTGGTGGACCCCACGGGCAAGGTGCTGGATACCTGCATCGTCTACCCGCACAAGCCGCAAGCGCGCTGGTCAGACGCGGTGTCCGTGTTGGCTACGGCATGCGCCACGCACGGGGTGGAACTATTGGCCGTGGGCAATGGGACGGCCTCGCGGGAGACGGAAAAACTCGCCGGTGAGGTCGCGGACCTTATCGCAAAAGCGGGAGGAAAACGGCCGACCCCGGTTGTGGTTTCGGAATCCGGTGCGTCCGTATATTCGGCATCCTCGGTGGCCGCCGCGGAGTTCCCCACGATGGACGTTTCCCTGCGCGGCGCGGTGTCGATCGCCCGCCGCCTCCAGGACCCGCTCGCCGAGCTGGTGAAGATCGACCCGAAGTCCATCGGCGTGGGCCAATATCAGCACGACGTGAACCAGACCGCGCTGGCGCGCACCCTCGACGGCGTGGTGGAAGATGCGGTAAATGCCGTGGGCGTAGACCTTAATTCCGCATCTGCGCCGCTGCTCACGCGGGTCGCCGGGGTAACCGGGACCATTGCGGAAAACATCGTGGCATACCGCGATGAGCACGGCGCTTTTGCCTCGCGTTCCGAACTGAAAAAGGTGGCGCGTCTAGGGCCCAAGGCCTTCCAGCAATGCGCCGGTTTCCTGCGGATCCGCGGCGGCAAGGATCCCCTGGACGCTTCCGCAGTGCACCCCGAGGCGTACCCGGTGGTGCGGATGATGGCCAAGCGCACCGGCCTTGGCGTATCCGAACTGATTGGCAATACTCGGGTGTTGGCGGGGCTGAAACCCGCAGAGTTTGCCGACGATACGTTCGGTATCCCGACCGTCACCGATATCATTTCCGAGCTGGATAAACCCGGCCGCGACCCGCGCCCCGAATTCCGAACCGCCACCTTTAAGGAAGGTGTGGAAACCATTTCGGATCTGGCGCCCGGCATGATTCTGGAGGGCACCGTCACTAATGTTGCCGCCTTCGGCGCCTTCGTGGACGTCGGCGTGCACCAGGATGGTTTGGTACACGTGTCCGCCATGTCGGACCGCTACGTTTCGGACCCGCATTCGGTGGTGCGTTCCGGGCAGGTGGTCAAGGTCAAGGTGATGGAAGTGGATGTGCCCCGCAAACGCATCAGCCTTTCGCTGCGGCTGAGCG